>NZ_JBLVKW010000011.1:0-173717 GCF_048270745.1 Streptomyces sp. NPDC056231 | reverse complement strand
TGCAGCGTGATCGCCGCGGCCAGGATCTGCGGCGGCATACTCGGCCGCCCGTTCGCCGACGGGTACATGTCCTCGAACATCACCACCGGGAACAGCGCACCGCGATGCTCGGCCAGGAACGCGAACACACTCCCTACCGGGATCAACTCCCGGCACGTCTCCCACACATCCGGCCCGATCGTCTCCCCGACCCATTCCCCCATCACCACGAAAACGAGTCTGGCCCCGCCGCTCACGCGGCGGGGCCAGAACCCCAAGATCTTCATGAATCTTCTAGGCCTGATCCGAAAGACAGGCCCGCACGCCTCAGGAGGCGTCCACCACCGTCGTCCGGCGGGCCACGCCCAGCACGCACGCAGAGGTGGGGAGCCGGATCCCCCAGTCCGGCATCTTCACTTTGCGGTACGTCTCCACCACGAACCCGGCCTCCTCGATCGCGGTGAGCGTGTCCCGCGCCGTATGGCACCCGCCGCCCAGCAGTGGCCACACCGTGCGGTCCAGTGCCTGCTGCACCGTCGCCATGGCGCGGTCATCGGCCCGCACATGCTCGAAGAAGCGCAGCTCCCCGCCGGGGCGCAGCACCCGCTCGATCTCCGCGAGCGACCGTTCGAGATTCCGTACGGTGCACAGCACCAGTGACGCGACGGCCCCGTCGAACGCCTCGCTCTTCACCGGCAGCGCCTCCGCGGCACCCGGCACGACATCCACCGGAATACCGGCACGCAGCGCGGACCGTACTGCCAACTGCCGCAGGCTGCGCTCGGGTTCGATCGCCACCACTTCGGAGACGGCGGGCGGATAGTGGGCGAAGTTCAGGCCGTTTCCCGCACCTATCTCGATGATGCGTCCGGACAGACCGGCGAGCAGATCCGAGCGAATGGCAGCCATCCCGGCCTTGGTCTCCGCCGCCACACTCATGCGGGCGTAGAAACGGGCGAAGACCGGGTGGTGCACCGCGTCCTTCGGGATCTTCGTGCTCCGCAGATGCATGACGGACCTCCTCGACAGGACCGGCTGCACCGGACTGCTCGGTCGGGCGGGGCCGCCCGACCGGAGCTGCCCGACGTGAGAAATCCGGCCGGTAAAGTACGGCTACTTTGATTCTGCCCCGTCCTGGGCCGCTCAGCCGCTAGTCGGCGGTCCGGTTCCCGCCCAACTCCGGGGTCAGCCAACTTGCCGCCCTGGCACGGAATTCGGCGGGTGTGAGGGTGCCCGCGCCCGCCGGTACGGTGCCCAGGAGCGGCGCGCCCGCCGCCACCGGCAGATCGACGAGATTGCAGCGCGCGGCCAGATCGGGTTCGGCGGGCATGCTGCCCACGACCACGCCCAGGCACTCCAGCCCGCGCGCCCGCAGCGCCTCCGAGGTCAGCGCGGTGGAATTGAGCGTGCCGAGCCCGGCGGGTACCACGACCAGGACCGGGGCTCCGAGCAGCCGTGCCGCGTCCGCGAGCGTGGCGCCTTCGTCGTCGAACCGTACGAGCAGCCCTCCCGCGCCCTCGACCAGCACCAGATCGTGCTCGGTGGCCAGTTTCTCGGCCGCCTCCGCGATCTGTTCCGGGCGCACGGGCGCCAGGCCCGCCCGTCGCGCGGCCGTGTCCGGCGCCAACGGCTCGGGGAAACGGGCCAGTTCGAGGCCGGTCACCGCCTCGCCGGCAAGCCTGCGCACCTCGAAGACATCGCCCGGCTCGCCCGGCGCAACGCCCGTCTGGGCAGGCTTGAGCACGGCCACCGAACGCCCGGCGGCGACCGCCACCGCGGCCACGGCCGCCGTGACGACCGTCTTGCCGATCTCCGTACCCGTACCGCTCACCATCAGTACCGACATCTCAGCCCTCCCGCGCCGCCGCGCACATCGCACGGCAGATACGCGCCAGATCGTCGCCGTCCGTCACATACGGCGGCATCGTGTAGATGAGGTCCCGGAACGGGCGCAGCCACACGCCCTCACGGACCGCGGCCTCGGTGGCCGCCGCCATGTTCACGTCGTGATCGAGCTGTACGACGCCGATGGCGCCCAGAACGCGTACATCCCGTACACCTGCGATCGCACGAGCCTCGGCCAGGCCTCCCAGCAACCCCGCTTCCAGGCGCTTGACCTCCTGCTGCCAGTCCTGGCCGAGCAGCAGATCGATCGAGGCGAGGGCCACCGATGCGGCCAGCGGATTGCCCATGAAGGTCGGCCCGTGCGCGAGCACCGGGACCTTGCCGCGCGAGATACCGTCCGCCACCCGCGAGGTGCAGAGGGTTGCCGCCATCGTCAGATAGCCGCCGGTCAGCGCCTTGCCGACGCACATCACGTCGGGCGAGACCCCGGCATGCCCGGCGGCGAACAGTTCCCCGGTACGCCCGAAACCGGTCGCGATCTCGTCGAACACCAACAGCACGTCATGGGCGTCGCACGCCTCGCGCAGCACCCGCAGATAGCCGGGGGAGTGGAACCGCATCCCGCCCGCACCCTGCACCACCGGCTCCACGATCACCGCGGCCAGCTCGTCGGCATGCTGCGCGATCAGCTCCCGCAGATGCTGTACGTACGTCTCATCCGGTTCCTCGTCGAAGCCGCCCGGCGGCTCGTCGGCGAAGACCTGTCGCGGCAGCACCCCCGACCACAGCTCATGCATTCCGCCCTCGGGGTCGCAGACCGACATCGGCTGCCAGGTGTCCCCGTGGTAGCCGCCGCGCCAGGTCAGCAGCCGCTGTTTGGCGGGCTTTCCGGTCGAGTTCCAGTACTGCAGACACATTTTCACCGCGACCTCGACCGACACCGAACCCGAGTCGGCGAGGAAGACATGGCGCAGCGGCTCCGGTGTGATCTCGACCAGCCTGGCGGCCAGCCGCACGGCGGGCTCATGGGTGAGCCCGCCGAACATCACATGGCTCATCCGGTCCAGCTGGCCACGCGCCGCCTCATTGAGCACCGGGTGGTTGTAGCCGTGCACCGCCGACCACCAGGACGACATGCCGTCGACCAACTCGTTCTGCCCGTAAGCTGGTTCGGCGAGCCGGAGACGCACCCCGGACGCGGACTCCACCACCAGCGGCTCCTGCCGGCCCGGCATCGGGCCGTACGGATGCCAGACGTGGTCCCGGTCCAGGGTCCGCAGCTCGGCTGGGGAGAGGGGTTCAGGCATTGGGTGCGAGATCCGTTCCCGCGCCACGACGGCGGACCGCCACCAGATCCGTTCGCGCGCCCGGCACTTCGGCCTCGGTGTCCCCCGGTTCGTCGGCCACGTCACCGCAGGGCACACAGCCCCCCGTGTGCGAGCCGCAGCCGCCACCGGTCTCGGCCGCAGCGTCCGTACGGTGCCGGGGCAGCGTCGTCGTACCCGCGCCCTCCACCTCGAAACCGGCGTCCGCGATCATGTCCAGATCCGCCTGTCCCGCTTGGCCCTCACTGGTCAGATAGTCGCCCAGGAAGATCGAGTTGACCAGGTGCAGGGCGAGCGGCTGCATCGAGCGCAGATGCACTTCGCGGCCGCCCGCGAGCCGGACCTCGACATCCGGGCAGACGAACCGGACCATCGCCAGAATGCGCAGACAGCGCTGCGGGGTGAGGTTCCACTCCTTGGCGAGCGGGGTCCCCTCGAACGGGATCAGGAAGTTCACCGGAACCGAGTCCGGGTCCAGCTCGCGCAGCGAGAAGACGACGTCGACCAGATCCGCGTCGCTCTCACCCATCCCGGCGATCAGCCCGGAGCACGCCGAGAGCCCCGCGGCCTGCGCCTGCTGGACGGTCTCCACCCGGTCCGCATAGGTGTGGGTGGTGGTGATGTCCCCGTACGTCCCCTCGGACGTATTGAGGTTGTGGTTGTACGCGTCGGCGCCCGCAGAACGCAGCCGGTCCGCCTGCCCGGCGGAGAGCAGACCGAGGCAGGCGCACACCTCGACGCCCTCGTTCTGTTCCTTGATGGCTTCGATCGTCTGCGACACCCGGTCGACGTCCCGGTCCGTCGGACCGCGGCCGCTCGCCACCAGACAGACACGCTTCGCGCCGCCCGCCACCCCGGCGGCGGCGGCCTTCGACGCCTCGTCCGGTTTCAGCCAGGTGTACTTGAGGATCTCGGCCTTCGAGCCGAGCCGCTGCGAGCAGTACGAGCAGTCCTCGGGGCAGAGCCCGGACTTGAGATTGACCAGATAGTTCAGCTTCACCCGTCGGCCGAACCACTGACGGCGCACCTTCCCGGCAGCGGCCACCACTTCGAGCAGTTCGTCGTCCGAGGTCGCCAGCACGGCGAGTGCTTCTTCGCGGGTCGGCAGCTCACGCCGCAGCCCCTTGTCCACCAACGTGTTCAGGAGGTCCATGGTCATGATCCTGGCTTACGGCACCCCCCGCAGCCAAGGAGGAACCGGACAATAGAGCCCACAGAGTGTGTGTGTATTGCCACACCATGACGGGCCGCACCCCCGGTTAGGGTCTGTGGGCTGCCTACAAAAGGGACCGCCGACATGTCCTTCGCCCCGTTCGACTGGATCGATGACGAGGCGCGCCGCCGTGCGGATGCCGGGCTCGTCCGTACCCTGCGCCCCCGCCCTGCCGAGCCGGAACTGCTGGACCTCGCGAGCAACGACTACCTGGGCCTCACCCGCCACCCCGAGGTGACCGCGGCCGCCGCCGAGGCCGCGTACCGGTGGGGTGCGGGCGCCACCGGCTCCCGGCTGGTCACCGGTTCCACCGCGCTGCACGCCGACCTCGAACGCGAACTGGCCGAATTCTGCGGTTTCGAAGCGGCCCTGGTCGTCTCCTCCGGCTACGCGGCCAACCTTGCCGCGCTCACCGCCCTCACCGGTCGTGGCTCCCTGATCGTCTCCGACGCGGGCAATCACGCCTCCATCGTGGACGGTTGCCGCCTCTCCCGGGCGGACACCGCCGTCGTACCCCACGCCGATCCCGCAGCCGTCGCCAGGGAGCTGCAGGCGCATTGCGGCCGCGCCCTGACCGTCACCGACTCGGTCTTCTCCGTCGACGGAGACGCCGCGCCGCTGCGGGAACTGGCCGATGTCTGCCGTACGGAGGGCGCCGCGCTGCTCGTCGACGACGCGCATGGCCTGGGCGTGCTCGGGGAGGGCGGGCGCGGGGCCCTCGCCGCCGCCGGTCTCGCGGGTGGTGACGGGATCGTCACCACCGTGACCCTCTCCAAGTCCCTGGGCAGTCAGGGCGGAGCGGTCCTCGGGCCGGCCCGGGTGATCGACCATCTGGTCAACGCGGCCCGCACCTTCATCTTCGACACCGGGCTCGCACCGGCCGCGACGGGCGCGGCTCTCGCGAGCCTGCGCCTACTGCGCCGCGAGCCGGCACGCGCGGGCAGGGCCCGTACGGTCGCCACCGCACTGTACGAACGGCTGACCGCGGAAGGGCTGACCGCCGTACGCCCCGACGCCGCAGTCGTCTCGGTTCGGGCGCCTTCGCCGGACGCGGCGGTGCGCTGGGCGGCCGACTGCCGCGCGGCTGGGATCGCGGTGGGCTGCTTCCGCCCGCCGTCGGTCCCGGACGGCATCTCGCGGCTGCGGCTCACCGCACGCGCCGATCTGACGGAGGTGCAGATCGCGGCCGCGGTGGCCACCATCCTGCGGACCGCGCCACTGACCTGATCTGACCTGACCGGCAAGCCGATCGGACCGTCATTCGGACCCTGGGGCGGCGCGCGGCCGCAATTCGTCTCTGACGGGCAGCCGCCCCTCCCCAGGATTTTGCTGCGCGTCCCGCGGCTCGCGCTGATCTGGTTCCCGTCCGTGGCGCTCCTGGTGGACCGCCTGGGCCGGTGGCTGCGCCGGCCGCGTACCGCCCGCGCCATCGAGGGCGGCAGCGGCGCGGCGCTCGCCGTGCTGGGGCTGTTTCTGGTGACTGGCTCCCTGGTGCACTGAAGCACGTGGTGAATGGGGGAGCCGGAGGAGGGGCGGAGGGGATCAGCGAACTCGTCCGTACCAGACGCTCCTCGTCCAGATCTTCTCCAGCCGCACGACGGAACCGGTTTTCGGGGAGTGCCAGATCTTCCCTCTGCCGGCGTAGATGCCCACGTGGTAGACGCTGCGCCCCCAGTGGAAGAAGACCAGATCGCCGCGTTTCCGTTTCGACGCCGAGACGTGGCGGGTCTTGTTGTACTGCTGCTGGGCCGTGCGTGGGAGCTTCTTGCCCACCTTCTTGAACGCGTACTGCGTCAGCCCGGAGCAGTCGAAACGGTGGGGGCCGGTGGCCCCGTACCGGTACGGCGATCCTTTCTTCGACGCGGCGATCTTGAGTGCCTTCGTTGACCGCGTTGCGGGCTGGGCGTCGGCCACGGCGCCGGGGACGATCACGGAGCCGCCGACTGCGGCAAGCGTCAGAACCGTGGCAGTGCCGGCCCGGGTGATCAGAAACGGGACATGAACCTGCGCATTCATGCGCAACCCTTCGTCAGCCGCCTGTGAAGGATGACCTGTCGGGTTCGGGCTGGCGAAGTTGCCCGGCCGCGCGATACGGCTTCACCCCGAGGGGCGACCGGATGCCCGGTCGACCCGTTGTGCTCGGGTCCTCCACTCCTGCCGATCCACTTCTGTCGACCAGTCATCCGGGCGGCGGCAGGACTCGGCGTCCGCCCGGACCGCCTCGCCGTGGTGGCGGGGGCTTGTCGTCCCACGGATCTTGACTCACGCGCTGGTGGATTTTCGGAGCAAAACAGCGATATGGAAGATTTGACATCGATGGTCTGTTTGGGTGGTTAGAGGGTGATTTGTGTACCCGTCAGGCATCCTCCAGCGGTCTCGTACCAGCAGGGGAACGGCATATTTCGCTCACCGTCCACGCCGGCGGCGCAAGTCGAGTCGTCCCTCTCGCGGGGGATTCCTTGCGCTGGATGAGCGATAAATGTCGATCACCACGCCGGGCGTGTCGCCGACGGAGAGATGATCAACTCATCGGGGCCGGGGGCACGGTGACCCGTCCGGCCCGCCGTTCTCCGTCCAACACGCGCAGTGCCTGCGCCAACGTGGCGGCGTGGATCTGTGCTTCACCCCGCTCGTGCATCAATGTGAGCGCGTCCCGCAGGGCGCCCGCCCGCGAGGCGAGTGCCTGGGCAGCGCGCAGCGCACCGTAGGTGTCGCTGCCGCGGGCAGGGTTGATCCGGCCCAGCTGGTCGAGCACTTCCAGGTAGCAGTCGATGAACTCGGCCTCGGCGCGCGTCAGTGCGGGCAGCGGCGGGAGGTGGGGTGGCTGCATCAGTGGTTCACCTCGCGCTGTTCCGCGGGAGCGACGTCTTGCGGTTCTCCAGGACGTGGTCCACCAGTCCGTACGCCTTGGCTCCGGCGGCGTCGAGGATGAGGTCGCGCTCGAAGTCGGCGGCGATCCGCTCGGTGCTGCGGCCGGTATGACGAGCCAGCATGCCGGTGAGCAGCTCGTGGACGCGGGCCAGTTCCCGCGCCTCGATCTCCAGATCGGACGGCTGGCCCTGCACCGGCTCCGGGAGTTCGGGCTGCTGGACGACGACCCTGGCCCCGGGCAGGGCGTGCCGCCGGCCGGGAGCGCCCGCGGCGAGCAGGACCGCCGCGCTGGAGCCGGCCTGGCCGAGGCAGAACGTTTCCACCTCGCAGGTGAGGTACCCCATCGTGTCGTAGATGGCGGACATGGCGCCGAATGAGCCGCCGGGGGAGTTGATGTAGAGGGAGATCGGCCGGTCGGGCGCGGCGTGCTCCAGATACATGAACTGCGCGATCAGGTCGTTGGCGGCGGTGTCGTCGACCGCGGTGCCGAGGAAGACGATGCGCTCGGCGAGCAGCTTGGAGTACGGGTCGAGGGTGCGGGTCCCGTCGGTCGTGCGCTCGGTGAACTCGGGCAGTACGTAACGGGCGGCAGGGCGGAACATGGCGAGGCCTCTCCTCCGGTGTCTGTACGCGGCCTGCGCGGGCATCTGTAAAAAATGTACAGGACGTACAGAAGGTTATGATGGGGACTATGGCCTACGAGATTCCGGTGACGCAAGCGCGAGCTGAACTCGCCGAACTGATCAACCGCGTCGTCTACGGCGGCGAGCGGGTTGTGGTGACGCGGCACGGAAAGCCGCTCGTCGCGCTCGTCTCAGCCGCTGACCTGGAGCGACTCGAGAACGACGCGGCCGTTGTGGAGGAGCAGGTGATCAGCTCGGTCTCCTCGATCGGCTCCACGGTGTCCGCTCCGGGCGAACGGCGACGCTTCGGCATCGCGGCGGAACACCGGGGACAGCGCGACGCGGGCAACTGACCGCCCTTGCACGCAAAAGCCGTGCTCCCGTCCGCTGCGGCGGGGGTGCGCGGCCGCCGTGACGGTGGGGCTCGGCCCACCAGGGCCGGCTCCGGCTTGCTGGGTGCCGGGCCGCCGCCGGCGGTTCATTGCGCAGCCGGCGATGCTCGGGGACGCGGCGCCCGAGGTGCTGGAGGGCGGCTTGCGCGGGCTGATGTCCATGGATCTGTAAAAGAGCAGTTAACGCGCCGGAAAAACTTGCGTCCTAACCTGCGATACCTCGCTGGAAGACAGTGATTCGTCGTTCAACAGTCTGTTGAATGCGGTGAGTGGCTCGCTGCGCCCAGAACCGGACTGGGCGGAAGACTGTGAGGTGGACGCGTTGCAACTGACCCCGCATGAGCAGGAACGCCTGCTCATTCATGTGGCTGCCGATGTGGCGCAGAAGCGCCTGGCGCGTGGACTGCGGCTCAACCACCCCGAGGCGGTCGCGCTGATCACTGCGCATCTGCTGGAGGGTGCCCGTGACGGCCGTACGGTCTCGGAGCTGATGGTGTCCGGGCGGAAGGTGCTCACCCGCGACGACGTCATGGACGGGATCCCCGAGATGATCCACGACGTCCAGGTCGAGGCCACCTTCCCGGACGGCACCAAGCTCGTCACCGTCCATGACCCGATCGTCTGACGAGGCGGCCGCCGTGATCCCCGGAGAGATCCTTTACGCGGACGGGGCCGTGCCGCTCAACGCCGGCCGAGCCGTCACCCGCCTCACCGTCCTCAACGTCGCGGACCGGCCCGTTCAGGTGGGCTCGCACTACCACTTTGCCGAGGCCAACCCCGGTCTGGACTTCGACCGTTCGGCCGCGCACGGCCTGCGGCTGAACATCGCCGCCGGAACCGCCGTCCGCTTCGAGCCCGGCATCCCTGTCGACATCGAACTCGTGCCGCTCGCCGGACGGCGCGTCGTCCCGGGCCTGCGCGGCGAAACCGGAGGTGCCCTCGATGGCTGAGCTCAACCGTGCCGTGTACGCCGATCTGTTCGGTCCCACCACCGGCGACCGTATCCGGCTCGCCGACACCGATCTGCTCGTCGAGGTCGAGGAGGACCGCTCCGGTGGTCCCGGACTCGCGGGCGACGAGGCGGTGTTCGGCGGCGGCAAGGTGATCCGCGAGTCGATGGGCCAGGCGCGCACCACCCGCGCCGAAGGAGCCCCCGACACCGTCATCACCGGCGCCGTCATTATCGACCACTGGGGCATCGTCAAGGCGGACATCGGCATGCGCGACGGCCGGATCACCGGGATCGGCAAGGCCGGCAACCCGGACACGATGGACGGCGTCCACCCCGACCTCGTCATCGGCCCCGAGACCGAAATCATCGCGGGCAACGGGAAGTTCGTGACGGCCGGCGCCATTGACGCGCATGTTCACTTCATCTCGCCGACCATCGTCGACCAGGCGCTCTCCGCCGGTGTCACCACGCTCGTCGGTGGCGGCACCGGACCGGCCGAGGGCACGAAGGCGACCACGGTCACCCCGGGTGCCTGGCACCTGGGCCGGATGTTCGAGGCGCTGGAGACCTACCCCGTCAACATCGGGCTGCTCGGCAAGGGCAACACGATGTCCGGCGACGCCATGCGGGCCCAACTGCGGGGCGGGGCAATTGGATTCAAGATTCATGAGGACTGGGGGGCAACCCCGGCCGTCATCGACGCCTGCCTGAAGGTGTGCGAGGAGAGCGGCGCGCAGCTCGCCATCCACACGGACACCCTCAATGAGGCCGGATTCGTCGCCGACACCCTCGCCGCGATCGCCGGGCGCTCCATTCACGCGTACCACACCGAAGGCGCCGGCGGCGGGCATGCCCCGGACATCATCACCGTGGTCTCCGAGCCTTACGTTCTGCCGAGCTCGACCAATCCGACCCGGCCGCACACCGTCAACACCCTCGAGGAACACCTCGACATGCTGATGGTCTGCCACCATCTCAACCCCGCCGTGCCGGAGGACCTGGCGTTCGCCGAATCGCGGATCCGGCCGTCCACCATCGCTGCCGAGGACATCCTCCACGACCTCGGGGGGATCTCGATCATTTCCTCCGACGCCCAGGCGATGGGCCGCGTCGGCGAAGTCGTCCTGCGCACCTGGCAGACCGCCCATGTGATGAAGAAGCGCCGTGGCCCCTTGCCCGGCGACGGGCGGGCCGACAATCACCGGGTCCGTCGCTATGTCGCCAAATACACCATCAATCCGGCCGTCGCCCAGGGCCTTGACCAGGAGATCGGATCCGTCGAGACCGGCAAACTCGCCGACCTGGTGCTGTGGGAGCCGGCGTTCTTCGGCGTCAAACCGCAGACCGTCATCAAGGGCGGACAGATCGCCTACGCGCAGATGGGTGACGCCAACGCGTCCATCCCCACACCGCAGCCGGTCATGCCCAGGCCCATGTTCGGCGCACTCGGCAGGGCCCCCGCCGCGAACTCGTTCAACTTCGTGGCGAGCGCGGCCATCGAGGACGGACTGCCCGAACGCCTCGGACTCGGCAAGAGGTTCGTACCGATCACCAGTACCCGTGGCGTGACCAAGGCGGACATGCGGGAGAACGATGCCCTGCCGCGCGTCCACGTCGACCCGGACAGCTTCGCCGTGACCGTCGACGGCGAACCGGTCGAACCCGCGCCCGCTGCCGAACTCCCCATGGCCCAACGTTACTTCCTCTTCTGAGACGGGGCATGTGATGAGCCGCGCAGCTCTGCTCGTCCTCGCCGACGGCCGGTTCCCCGCCGGTGGCCACGCCCACTCGGGCGGCGCCGAACCGGCCGTCGAGGCAGGACGCATCCGAAACGCCGAGGACCTGGCCGCCTTCTGCCGGGGCCGCCTGCACACCACCGGACTCACCACCGCGGCACTCGCCGCGGCAGCCGCCCACGGCCTCGACCCGCTCGCTCTCGACGAGGCCGCCGACGCGCGCACCCCGTCGCCGGCCCTGCGGGCGGTCGCGCGCAAGCTCGGCCGTCAGCTGATGCGGGCCGCCCGGGCCACCTGGCCCAGCCCCGAACTCGCCGCGCTCGCCCGAGCCCGCCCGCGCGGCGCCCACCAGCCCGTCGTGCTCGGCCTCACCGCACGTGCGGCGGGGCTCGGGGCCGAGGACGCGGCGCACTGCGTGGCGTACGAGACGGTCAGCGGACCGGCCACCGCGGTGGTCCGGCTGCTCTCCCTGAACCCGTTCGAGGCCACCGCTGTCCTCGCCCGCCTGGCACCCGAACTCGACCGGGTCGCCGAACAGGCTGCCGCCGCCGCACGGAGGGGTATCGACGCGCTGCCCGCCGCCTCGGCGCCGCTGCTCGACATCACCGCCGAAGCCCACGCCGCTTGGCCGGTCCGCCTGTTCGCGTCGTAGAACCACACGCATCACACCCCACCACCAGGAGCCGCACCCCCATGCATCTCGACCACTCCCACGACGGCCCGGCCGCGGTGAGCGCCGACGCCGCACGTCCGGACGGCATCCGCCGTGCCCTGCGCATCGGGCTCGGCGGGCCGGTCGGCTCCGGCAAGACGGCGACGGTCGCCGCGCTCTGCCGCGCGCTGCGTGACCAGCTGTCCATCGCCGTCGTCACCAACGACATCTACACCCGTGAGGACGCCGAGTTCCTGCTCCGCAACGCCGTACTCCCGCCCGAGCGCATTCAGGCAGTCGAGACCGGCGCCTGCCCGCACACCGCCATCCGTGACGACATCTCCGCCAACCTCGAAGCCGTCGAGGACCTGGAGGACAGCGTCGGACCTCTCGATCTGATCCTCGTCGAGTCGGGCGGCGACAATCTCACCGCCACCTTCTCCAAGGGCCTCGTCGACGCCCAGATCTTCGTCATCGACGTGGCGGGCGGTGACGACATCCCGCGCAAGGGCGGCCCCGGCGTCACCACCTCCGACCTCCTCGTGATCAACAAGACCGACCTCGCCCCGTACGTCGGCTCCGACCTGGACCGGATGGCCCACGATGCCGCACAGCAGCGCGGCGCACTTCCCGTGGCCTTCACCTCTCTCACCTCCGGCGAAGGGGTCGGACCCGTGGCTGCCTGGGTGCGCGCACAGCTCGCCGCCTGGACCGCATGAGCGTCCAGGCGGCTGCCCGGATCACCGCCGTCCTCGACGGCCGCGGTGCCACGGCCCTTCCCGTGCTGGAGAGCGACGGGCCGCTCGCCCTGCGCCGGACCAGAGCCGCCACCGCCCCGTACGCCCGCGTCACCGTCGTCGGCGCGATGAGCGCACCGCTGGGCGGCGACCGGCTCTCCATCGCTGCGTGCGTCGAGGAGGGCGCCCGGCTCACGGTGGACTCTGCCGCGGCCACCGTAGCGCTGCCCGGACCGGGGCGGACACCGCAACCCGCCTCGTACGACATCACGTTGACCGTGGGTAATCGGGCCGTACTCAACTGGCTGCCGGAGCAGCTCATTTCCGCGTCCGGCAGCGAGCTGCACATGACCACCCGGGTCGAACTGGGCGCCACGGCACGACTGGTGCTGCGTGAGGAGCAGATCCTCGGCCGGCACGACGAGTCCACCGGCACCCTCGGCGCCCGCCTCACCGTCCACCGCGCCGGTCGTCCGCTGCTCGACCAGGAGGTGGCGTACGGTCCCGGGGCGCCCGGCGGCTGGGACGGTGGGGCGGTACTCGGCGGCCATCGCGCGGTCGGTCAACTCCTGTTCGTGGACCCGGCATTCGAGCACGAATGCCCCGAGACGCGACTGTTGGGGCCGACCGCCGTACTCACCCGTCTCGCCGGCCCCGGCGTGCTGGTGACCGCCGTGGCCCCCGATGCTCGACTGCTGCGTACCGTCCTGGACGGCGCCCTGGGCGAACTGCTGGACGCCGCACGCGGGTGAACACCGCTCAGCGGGACATGGGTCTCCGGTTATCGATTCGGTAAAGAAGTGCGTGTGCAGCCTGTTCCCAGGCACCCCGTAGGCGACAGGATCCGCGGGAAGACCCGATATGAATTGCGCCGCTACCTGCGGCGCTTCAGACAATGGGGGAGGTTCCACTTGACACGCACAGCAGTGCTCGGCTCGGCCGGCACTCTGATCGCGGGCGCGCTGATAGCCGGCGCGATAGTCGCACCGACTGCCGCAGCCGACAGCCGCCACCAGACCGGTTCGGAGTCGCGCGGCGTCCAGATCGCCGCCGCACGGGCGGCCCACGCGGGCATCGACTGGAAGGACTGCCCGGCCGACTGGGCCCTGGCCACACCTATTCAGTGTGGCTGGGTGACCGTGCCGCTCGACTACGCCAAGCCCGACGGCAAGCAGATCAAGCTCGCGGTCGACCGGCACGTCAGCACCGGCACGAAGGATGAGCGGCAGGGGGCGCTGCTCTACAACCCGGGCGGTCCCGGTGGTTCCGGGCTGCGTTTCCCCACCCGGATCACCAGTAAGAACCCGCTGTGGACGAAGACCGCGCAGGCGTACGACTTCGTCGGCTTCGACCCCCGTGGTGTCGGCCACTCGGCGCCGATCTCCTGCGTCGACCCGCAGGAGTTCGTGAAGGCCCCGAAGCCCGACCCGGTGCCCGACAGCGAGGCCGACAAGCTCGCCCAGCGCAAGCTCGCCGCCGAGTACGCGGACGGCTGCGCCGAGCGCAGCGGCGACATGCTGCCGCACATGACCACGCCGAACACCGCACGCGACCTGGATGTCATCCGCGCCGCGCTCGGTGAGGAGAAGCTCAACTTCCTGGGCGTCTCCTACGGCACCTACCTCGGGGCGGTCTACGGCACGCTGTTCCCGGACCACGTCCGGCGCATGGTCGTCGACAGCGTGGTCAATCCGGCGAAGGACAACATCTGGTACGAGGCCAACCTCAACCAGGACATCGCCTTCCAGAAGCGCTGGGACGACTGGAAGGCATGGGTCGCCCAGAACGACGCGGCCTTCCACATCGGCACAACGCCTGCCCAGGTCGAGCAGGAGTATCTGAAGCTGCGTGCCTCGGCCAAGAAGAACCCGATCGGTGGCGTCGTCGGACCCGCCGAGCTCATCGGATTCTTCCAGAGCGCGCCGTACTACGACTCCACCTGGGTGCGCATCGCCCGGACCTGGAGCAACTACCGGGCCGGCGACACCCAGGCGCTGGTCGACGCCGCGGGCCCCGACATGTCGGACCTCGCGGGGAACGCCTCCTCCGAGAACGGCAACGCCGTGTACACGGCCGTCGAGTGCGCGGACGCCAAGTGGCCCACCAACTGGCAGAAGTGGGACCGCGACAACACCCGGCTGCACAAGGACTACCCGTTCATGACCTGGGCGAACGCCTGGATGAACCTGCCCTGTGCGACCTGGTCGGCCAAGCAGCAGACCCCGGTGGAGGTCAAGACCGGCAAGGGCCTGCCGCCGGTGCTGATCGTGCAGTCCACGCGTGACGCCGCCACCCCGTACGAGGGCGCCGTCGAGCTGCACAAGCGGTTCAAGGGCTCGCGTCTGATCACCGAGCAGGACGCCGGTTCGCACGGCGTCACGGGCCTGGTCAACCCCTGCATCAACGGGCGGGTGGACACCTACCTGCTCACCGGGCAGACCGACGGGCAGGATGTGACGTGCACCCCGCACGCCACGCCCAAGCCGTAGTAGGCGACTGAGTGACGGGGACGGGCGGCCGGACAGGAACCACCGGCCGCCCGTCCTTCCGTACGAGGACCGTTCACACCCCCCGGTCGTACCGCTCCAGCCAGGCGTCCTCCGCCGAGTAGTCGAAGAGCACCTCGCCGTACGTCCGCAGCATCGCAGGGAAGGCGTCCCGCCAGTCCCGTCCGTCCAGCCGCGCGGCGAGCCACTCCACGGTCTCCGGCAGCGACTCCGCATAGCCGGTCACGGGCCGGTAGCCGATCTCCTTCTCGGCGGCCGTCATGTCGTACACGATGGGATGGGCACTGCTCCACGGCGTCTCGCCCACGTGCCCCGCGGGAGGCGGTCCGTCCACCAGCACCGTATCCGTCTCCAGGCCGAGCACGCCGTCGATCGCCGACGCGATCTCCGCGACCGTGGGCGCCTGCGGATCGCCCGCGTTGAGCACCCGCGATCCGGGCCGCTGGGCGGCCAGCCTGATCAGCTCGGCGATGTTGGACACATGGACCGGATGGAACCGGCTCGCGCCATTGTGCGCGAGCACCCGGCGCCTGCGGCCGTCCAGGAGCCTTTTCACGAAGTACAGTTCGCGCGGGGAGCGGCAGTACGGGCCATGGATCGCACCGGCCCGCAGCAGCGTCACCGGCAGGGTGTCACCCGCTGCCAGCAGATCCCGCTCAAGCTGGATCTTCCGGGTCCCGTATGTGGCATCGCCGGGTGCCACCGTGGCCTGTGTCTCCGGGATCGGTAGCGGGTACTGCGGAGCGCCGTCGGCCTGGCCCTGCGTGTCGAAACTGCGGCCGCGGTCGTCCTGGTACACCGCGCCGCTGGAGATGACAACGGCCGAACCGATCCGGTCGGCGAGCCCGGTCAGCTGCCGGGCGTGCTGCTGGCCGTACGCCACCATGTCGACCAGCACATCGCACCCGTCGCCCAGCGCCGCGGCGAGTGCACCCTCCTCGTCGCGGTCGAGGGTGACCGCCCGGACCTCATCGGCCCATCGCTCGTCCCGGCCGCCCGCGCGCGAGGCCGCCGTCACCTTCCAGCCGTCCTCGGCGAGCGCCCGCACGGCCACCCGCCCGATCTGTCCCGTTGCTCCGAGAACCCATGCGTGTCCCTTGCTCATGAGGTGGACGCTAGGCGGTGGCCGGCCCGTCGGACCATGGGAGTTCGCCCCTCGCGGATTCGCCGTCAGCGTCGCCGTTTGGGGAACTTCTTCGCCTGCTCGGCCTGTTCGGCCTTCACCTTGGCCGCGTACTCGTCGACGTACTCCTGACCGGAGAGCCCGAGGATCGCGTACATGATCTCGTCGGTGACCGCCCTGATCGCCGCTTTCTGATCCTCCATGCCCGCGTAGCGGGAGAAGTCCAGCGGCTGACCGAAGCGGATGGTGACCTGCTTGATGCGGGGTACGACCCTGCCGGGAGGCTGGATCTCGAACGTACCGACCATCGCGCACGGCACGACGGGCACCCGCGCCTTGAGCGCCATGACCGCGACACCGACCTTGCCCTTGTAGAGCCGGCCGTCGTGCGAACGGGTGCCCTCGGGGTAGATCCCGAGCAGCTCGCCCTTGCTCAGTACCCCGAGCCCTTCACGGATCGCGGCCTGCCCCGCATCCTTCCCGGACCGGTCCACCGGAATCTGCCCCGCGCTGCGGAAGAACGCGGCAGTCAGCCTCCCCTTGAGACCCGGGCCGGTGAAGTACTCCGCCTTGGCGAGGAAGGTGATGCGCCGTTTGATGATCGCGGGCATCAGGAAATGGTCGGAGAACGACAGGTGGTTGCCGGCGACGATGGCCGCACCGTCCTCCGGGATGTGTTCCAGTCCCTCGATCCTGGGCCGGAACAGCAAGCGCAGCAGTGGCCCCAGAATGACGTATTTGAGCACGTAGTAGAACACCGGATTGGCTCCTCGCTCCGCCCGACCCGCCCCGGGGCCGTGTTCTGCCAGACGTCGGCCGACGGGCGTGCCCGCGCCCGGCCGGGCCCGCCCGCCGTGCCGGACAAAGGGCCCCGCTCAGGTGTCGCGCGCGGCGACCATTCCCACAGTGATCAGCCCGAGCACCACCCAGCCGAACCAGAGCCAGCCGTTGCTCCCCAGCGCCACCGTGTAGGCGGTGACCGCCACCAGGGCTCCGACGGTGAGCATCCCCATCGTCTTCGTGGATCCGGACATGCGCGCACCCTCCTCGTCGGCCGCGCGGCCGTGGACCCCATCGTCACCCGGAAGGCGTCTCCACCGCTACTGTCCGCGCGCCTGCAACGAGGCGAGATAGGCGTTGTACGCCTTCAGCTCCTGGTCGCCGTCGCGGTCGGCGGCGCGGTCCGCACGCTTCGCGGTCCGCTGCTCGGATCCGTACCACTGGAAGACCAGCGCGATCAGCACCAGCACCGAAGGGATCTCGCTGAAGGCCCAGGCGATGCCGCCCGCCCAGTTCTGGTCGCTGAGCGCGTCGATGCCGAGCGAGGCCGGCGGATGCTTGTACGTCTCCACCATCGGAGAGGTCGCCATCATCAGCGCGATACCGAAGAACGCGTGGAACGGCATCCCGGCGAACAGCTCCAGCATCCGCATCACATAGCCGGGCCGGTGCGGTCCCGGATCGACGCCCATGATCGGCCAGAAGAAGACCAGTCCGACGGCGAGGAAGTGCACCATCATCGCGAGGTGCCCGGTCGTCGAGCCCATGAGGAAGTCGAAGAGCGGGGTGAAGTACAGCGCGTACAGGCTGGCGATGAACATCGGGATGGTGAAGACCGGATGCGTGATGACCTTCATGTACCGGCTGTGCAGCAGCATGAGCAGCAGCTCGCGCGGGCCGGTGCGGTCACGGCCCGCGACCGGCAGTGAGCGCAGCGCCAGAGTCACGGGGGCACCCAGCAGCAGCAGGATCGGCGACAGCATGCTGATCACCATGTGCTGCACCATGTGCACGCTGAACATGACCATGCCGTAGTCGTTGAGCTTCGTGCACATCACCAGGGCGATGCTCAGCACGCCGACCGTGAAGAAGACGATCCGGTTGACCGGCCAGCCGTCCCCGCGTCTGCGCAGTCGCAGCACCGCGTAGCCGTACAGGCCGAGCGCGAGGACGCAGCCGATCAGGAATACGGGGTCCGCGGAGAACTGGAGCCCACGTCCCAGCGTGAACGGCGGCAGATCCATGGTCATGCCGTGCCCGCTGTGATCCATCTGTTCACTCCCGCTGGGGACGTCCCCGTTTCGTGCCGGTTGTCCCGACCAGAGTAGAACTGCCCCCGGCCGCAGCTGCGGCCGGGGGCAGTTCTCAGGTGCTGGTGTTGCTCAGAGCACGCACTCGGCCTCGGCGTACCGCTCGGCCGGGACCGTCTTCAGGCTCTCCACGGCCCGGGCCAGCGGCACCATGGTGATATCCGTGCCGCGCAGCGCCGTCATCATGCCGAACTCGCCGCGGTGCGCCGCCTCGACCGCGTGCCAGCCGAAGCGCGTCGCCAGGACCCGGTCGTACGCGGTCGGGGTGCCGCCACGCTGGACATGGCCGAGTATCACCGGGCGGGCCTCCTTGCTCAGGCGCTGCTCCAGCTCGACGGAGAGCCGCGTGGCGATCCCGGTGAACCGCTCGTGGCCGTAGATGTCCTTGGCGCCCTGCTCGAACTCCATCGAGCCCACGCGCGGCTTGGCGCCCTCGGCTACGACGACGATCGCGAACTTCTTGCCCGCCGAGAAACGCTTGCCGACCAGCTCGGTCAGCTCGTCCATGTCGAAGGGGCGCTCCGGCACGACGATCGCGTGCGCACCGGCCGCCATGCCCGAGTGGAGTGCGATCCAGCCGGTGTGGCGGCCCATGACCTCGACGATCAGCACCCGCTGGTGCGACTCGGCGGTGGTCTTCAGCCGGTCGAGGGCGTCGGTGGCCACGCCGACCGCGGTGTCGAAGCCGAAGGTCACATCGGTCGACGCGATGTCGTTGTCGATGGTCTTCGGCACGCCGACGATCGGCAGCCCCGCCTCGGAAAGCAGGTGGGCCGCCTTGAGCGTGCCCTCGCCGCCGATCGGGATGATCGCGTCGAGACCGAGATCGGCGACGTGCCCCTTCGCCTGCTCGACGCCGTCCCGCAGATGTGCGGGCTGGACCCGGGACGAGCCGAGGATCGTACCGCCGCGGGCGAGAATGCCGCCGACCGCGTCGAGGTCGAGCGTGCGGTAGTCGCACTCAAGGAGGCCCTTCCACCCGTCGTGGAAGCCGATGACCTCGTCGCCGTGGTCGACCACCGCGCGGTGCACGACGGAACGGATGACGGCATTGAGGCCGGGGCAGTCGCCGCCGGAGGTGAGCACACCAATACGCATTGCCCGGGAAACCTTTGCAACGTGGGCCGACGACCGGACCACGTCGTCCGGTTGGATCCCCGCCACCCTACCGGCGCAGGGTGGCGGGACCGAACCAGGCGTCCGCCTGCTGGACTCCGCTCAGTTGAGCGAATTGCGCGTCATACGGGTCACGCGGGCTGGGTCGCCGACGCGACGCGCTCGGCGCGCAGCGCCTCGTACCAGCGATCGTCCGTCGGCGGCAGGGCGTTGACGTCGAGGGCCAGCTTCAGGAGCAGGTCCGCGATCATCGGGTTACGGGCCATCACGGGCCCGTGCATGTACGTACCGAAGACCGTGTCGTTGTACGCCCCTTCGGTGCCGTCACCCGTTCCGTTGCCCCGGCCGAGCTGCACCCGGGCGAACGGCCGTGCCGTCGGGCCGAGATGGGTGACGCCCTGGTGGTTCTCGAAACCGGTCAGCTGCGGCAGGCCCAGCTGCGGATCGATGTCGGCCAGCACGTCACCGACGCACCGGGCACCCTCGCCACGCGTGGAGACCACGTCGAGCAGGCCGAGACCGGGCTCGCGCTCACCGAGGTCGTTGATGAACTCGTGGCCGAGGATCTGGTAGCCGGCGCAGACCGAGAAGATGATCGCGCCGTTGGACGCGGCCCGGCTGAGACCGCCGTCACGGCGCAGCCGCTCCGCAGCGAGGCGCTGTGGCCGGTCCTCACCGCCGCCGAGCAGATAGATGTCGCCGGACGTCGGGATCGGCTGGTCGCTGCGCACGTCGACGCGCTGCACGTCGAGACCGCGCTGCCGGGCCCGGCGCTCCACCACCAGCGCGTTGCCCTGGTCGCCGTAGGTGCTCAGCAGGTCGGGGTAGACCCAGACCAGACGCAGACTGTTGTTGCTCATGCTTCGTCCTCTCCGGAGGTGGCCGGGTCCGGGGTCAGTTGCCGACACGACGGCGCAGATCCTGGAAGGCGGTGTAGTTGGCGATGACCTCGATACGGCCGGGCGGGGCCTGCTGCACGGCCTCGTCGAGGTTCTCGCAGACCCGGAAGTCGAGACCGGCCACTTCGAGCCGGACCGCGAGGTCCAGCTTGCGGTCGCCGAGCACGAAGATCGGGTGGCCCGCGAGCTGGGTGTAGTCGACGTCCCACAGCCAGGAGGTGTCCGTGCCGTCCGCGCCCCGGGCGTTGACGGACAGGATCACCGGCGTGGGCGGCGGGTCGATCAGGGAGAACGTTTCGAGCCAGCCCGCCGGGTTCTTCGCCAGCAGGAGCCGGAGCTCACGGCCGAGGAAGGAGACCACGTCGTAGCGGCCGGCGACGGCCTGCACCTGATACATGCGCTCCAGGGCGACCTGCGGCGGCACACCGAAGACGGCCGCGACGGCGGCCGAGCTGGCCGCGTTCGCCTTGTTTGCGCGGCCGGGAAGCTGCAGGTGGATCGGCCACGCCGAGCCGTGCGGGTCCAGGACGTAGTCGCCGTGCAGCACCCAGCTCGGGGTGGGGCGGCGGAAACCGCACTCGCCGCAGAACCAGTCGTCGCCGGGGCGCTGCATCACACCGCCGCACGACGGGCAGGACCAGGCGTCGTCCTTCCACGCCTGCCCGGCCGCTACCCACACCACATTGGGGGAGGAGGACGCCGCCCAGACGATCAGCGGGTCGTCGGCGTTGGCGACGATCACGGCCTTCGAGCCGGACAGCCCCTCACGCCACTTCTCGGCCAGCATCCGGGTCTCCGCGGCGCGGTCCAGCTGGTCGCGCGAAAGGTTGAGCAGCGCGATCACCTTGGGGGTGGTGTCCCGCGCGACACCTGCGAGGTACTTCTCGTCGACCTCGATCACGCCGTACTGCGCGTCCGAGCCACCGGCCAGGGCCGAGGTGATACCCGCCGGCATGTTGGCGCCGAGCGCATTGGACACGACCGGGCCGGCGGCCCGCAGTGCCTCCGCGATCAGCCGGGTCGTCGTGGTCTTGCCGTTCGTCGCCGACACGAGGATCACGTCCAGGTGTTGCGCCAGCCGCCCCAGCAGGTCGGGGTCGAGCTTGAGCGCTACCCGGCCGCCGATCACCGATCCGCTGCCGCGCCCCGCAGCGCGCGACACCGCCGCTGCGGCCTTGCCCGCCGTCACCGCCAGCTTGGCCCGCGGCGACAACGGCTCCGTGTTGCCTGCCATCGTCCTAGATCCTCCTTGCATCGGTCCGCGCCCAGCCTATCGATTGCCGGCGCGGCGACCGCACCGCGGCACCACCAGGAAGGTGGAGGTCACGCGGAACGTACGATGACGGCCATGCGAAACCGCCCGATCCCCGGCAGTTCCGGACTCGTCCGCGCCATGACTCTGCTCGGTGACCCGGTGCTTCACGGCGCCTGCGAGGACGTCACCGACTTCGGTCCGTCGCTCGCCCGGCTTGTCGAGGACATGTTCGCCACAATGTACGCGGCGCAGGGGGTCGGTCTCGCCGCCAATCAGATCGGCATACCGCTGCGGGTGTTCGTCTACGACTGTCCCGACGACGACGACGTCCGTCATCTCGGCCATCTCGTCAATCCGAAGCTGGTCGAGGCGGACGGCATCACGGTGCGCGGACCGGAGGGCTGCCTCTCGCTTCCCGGCCTGGAAGCCGGGACCCCACGCTTCGACCATGCGGTGGTGGAGGGCATGACCGTCGACGGGGAGCCGGTGCGGGTCGACGGCACGGGCTGGTTCGCGCGCTGTCTCCAGCACGAGTGCGACCACCTCGAAGGCACCGTCTACACGGACCGGCTGACCGGGCTGCGCCGGGCGAGGGCACTGCGCGCGGCCCGCCGGGCGCCCTGGGGACGTACCGACTGACCGCGCTCTCCCGCCGTCAGAAGCCGGGCCCGCCCGGCAGGTCGCCCGCGGCGGCCAGCCTGCCCCACAGCAGATCGGCCAGGCTGCGCACCAACTGGGCCCGTGAGCAGGGGCGTTCGCCCAGCCACCAGTCGCCCGCCGCATGCATCATGCCGACGATGCCATGGCCCCAGATGCGGGCCATCTCCTCGCTGTCCGGGCCGAGGTCCACCCGCTCGGCGATCACCAGGGCGAGCTCTTCGCCGAGCCGGCGCAGCAGCGGGGCGGAGTGACGCCCGACGTCGAAGCCCTGCTCGGGAGAGGGGGCGGGATCGTCGGACGGGTGCATCAGGAAGCGGTAGACCTGCGGACGGGCCTCGATTGCGGCGAGATAGGTGTCGAGCGTCGCCTCCACCCTCTGGCGGCGCTCGGCGGGGGCGTCGAGTGCCGCCCGCAGTGCGCTCAGCAGCGCGTCGGTGTGGCGCTTGGCGAGCGCGCGGTAGAGGCCGCCCTTGTCGCCGAAGTGCCGGTACAGGATGGGCTTGGTGATCCCGGCCTCCGCCGCGATGGCGTTCATCGAGGCCTTGGGCCCGTCCCTGAGCACCACGCGGTCGGCAGCCTCCAGCAGTTCCCGGCGGCGCTGCTCGGCTGCCGTCCGCTGTTTTTCGGCCTGTCCTGTGGTCTCCATGTCGCCTCTCCCCACCCTGGCCGTTCAACTGGCCGTGCAAGTCCGTTACGCCTGCGCAACGTAACACCCTGACCATCGGTGGCGCTGATCGGAGTCCGACTGATTGACAGCGACTACTTGCCGGTAACAGACTTCTGTTACCGCAAGTAATAGTGATTTTTACGGTAGTTCATGGAGGGAAAGATGGCCGAGTTCACGCTCGATCTCAACGACGACCAGAAGCAGGTCCGTGACTGGCTTCACGGCTTCGCCGCGGATGTGATCCGTCCGGCCGCTTCGGAGTGGGACGAGCGTGAGGAAACGCCCTGGCCCGTCATCCAGGAGGCGGCCAAGATCGGCATCTACTCCCTCGACTTCTACGCCCAGCAATTCTTCGACCCGACGGGGCTCGGCATCCCGATGGCCATGGAGGAGCTGTTCTGGGGCGACGCGGGCATCGCCCTGTCGATCGTGGGTACGGGCCTGGCGGCTGTCGGCGTCCTCGCCAACGGCACCGAGGAGCAGATCGGCACCTGGATCCCGCAGATGTACGGTGATGCGAACGATGTGAAGGTCGCAGCCTTCTGTTCCTCGGAGCCGGACGCAGGCTCCGACGTCGCCTCGATGCGGACCCGCGCGGTGTACGACCAGGCCAAGGACGAGTGGGTGCTGAACGGCACCAAGACCTGGGCGACCAACGGCGGCATCGCCAATGTCCACGTCGTCGTCGCCGTGGTCGACTCGGAGCTCGGCTCCAAGGGCCACGCTTCCTTCATCGTGCCGCCGGACACCCCCGGGCTCTCGCAGGGCCAGAAGTTCAAGAAGCACGGCATCCGGGCCTCGCACACGGCAGAGGTCGTTCTGGAGGACGTCCGTGTCCCTGGCCACTGCCTGCTCGGCGGCAAGGAGAAGCTGGACCAGCGCCTGGCGCGGGCCCGCGAGCGTGCCCAGTCCGGTGGCGAGCGCGTGAAGAACGCGGCGATGGCCACGTTCGAGGCGTCCCGCCCGGCGGTCGGCGCGATGGCGGTCGGCACCGCCCGCGCCGCGTACGAGGTGGCGCTGGACTACGCGAGGACCCGGACCCAGTTCGGCCGTCCGATCATCGACAACCAGGGCGTCGCGTTCCAGCTCGCGGACATGCGGACACAGATCGACGCGGCCAGGCTGCTCGTCTGGCGGGCGTCCTGGATGGCGACCACCGGGAAGCCGTTCGAGTCGGCCGAGGGCTCCATGTCCAAGCTGTACGCGAGCGAAACGGCGAAGAAGGTCACCGCACAGGCGATCCAGATCCTCGGCGGCAACGGCTTCACCCGTGAATACCCGGTGGAGCGGATGCACCGGGACGCTGCCATCTACACGATCTTCGAGGGTACGAGCGAGATTCAGCGGCTGGTGATCGCGCGCACCCTGTCGGGCATGCCGATCCGCTAGGGCGGGCCGGGGGCGCCGCGCTCGATCACGGTGCCTCCTGCCCAGCCTCTGTCATCAATCGCCGGGCGGGCCGGACATTCGGCGGGCGGGGTGGCTGCTCGGCCGGGCGGGCCGGCTGCGACGTTCGGCCCGCCCGGCGATGCGCATCCGTCAGGCGGGCAGCAGGGCCTCGATCGCCGCCACGAGCTCCGGCGCCTCCGGTTCCGTGCGCGGGCGGATACGGGCCACGGGCTCGCCGGACGGGGAGATCAGGAACTTCTCGAAGTTCCACTGCACGTCACCCGCCTCGCCGTCCGCGTCCGCGAGCCGAGTCAGCTCCGCATACAGCGGGTGCCGCCCGTCACCGTTGACGTCGACCTTCTGCAGGAGCGGGAAGCTGACTCCGTACGTCGTCGAGCAGAACGTCTGGATCTCCTCCGCGCTGCCCGGCTCCTGGCCCGCGAACTGGTTGCACGGAACACCGAGCACGGTGAAGCCCCGGTCCCCGTACTCCTTCTGCAGCCGCTCCAGGCCCGCGTACTGCGGGGTGAGCCCGCACTTGGAGGCGACGTTCACCAACAGGACCGCCTGGCCGCGGTAGGCGCCGAGGGTGGTCGGCTCGCCGGTGAGCGTGTGGAGGGGAATGTCGTACAGCGTCATGAGGGTCTCCTTTTAAGGTCGCTTCCGACGCCATTCTTACGCCCGCAGGTTCATCGGCACGAAGCCGACCGCCCGGCCGTTCGGACCCAGCAGCAGGTCCCGGCCGCCCGCCGGGTGCTCCACGGTCACCGCCCGGGAGCTGGGTGCCGTTGGCCGGAGTGCCGACGGGGAGCCGCCGTGTCACGCTGGGACGGGGGATCACGCCCGGTGCGGCCTGCTCGGCCGGACCGACGGCACAGCCACCCGAGGAGGCCGATATGGCCAGTGAGACCATCGGACCCAAAGCGGGCCGCGCCAGGCCGAGCCCCACGCACGCGCCGACATCCGATATCACCGTCCTGGCAGCAGCCCTGATGATCTTCGGCGGAACGATGGCGATCCTCGAGGGGGTCGCGGCCATCGCCAAGGACGACCTGTTCCTCGCGACGCGCCACTACGTGTTCGAGTTCAGCCTGTCGGGCTGGGGCTGGGTTCACCTCGTTCTCGGCATCGTCATCGTCCTCGCCGGCTGCGCCGTGCTGACTGGAGCCCTGTGGGCGCGCTACTTCGGTGTCTTCGTCGCAGGCCTCGGCGCGATCGCCAACTTCCTGTGGGTGCCGTACTACCCCCTCTGGGCCCTGACGCTGGTCGCCGTCAACATCTTCATCGTCTGGGCGCTGTGCACGGGCATGCACCGAGAGGCGGGCGAGGGGCAGACGGCCTGACACGGGCGTGCCCGGCAGGCCGGCACCTTCTCCGGGCCGGCGACGTTTACGGCAGTTGGCCCTGTTGGACATGAGGAAACCGGACGGGCCGCCTAAGGTGCGAATCATGCCGGAGAGCGCAACGTCCATCGAAGGTGCGGCGGGGAGCTGGGCGGCCCCGGCGCCCGACCCCCGCCGCTGGCAGGCACTTGGAGTGTGCCTGGTGGCGGGATTCATGACGCTATTGGACGTGTCCATCGTCAACGTCGCACTGCCGTCCATCCGGAACGGCCTGCGGAGCCCGGAATCCGATCTGCAATGGGTTCTCTCCGGCTACTCCCTCGCCTTCGGACTCCTTCTCATCCCCGCCGGACGGCTCGGCGACGCCCGGGGGCGCCGTGTGGTGTTCCTGGCGGGACTGGCCGTGTTCACGCTGGCGTCGGCAGCCTGTGGAGTCGCCCAGACCAGTTTCTGGCTGGTGGTCGCCCGAGTGATTCAGGGCCTCGGTGGAGCTTTGATCTCGCCGCAGATCTCCGCGTTGATCCAGCAGATGTTCTCCGGCCGGGAGCGGGGCCGCGCCTTCGGCATGTTCAGCACGGTGGTCGCTGTCTCGACCGCCGTCGGCCCTCTGCTGGGCGGGCTGCTGATCCAGGCGGCCGGACCGGCCGAGGGCTGGCGCTGGGTGTTCTACGTCAATCTGCCGCTCGGCGTCGTCTGCTTCCTGCTCGCCCGGCGCCTCCTGCCGGACACCCCGTCGGCCGGCCGCGTACGGCCGCGCGACCTGGACCCCGTCGGTGTCCTCCTTCTCGGCGCGGGCGTGCTGGCCCTGCTGCTGCCCCTCGTCCAGGAACAGCAGTGGCCCGGCAACGAGAAGTGGCTGCTGCTGGCCGTGGCCGCGGCTCTGCTCGCCGCCTTCGTCGGCTGGGAGTCCCGGTGCGGCAGACGCGGCACCGCGCCGGTCCTCGACCTGTCGCTGTTCCGGCTGCACTCCTACTGGCTGGGCTGCCTGTTGAGCCTGCTGTACTTCGCCGGATTCACCTCGATCTTCTTCATCAGCACGCTCTATCTGCAGGCCGGCCTGCACTACACCGCCCTCCAGGCCGGACTGGCCATCACACCGTTCGCTCTGGGGGCGGCGGCCGCCGCGGGACCAGGTGGCCGGATGGTCCACCGTTACGGCCGACCGCTGGTCGTTGTGGGGCTGTCCATGGTGGTCGTCGGACTCGGGGCCTCCGTGTTCGCTGTGCACGCCGTCCCGGGCCGCGGTGTCGCCTGGGCAATGGCGGCCCCGTTGCTCCTGGCGGGTGTGGGCAGCGGCCTTGTCATCGCTCCGAACCTGACCCTGACTCTGTCCCAGGTGCCGGTGGTCGGCGGCGGGAGCGCCGGCGGCACGCTCCAGACCGGGCAGCGCGTCGGCTCCGCGATCGGGATCGCCGCAGTCGGCTCGGTCTTCTTCGCCCAGTTGGCCTCCGAGGGCTGGACCACCGCGTTCGACCTCGGGCTCGTCGTCTCCATCGCCTTCGTCATGGGGGCACTCATGGTGGCACTGGCCGATGTGGTGGCCTCCCGGCGGGGCAGAAGACATGCGGACGACGTGTCCGACCCCGGTCCGTCCGACCGGAAGGGAGACCACCATGAGCAACCCGACCGGCAGTGAGCCGCACGGCAACGCAGCGTACGGACGCACGACCTTCAAACGGTCCAGGAGCCACTTCGCCGACAGGATCACGGCCGACGGGAGGGACGGCTGGCCGGTCGAGGCGGGCCGCTACCGGCTGGTCGTCAGCCGCGCCTGCCCCTGGGCGAGCCGGTCACTTGTCTCCCGGCGGCTCCTGGGCCTGGAAGACGCCCTGTCGCTCGCTGTCGCCGACCCGATCCAGGACGACCGCAGCTGGCGCTTCACCCTGGACGAAGGCGGCCGGGACCCGGTGCTCGGCATCGCGTACCTGAGCGAGGCGTACGACGCGCGCGAACGCGGCTACCCCGGTGGCGTCAGCGTGCCCGCGATCGTGGACGTACCGAGCGGGAAGCTCGTCACCAACGACTTCCAGCAGATCACCCTGGACTTCGCGACCGAGTGGACCGCGCTGCACCGGCCCAGGGCCCCCGATCTCTACCCCGAACGGCTGCGGGACGAGATCGACGAGGTCATGGACGGTATCTACCGCGATGTCAACAACGGCGTCTACCGGGCCGGATTCGCCTGTGGACAGGACGAGTACGAGGCGGCGTACCGCGCGCTGTTCCGCCGGCTCGACCTGGTCTCCGAACGCCTGGCGGACCGGCGCTATCTGGTCGGGGACACTCTCACGGAGGCGGACATCCGGCTGTTCACCACGCTCGTCCGCTTCGACGCCGTCTACCACGGGCACTTCAAGTGCAACCGCTCGAAACTGACCGAGTTCCCGGTGCTGTGGGCCTACGCCAGGGACCTGTTTCAGACCCCTGGATTCGGAGACACGGTCGATTTCGACCACATCAAGCAGCACTACTACCGGGTCCACACAGGCATCAACCCCACCGGCATCGTGCCCCTGGGACCCGATCTCTCCGGTTGGGGGACACCGCACCACCGTGAGCAGCTCGGCGGCCGCCCGTTCGGCGACGGCACCCCGCCGGAGCCGGACCCGTCCGGCCGCACTGGCCTGTGAAGGGCACGTCACGGTCCCTGAAGATGGTCATGGTCTTCCCGTCGTCGGCATTTCTGGTGCGCGGCGGCAGTTCGCGCTCCACGTAGGCGACGTTCCGGGCCGGGTCGCCGAGCGCGTCCGCGTACGTGATGACATGCCCGACGGGATCTTGGCCGCCCGGTGCCGCGCCCTTCTTGTCCCGCGGGACCGGTTCCATGGCCAGCACGCCGCTCATCCGCGAACTCCTCCCTTGCGCCCTGTTCGGAAGTCGCAGGGTAGACCGTCGACTTGAGAAGATCGGTCCGTGGAGAATCCTGAGCCGTTTCCCGGATCCGACATCGAGGCCCCGGCCGAACCCGACCGGGCTACCGGCCGCCGTCCGGTCCGCTGCCGCCTGTGCGGTCGCCCGCTCACCGGCAGGGAGTCACGGCGCACCGGGCTCGGCCCCGCCTGCGACGCCAAACTGCACCCTGCTGCGCCGGAGATCCGCACCCGCCGCCACGAGGTCGAACAGGACCCCCTGCCCGGGACGTAAGACCCACCAGCACATGGGGTTGGGAGAAGGAGCAGGGCTACGCGCCCAGCCGGCGGAACAAGCCCTCCTGCACCACGGACACCAGCAGATTGCCGCCCCGGTCGTAGATCCGGCCGCGTGCCAGTCCCCGCCCGCCCGTCGCGATCGGCGACTCCTGGTCGTACAGGAACCATTCGTCGGCCCGGAACGGACGGTGGAACCACATCGCGTGGTCCAGCGACGCCGTGTCGAAACCGCGCGGCCCCCACAGGGGTTCCACCGGGATACGGACCGCGTCGAGGAGCGTCATGTCGCTCGCATACGTCAGCGCGCAGGTGTGCACGAGCGGATCGTCGCCCAGCGGGCCGACCGCACGCATCCAGACCGCGCTGCGCGGGTCCGCGTCCTTGATCTCCTCCAGTGTCCAGCGCAGCCGGTCCACGTACCGGATGTCGAACGGCTGGCGTCTGGCCATCCGCTCCAGCGCGTCCGGCAGCACCCCGAGATGCTCGCGCACTTCATCGGCGACGGTGGGCAGCTGCTCGGGGTCCGGAACGGTCCGGGCGGGCGGCAACTGGTGCTCGAAGCCCGCCTCCTCCGGCCGGTGGAAGGACGCCGTCAGATTGAAGATCGTCCGGCCCTGCTGCACGGCGGTGACCCGGCGCGTGGTGAACGACCGCCCGTCCCGCACCCGCTCGACCTCGTAGACGATCGGCACGCCGGGGCGGCCCGGCCGCAGGAAGTACGCGTGCAGCGAGTGGACCGGCCGGTCCCCGTCGGTGGTCCGGCCGGCCGCCACCAGTGCCTGCCCGGCGACCTGGCCGCCGAAGACCCGCTGCAGCGACTCCTCGGGGCTGCGTCCCCGGAAGATGTTGACCTCGATCCGCTCCAGGTCGAGCAGGTCGACCAGGCGCTCGGCGGGGTTCGTCATGCGGTTCGTCTCCACTCTCGCAAGGGTGCCGTCGTCACGGCGGTCACGCTCACAGCTGGCCGACCGAGGTGACCCGGACGACCGCCCGGCCCTCTTCGTCGGAGGCCGCCAGATCGACCTCCGCGCTGATGCCCCAGTCGTGGTCGCCGTTCGGGTCGGCGAACGTCTGCCGTACCCGCCACAGGCCGTGCGCGGCGTCCTCGTCGATCTTCAGCAGCTTCGGACCGCGGGCGTCCGGGCCGGTGCCCAGATCCTCGTACTCGTCCCAGTAGGCGTCCATCGCCTCGCCCCACGCGTCCTCGTCCCAGCCCGCCTCGCCGTCCAGCTCGCCGAGCTCGGCGACCTTGTCCAGCGCGGCCAGCTCCACCCGGCGGAACATCGCGTTGCGTACCAGCACCCGGAAGGCGCGGGCGTTGGCGGTGACCGGCTTGACCTCGTCCGCCCGCTCCTGCGCCTGCTCGGCCGTCTCCACCTCCGGGTTGGCGAGCTGCTCCCACTCGTCGAGGAGACTGGAGTCCACCTGACGGACCATCTCGCCGAGCCAGGCGGTCAGATCCTCCAGGTCCTCGGACTTCAGGTCGTCCGGGATGGTGTGCTCAAGCGCCTTGTACGCGCTTGCCAGATACCGCAGCACGATGCCCTCGGTGCGGGCCAGCTCGTAGTTGGAGGTGAACTCCGTGAAGGTCATGGCCCGTTCGTACATGTCCCGGATCACGGACTTCGGCGAGACGGGGTGGTCACCCACCCACGGGTGGCTCTTGCGGTACACGTCGTACGCATGCCACAGCAGCTCGCTCAGCGGCTTCGGGTACGTGACGTCCTGGAGCCGTTCCATCCGCTCCTCGTACTCGACTCCGTCCGCCTTCATCTGGCCGACCGCTTCGCCGCGCGCCTTGTTCTGCTGGGCGGCGAGGATCTGCCGCGGGTCGTCGAGTGTCGACTCGACGACGGAGACCATGTCCAGGGCGTACGACGGCGATTCGGCGTCCAGCAGGTCGAAGGAGGCCAGCGCGAACGTGGACAGCGGCTGATTGAGCGCGAAGTCCTGCTGGAGATCGACGGTGAGCCGTACGATGCGGCCCTCCGCGTCCGGCTCGGCGAGCTGTTCCACGACGCCGCCGTCCAGCAGTGAGCGGTAGATCGCGATGGCCCGGCGGATGTGGCGCAGCTGCGCCCTGCGCGGCTCGTGGTTGTCCTCCAGCAGACGCCGCATCGCCTCGAAGGCATTGCCGGGGCGCGCGATCACGGACAGCAGCATCGTGTGCGTGACCCGGAAGCGGGAGGTCAGCGGCTCCGGGTCGGACTGGATCAGCTTGTCGAACGTGGCCTCCGACCAGGCGACGAAGCCCTCGGGGGCCTTCTTGCGGACCACCTTGCGCTTCTTCTTCGGGTCGTCGCCCGCCTTCTTGACGGCCTTCTCGTTCTCGATGACATGCTCGGGCGCCTGCGCGACGACGAAGCCCGCCGTGTCGAAGCCGGCCCGGCCCGCGCGGCCGGCGATCTGGTGGAACTCACGGGCGCGCAGCGTACGGACCCGGGTGCCGTCGTACTTGGTGAGCGCCGTGAACAGCACCGTACGGATGGGGACGTTGACGCCGACGCCGAGCGTGTCCGTACCGCAGATCACCTTCAGCAGACCCGCCTGGGCGAGCTTCTCCACCAGGCGGCGGTACTTCGGGAGCATGCCCGCGTGATGCACCCCGATGCCGTGACGCACATAGCGGGAGAGGTTCTGGCCGAACTTCGTGGTGAAGCGGAAGTTGCCGATCAGATCGGCGATCTTCTCCTTCTCCTCCTTGGTGCACATGTTGATGCTCATCAGCGACTGCGCCCGCTCGACGGCCGCCGCCTGTGTGAAGTGCACGATGTAGACGGGCGACTGCCGGGTGTCCAGGAGTTCGGTGAGCGTCTCGGTGATCGGGGTCAGCCGGTACTCGTAACTGAGCGGGACCGGCCTGGTCGCCGAGCGCACCACGGAGGTGGGACGGCCGGTGCGCCGGGTCAGGTCCTCCTCGAACATCCTGACGTCACCGAGCGTCGCCGACATCAGGATGAACTGGGCCTGCGGCAGCTCCAGGAGCGGGATCTGCCAGGCCCAGCCGCGGTCCGGCTCCGCATAGAAGTGGAACTCGTCCATCACGACCTGGCCGATGTCGGCATACTTCCCGTCGCGCAGCGCGATGGAGGCCAGCACCTCGGCGGTGCAGCAGATCACCGGGGCGTCCGCGTTGACGGAGGCGTCGCCGGTGAGCATGCCGACGTTCTCCGTACCGAACAGTTTGCACAGGTCGAAGAACTTCTCCGAGACCAGCGCCTTGATCGGGGCGGTGTAGAACGTGACCTTGTCCTGGGCCAGAGCAGTGAAGTGCGCACCCGCCGCGACCAGGCTCTTTCCGGAGCCCGTGGGGGTGGAAAGGATCACGTTCGCCCCGGAGACCACCTCGATCAGCGCCTCCTCCTGGGCAGGGTAGAGGGTGATGCCCTGGGTCTCGGTCCATGACGAGAAGGCCTCGAAGAGGGCGTCCGGGTCGTCGGTCGGGGGCAGCTGATCGATAAGGGTCACGCCCCCATCTTGCCTGGCTTCCGCCCGGATGAGGGAACCGGACGACCGTACGAAGATCACGGACGATACGCTGCCCACTCAACTCGGCCGCATCGCAACGGCGATGGCGGCCGGACAAATTTTGGGGGCGGAAGAACCATGATGGGACCGGCACACTCGCTGTCCGGGGCGGCGGCCTGGCTGGGGGTGGGCGCGGCGGCGGCAGCCGCGGGCCATACGATGCCGTGGCCCGTCCTGGTCGTCGGAGCACTGATCACCGCGGGTGCCGCGCTCGCCCCGGACCTCGACCACAAGTCCGCGACCATCTCGCGCGCCTTCGGACCGGTCTCCCGCGGACTCTGCGAGATCGTCGACAAGCTCTCGCACGCCGTCTACAAGGCGACCAGGGGCTCCGGCGACCCGCGCCGCAACGGCGGTCACCGGACTCTGACGCACACCTGGCTCTGGGCGGTGCTGATCGGCGCCGGGGCCTCCGCCGCAGCGATTACCGGCGGCCGGTGGGCGGTCCTCGCCATCCTCTTCGTCCACCTCGTGCTCGCCGTCGAAGGACTGCTGTGGCGGGCTGCCCGGATGTCCAGCGACGTCCTGGTGTGGCTGCTCGGCGCGACCAGCGCCTGGATACTGGCCGGTGTCCTCGACAAGCCTGGCAACGGCTCGGACTGGCTCTTCAGCGCCCCCGGCCAGGAGTATCTCTGGCTCGGGCTGCCGATCGTCCTCGGCGCACTCGTCCATGACATCGGCGACGCGCTGACCGTCTCCGGCTGCCCGATCCTGTGGCCGATACCGCTGGGCCGCAAGCGCTGGTACCCGATCGGGCCGCCGAAGGGCATGCGGTTCCGCGCAGGCAGCTGGGTGGAGCTGAAGGTGCTCATGCCCGCGTTCATGGTGCTCGGGGGAGTGGGCGGGGCGGCCGCCCTCAACTACATCTGAGCACCTCACCCGGCCGCCGGGGGATCAGGCCGATTCACGTGGCACCAGACGGTGCGCGAGAACGATCTCCCGGGCCGGCTGTCCTCCATCGTGTCGACCGCGCGCTGGGGCCCACCGGCGTGGGCTTCGCCGCTCTGGACGCGTGGCTGTGCGCGAACCGGTGACGGTCCGCGCACCACCTCCGCCTTCGCCGCTCAGCCGTGCCAGGACCGCCACAGCGCCGCATACGCGCCGTCCGCCGCAACCAGCTCGTCATGGCTGCCCAGTTCGCTGATCCTGCCGCTCTCGACCACCGCGATGACATCCGCGTCGTGCGCGGTGTGCAGCCGGTGCGCGATCGCCACGACCGTTCGGCCGTCGAGCACCCGCGCCAGCGAGCGCTCCAGATGCCGGGCCGCCCGCGGGTCCAGCAGCGAGGTCGCCTCGTCCAGCACCAGCGTGTGCGGATCGGCCAGCACCAGCCGGGCCAGGGCGATCTGCTGCGCCTGCGCCGGGGTCAGGGACAGACCGCCCGAACCGACCTCGGTGTCGAGACCCTCGCCCAGCGCCTTCGCCCAGCCGTCCGCGTCGACCGCGGCGAGCGACGCCCACAGCTCCGCGTCCTGCGCGCCGTCACGGGCCAGCAGCAGGTTGTCGCGGAGCGAACCGACGAACACATGGTGCTCCTGGTTGACCAGCGCCACATGCGTACGCACCTGCTCCGCTGTCATCTGTGACAACTGCGCACCCCCCAGGGTGACTTCACCGCTGCGCGGGGCGTAGATCCCGGCCAGCAGCCGGCCGAGCGTGGACTTGCCCGCACCGGACGGACCGACCAGCGCGAGGCGCGTGCCCGGGGCGACGTCGAGGGACACCTTGTGCAGCACGTCGACCCCGGCGCGGTAGCCGAAGCGCACATCGTCCGCCCGGACGTCCCGGCCGTCCGGGGCGACCTCCTTGTCGCCCGCGTCCGGTTCGATGTCCCGCACGCCGACCAGCCGGGCCAGCGAGACCTGCGCGACCTGCAACTCGTCGTACCAGCGAAGGATCAGACCGATCGGGTCGACCATCATCTGTGCCAGCAGCGCACCCGTCGTCAGCTGTCCGACGGTGAGCCATCCCTCGATGACGAACCAGCCGCCGAGCATCAGCACCGCGCCGAGGATCGTCACGTACGTGACATTGATGACGGGGAAGAGCACCGAACGCAGAAACAGCGTGTACCGCTCCCATGCCGTCCACTCCTTGATCCGCCGGTCCGACAGCGCCACCCGGCGCGCGCCGAGACGGTGCGCCTCCACCGTCCGTCCGGCGTCCACGGTCTCCGCCAGCATCGCGGCGACCGCCGCGTATCCGGCGGCCTCCGAGCGGTACGCGGACGGCGCCCGGCGGAAGTACCAGCGGCACCCGAGGATCAGCACCGGCAGCGCGATCAGGACGGAGAGTGCCAGCGGGGGAGCGGTCACGGTGAGGGCACCGAGCAGCAGCCCCGCCCACACCACACCGATCGCCAGCTGCGGCACGGCCTCCCGCATCGCGTTGGCCAGCCGATCGATGTCGGTGGTGATCCTGGAGAGCAGATCACCGGTCCCGGCCCGCTCCAGCACGCCCGGCGGCAGCGCGACCGACCGCACGAGGAAGTCCTCGCGCAGATCGGCCAGCATCTCCTCGCCGAGCATCGCGCTGCGCAGCCGCATCATCCGGGTGAACACGGTCTGTACGAGCAGTGCGAGCCCGAACACCGTGGCGGTGCGCTCCAGATGGAGGTCGGCGACCCCGTTCGACAGGTCCTCGACCAGTCCGCCCAGCAGATACGGCCCGACGATCGAGGCGATCACCGCCACGGCGTTGACCGAGATGAGTACGGCGAACGGCTTGCGGTGGCGCCGCATCAGGTCCCGTACATAGCTGCGCACCGTGATGGGGGTGCCGACCGGCAGCGTTGTCGCCGACTCCGGGGCGGCCGGGTCGTACGTCGGTGGTGCGACGCCGATCATGCCCTCTCCTCAATTCCTTCGATCTGTTCGATCGCCTTGATCCCGCTGACTTCGCTGACCCCGTCGATCTCGTCCGGTGCGGTCAGTGCCGCGATCTCGTCGTCTGTCTCCCGGGTGACGACCTCCCGGTACCGCGGTTCGGTGTGCAGCAGTTCGCGGTGCGTACCGACTGCTGTCACGGTGCCCCGGTGCACCAGCACCACCCGGTCCGCGAGGTCCAGCAGCAGCGGCGACGAGGCGAACGCGACGGTCGTACGACCCTGGCGCAGCGCCTTGATGCCGGCGGCGACCCGGGCCTCGGTGTGCGAGTCGACGGCGGACGTCGGCTCGTCGAGAACCAGTGCTTCCGGATCGGTGACCAGGGAGCGGGCCAGGGCGAGCCGCTGCCGCTGGCCGCCGGAGAGCGACCGGCCGCGCTCGGTGATCCTGGTCGTCATCGGATTGCCGTCCCTGGTCACCGAGGCCTGTGCCAGCGCGTCGAGCACGTCATCGCACTGGGCGGCGGCCAGCGCCTGCTCAGCGGTCACCTGGCCGGACGACGGCACGTCCAGGAGCTCCCGGAGTGTCCCGGAGAGCAGCACCGGGTCCTTGTCCTGGACCAGCACCGCGGTCCTGGCAGCCGCCAGCGACAGCTCGTCCAGCGGTACGCCACCGAGCAGGACGGACGGGTACTTCTCCGGCGACGGCGTGCCCTCGGGGGCATCATCCGTCGTGTCCTGCTCCGCGGCCGGCTCGGCGTGCCCGCCGAGCCGTTCGGCCAGTCGGCCGGCCTCGTCCGGGTCGCCGCAGACCACCGCGGTGAATCTGCCCGCAGGGGCCATCAGCCCGGTGACCGGGTCGTACAGATCACCGGAAGGCACCACGTCGACGGTCGACGGCTCCGCGGTGCGGTGCAGCGACAGCACCCGCACGGCCCGCTTGGCGGACGGCCGTGAGAAGGAGTACGCCATTGCGATCTCCTCGAAGCGCCGCAGCGGGAACAGCATCAGCGTCGCCGCGCTGTACACCGTGACCAGTTGGCCGACCTCGATCCGGTCCTCGCGGGCCAGCGTCGCCCCGTACACGACCAGCGAGATGAGCAGCACGCCCGGCAGTAGGACCTGGATCGCCGAGATCAGCGACCACATCTGCGCGCTGCGGACGGCTGCCCTGCGGACCTCCTGCGAGGCACGCCGGTAGCGGCCGAGGAACAGCTCCTCGCCGCCGATCCCGCGCAGAACCCGCAGACCGGCCACGGTGTCCGACGCCAGTTCGGTGGCCTTTCCGGCCTTCTCGCGCTGAAGGTCCGCGCGCCGGGTGGCACGGGGGAGCAGCGGCAGCACGGCCAGTGCCAGGAGCGGCACAGCGAGTGCCACCAGCGCCCCCAGCGACGGCAGATAGAGGACGAGTCCGACACAGATCAGCACGAGAGCGACGGCGGCAGCGGCGAAGCGGGAGAGTGCCTCGACGAACCAGCCGATCTTCTCGACGTCGCCGGTGGACACTGCGACGACCTCGCCCGCGGCGACCCGGCGGGTCAATGCGGACCCGAGTTCGGCGGTCTTGCGGGCCAGTAGCTGCTGGACGCGGGCGGCGGCGGTGATCCAGTTGGTGACGGCGGTCCGGTGGAGCATGGTGTCGCCGGCCGCGATCAGCACACCGAGGACGGCGATCAGCCCGCCGGCCAGCGCGAGCCGACTGCCGGAACGGTCGACGACGGCCTGGACGGCGAAGCCGACGGCCAGCGGCAGCCCCGCGACGGAGCACTCGTGCAGCAGGCCCCAGGCCGTGGACTTGAGCTGTCCGCGGATCTGGTTGCGGCCGAGCCAGAGCAGGAAGCGTGGGCCTGACCGGACATCGGGATCGCCGGGATCCGAGTAGGGAAGATCGCGAATGTGCATGACGTCCCGTGGTTCTGAGGTTCGGTTGTTGTTCGGTGACTGACTCAAACCGTGCAAGGTTCACCCGGGGGCTCCGGTCGAAGCAAAGGGTTTTCTCCGCGGAATGCGTATTTCGCGCCAAGGTCACCGAGCGGACCGCGGGAGGTCGCACTGCGGGGCCCGGCCCTTGCGGCCGGGCCCCGCAGTGTCGTGCCGGCCGTCAGGCCTTCGCGGGCTTCTCCGAGTCCATGCCGGGGCGGGCGTTCTTCCACTCGCCGCGGGTGAAGTCCGGGATCTGCTGCGGCGCGCCCTTCGCCTTGATGGAGAGGTGGCTGAGCGGTACGGGAGACGTCCAGGTCGCCGCGTCGTACACATCGAAGTCGGGAACGAGCCCCAGACGCATGCACTGCATCAGCCGGAACACCAGCAGGTAGTCCATTCCGCCGTGCCCGCCGGGCGGGTTGGCGTGTTCCTTCCACAGCCAGTGGTCCCAGTCGGCGTACGCGCCGAAGCTGCCCCAGGTGTCGTTGGTGTGGTCGGGCTCGATATAGATGCGGGCCGGATAGTCCTCGAAGAGCCCCTTCGTGCCGCCGAGGCTGTTGATCCGCGAGTACGGATGCGGTGTGGACACGTCGTGCTCCAGCCGGATGACCCGTCCCTTGGCGGTCTGGACGAGACTGATCGTGCGGTCACTCTCGATATAGGTCTCCTTCCAGCTCGGGTCACCTGCCGGCATGTGCTTCTTCCGGTACTCGGCGAGTCCCAGGGACGGCGAACCGACGCTGGTGATGCTCACCGCACGGTCCCCGCGGTTGAGATCCATGTAGTTGGCGACCGGACCGAACCCGTGGTTGGGGTAGAGGTCGCCGCGCAGCCGGGTGTGCCACAGCCGGCGCCATGGACCCTCGTAGTAGTCCGGATCGAACATCAGGCCGCGCAGATCGTGGTTGTACGCGCCCGCGCCGTGCAGCAGGTCGCCGAAGAGACCGGCGTGCGCCATGCGGAGCACCCGCATCTCGTTCCGCCCGTAACAGCAGTTCTCCAACTGCATGCAGTGCCGTCTGGTGCGCTCGGAAAGATTGACCAGCTCCCAGAGCTGATCGAGCTGGAGAGCGATCGGACACTCCACCCCGACATGCTTGCCGTGGAGCATGGCGGTCTTCGCCATCTCGAAGTGGAAGTCCCAGGGAGTCGCCACATGGATGAAGTCGATGTCCCCGCGCTTGCAGAGATTCTCGTAGTCGGCCTCGCCGTTGGTGTAGACGGCGGGCGCCGGCTGACCCGCGGCGGTCACCTTCGCGGCGGCCCGCTGGGCCTTCTCCTTGACCGGGTCGCACACGGCGACGACCTGCACTCCAGGGACGGCGAGATAGAGATCGATCATGCTCCCGCCGCGGTTGCCGAGGCCGACCAGGCCGACCCGGACGGTGGAACGCCCTTCGAACGGCACTCCCACCATGGTGGCGCCCTGGCGCTGCGGCGTGGCCGTCTGTGCCTGGCCACCGGCGGCGGAATCGGGGATGAGGGGGGTGGCGGCGGATGCGGTGCCGCTGCCGAGACCGCCCAGTCCGAGCCCGGCACCGGCCACGCCGGCGGCGGTCGTCCACAGGACCGAACGACGGCTCATCGAGCCGTCGTCACCGTCCTCCACACCGTGGTTCTGCTGTGCTGCGTCGTTCATCGATCCTCCAGGAGGGGGGTCTGACGTGCGCGGCTTTTGCTTTGAACCTCGGTCACGACCTTGATAGTTGAGACTGCTGATACGCAAGGCAAGGGCTTGGACTCTCGAAACCGAAACCATGGACTTTTGTACGCGGCTCACCGAGTGTCCGGAGAACGCCGCCCACCGGGCCCGGTGGATGTGGCCGGACCCGGTTGGCCGGTTGCGTACGCGCTCGTGCGAGAGACGTGTCAGGGGCGCGTCGCCCGCTCCAGTTCCATCAGGACCGAGTGGTACGCGCGCCCCGTAGCCCGGTCCATGCCGATCTCGCACATCCGGTTCGCGGAGAGATAGGCGTCGTACTCACGGGAGTTGACCTCGGCCGCCTCCTTCGCCGTGGCCGACGCGGTCAGCTCTTTGTGCAGCATCCCGCGGTCGCCCGCGAACGCGCAGCACCCGGCGTCGTCCGGTACGACGACCTCCTCCGCACACGCCTCGGCGACTGTACGCAACTGCTCCACGTCGCCGAGATGCTGCATGGAGCACGTCGGGTGCAGCACCGCCGAGCCGGTCTTCCGCAGGATCGTCAGCTCCGGCAGCAGCTCGTCGGCCGCCCAGACGAGGGAGTCGACGATGGTCAGCTCCCGGTGCAACTCCCGGTTGTCCTCGGTGAGATAGGGCACCACCTCATGGGCGATACCCAGCGTGCACGACGAGGCGTCGACGACCAGGGGAAGCCTTCCGCCGGCTGTCCAGCCCCAGGTGGCCTCCACGATGCGGTTGGCCATCACGGCGTTGCCCTCGTCGTATCCCTTGGAATGCCAGATCGTCGAGCAGCAGGTACCCGCGACGTCCTCCGGGATCCATACCGGCTTTCCGGCGCGGGCCGAGACGGCGACGACGGCCTGCGGCAGCGACGGGCCACGGTGGCCTTCCGGGCCGCCGAAGATGCGGTTCACGCACGCCGGGTAGTAGACGGCGCTCGCCCCGACCCGCGAGGTGCGGGGCAGCTTGCGGGGCGCCGCGCCGGGGATCTCGGGCAGCCACTCGGGCACCAGATCGGGGCGTACGGCCTTGCGGGCGAGGCCGGTGACGGTTTCCAGCAGCCGATCGCCGATCTTGTCGGCCGCGGCGACCGCGAGCCGCGCCGAGGTCTCCACCGCCTTGAAGTTCCTTGCGGTGAGTGCTGCGATCCGTTCCTCGCGCGATGAGTGCCGCTGGTGGCGGAAGTCCTTCATCATGGCGCCGGTGTCGATGCCGACCGGGCAGGCGAGTTTGCAGGTGGAGTCACCGGCGCAGGTGTCAACGGCGTCGTACCCGTACGCGTCGAGGAGCTCGGTCTCCACCGGCGAACCGCCGGGCTGTCGCATCATCTCCCGTCGCAGCACGATCCGTTGACGCGGGCTGGTGGTGAGGTCGTGACTGGGACAGGTGGGTTCGCAGAACCCGCACTCGATGCACGGGTCGGCGATCAGCTCGACCTCGGGGATGGTCTTCAGCCCGCGCAGATGGGCCTTCGGGTCACGGTCGAGGACGATCCGCGGCGCGAGCACCCCGTCGGGGTCGATGACCTGCTTCGTACGCCACATCAGCTCGGTCGCCTTCGGGCCCCACTCCAGTTCCAGGAAGGGCGCGATATTGCGACCGGTGGCATGCTCCGCCTTGAGCGAGCCGTCGAAGCGCTCCACGGTCAGCCGGCAGAAGTCGTCCATGAACGCGGCGTACCGGTCGACATCGGACGGCTTCGCCGCATCGAACGCGAGCAGGAAGTGCAGATTGCCGTGTGCGGCATGGCCCGCGACGGCGGCGTCGAAACCGTGCTCCGCCTGGAGCCGGAGGAGGGCTTCGCAGGCGTCGGCGAGCAGCGACGGCGGGACCGCGAAGTCCTCGGTGATCAGAGTCGTACCGGACGGGCGGGAGCCGCCGACCGCGGTGACGAACGCCTTCCGGGCCTTCCAGTAACCCGAGATGACCTTGGACTCGCGGGTGAACTCATTGGTCACCGAGGCGACCGGCGCGACCAGGTCCAGCCCCTCGACGACCGCGGCCGCCGCCTGCTCGTACGCCTCCTGCCCCGGTTCGTCCGGAGCCCGGAACTCCACCAGCAGCGCCGCCGTCTCCTTCGGCAGCTCGGCCCAGTCCGCGGGCACTCCCCGGACGCTCACCGACGCCCGCAGCGTGTTGCCGTCCATCAGCTCCACGGCGATCGCCCCCGCTTCGTTGAAGCGGGGCACGGCAGCGGCGGCGGCGGTCAGCGAGGGGAAGAAGAGCAGGGCGCTGGAGACCTTCCGGTCCAGCGGCAGCGTGTCGAAGACGACCTCGGAGATGAAACCGAAGGTGCCTTCAGAGCCGACCATCAGTCCGCGCAGGATCTGTACGGGGGTAGAGCCGTCCAGGAACGCGTCGAGCCGGTAGCCGTTGGTGTTCTTGATCTCGTACTTGGCTCGGATCCGGGCGGTCAGCTCCGCGTCCGCCTCGATCTCCGTCTTCAGGGCCAGCAGCCCCTCGCACAGCTGTGGTTCGGCGTGGGCGAGCAGTTCGTCCGCCGCCGGATCGGCCGTGTCGACGACCGTGCCGCTCGGCAGCACGAAGGTGAGCGAGGCGACGGTCCGGTACGAATTGCGGGTGATGCCCGCGGTCATTCCGGAGGCGTTGTTGGCAACGACCCCGCCGATCGTGCACGCGATGGCGCTGGCCGGGTCGGGACCCAGCAGCCTGCCGTACCGGGCGAGGGTGGCATTGGCGCGCATGACTGTGGTCCCGGGGCGAATCCGGGCCCGCGCACCGTCGTCCAGCACCTCGATGCCCGCCCAGTGGTGCCGGACATCGACCAGAATGTCCTCTCCCTGCGCCTGGCCGTTCAGACTGGTGCCCGCGGCCCGGAAGACGACTTCGCGGCCCTTGCCGTGTGCGTACGACAGGATCGCCGAGATGTCGTCGATATCCTCCGGGACGACGACGACCTGTGGGACGAACCGATAGGGGCTGGCGTCGGAGGCGTATTTCACCAGGTCGGAGACGGTCCACAACACCTTCTCCGGTCCGAGCAGCGCGGTCAGTTCGCCGCGCAGCGGCTCGGGCGTGCCCGTGGCCCGCACGTCGGGGACCCGGTCGGGGGACGGGGTGCGTGCCGCACCCGGGCGGAGAACTTCCGGCTTCGGTTCCAGCAGCGGCATGGCGATGGCCCCCTCGGTGGGTCGGTGCAGTACTCCCACCTTTCTACAGCGAAGATTCACACCGCTCATGATCGGTGCAAGGCCTCGAGGCCGCCCGGCGAACCGGCCCGGCACGGGGCTGCGCCGACTCGCCCCGGCACCCGGCACCATCCGAAGGCGGAGCCTCAGCAGCGGCGCTCCGGCATTCCCGCGACCAGGGTGGACAGCAGCCCGCCCAGCACCTCGCGCTGATCGGCGGTCAAGGGAGCCAGGATCTCCTCCGCGGCCGCCCTCCGCGCGTCGCGCAGCGAGCGCAGCGTGGCACGGCCGTCGTCGGTGATCTCGATCCGGACCACCCGGCGGCTGTCCGGATCCGGGGCGCGGCGCACCCGGCCGCTCGCCTCCAACGCGTCGACCAGGCTGGTCACGGCGCGCGGCACGACATCCAGGCGCTGCGCGAGATCCGCCATCCGGGGCGGCCCGTCGTAGTGGGCGACCGTGCGCAGCAGCCGGAACTGGGCCGGCGTGATGCCGATCGGCTCGAGCTGGCGGCTCTGGATGCGCTGGAGCCGGCGGGTGAGCCGCAGCAGTTGCTCGGCCAGCAGGCCGTCGGAGTCGGGGGAGTCCATGGAGGAACAATATCAGGACGACATTCATTGTGAGTATAGGTAACAATGAGCTATGCTCGCAAAGGTCGGACTGCCGCATGCGGCAGTCTCCCTCCGTCACGCCTGCCGAAGGAGCCCATGAAACCCGACGAACCCACGTGGACACCCCCGCCCAGGGACGGTGCGCGGCCACCCACCGAGCTGCGCCGCATCCTCCGCCTCTTCCATCCGTACCGCGGCCGGCTCGCGCTGGTCGGACTCCTCGTCGGCGCCTCGTCGTTGGTGTCCGTTGCCTCGCCGTTCCTGCTCCGCGAGATCCTCGACACGGCCATTCCCCAGGGGCGGACGGGACTGCTCTCGCTGCTCGCCCTTGGCATGATTCTCACCGCCGTGATGAACAGCGTCTTCGGCGTCCTGCAGACCCTGATCTCCACCACCGTCGGCCAGCGCGTCATGCATGACCTGCGCACGTCCGTCTACGCCCAGCTGCAGAGGATGCCCCTCGCCTTCTTCACGAAGACCCGCACCGGCGAGGTGCAGTCCCGTATCGCCAATGACATCGGCGGCATGCAGGCCACCGTCACCTCCACCGCCACCTCGCTGGTCTCCAACCTGACGGCGGTCATCGCCACGGTCGTGGCCATGCTGGCGCTCGACTGGCGGCTCACTCTCGTCTCGCTCCTCCTGCTGCCCGTCTTCGTCTGGATCAGCCGCCGGGTCGGCCGCGAGCGCAAGAAGATCACCACCCAGCGCCAGAAGCAGATGGCCGCCATGGCGGCCACGGTCACCGAGTCCCTCTCCGTGAGCGGCATCCTGCTCGGCCGGACGATGGGCCGGGCGGACTCCCTCACCCAGGGCTTCGCCGACGAGTCCGAGCGCCTGGTCGACCTGGAAGTGCGCTCCAGCATGGCCGGGCGGTGGCGGATGTCGACGATCGGCATCGTCATGGCCGCCATGCCCGCCGTCATCTACTGGGCCGCGGGACTCGCCCTGCAGTTCGGCGGAGCCGCTGTCTCCATCGGCACGCTCGTCGCCTTCGTCTCGCTCCAGCAGGGCCTCTTCCGGCCCGCGGTGAGCCTGCTCTCCACCGGGGTGCAGATGCAGACGTCCCTCGCACTCTTCCAGCGGATCTTCGAGTATCTCGACCTCAGGGTGGACATCACCGAGCCCGAGGAACCCGTCCAACTGGAGAAGATCCGCGGCGAGATCCGCTTCGAGGACGTGGACTTCAGTTACGACGAGAAGAGCGGCCCGACCCTCAGCGGCGTCGATGTCACCGTGCCGGCCGGCGGCAGCCTCGCCGTTGTCGGGCCCACCGGTTCCGGCAAGTCCACGCTCAGCTACCTGGTGCCACGGCTGTACGACGTCACCGGCGGCCGGGTCACGCTCGACGGCGTCGACGTACGCGAACTGGACTTCGACACGCTCGCCCGGGCCGTCGGTGTGGTTTCCCAGGAGACGTACCTCTTCCACGCCTCCGTCGCCGAGAACCTGCGCTTCGCCAAGCCGGACGCGACGGATGCCGAGATCGAGGCGGCTGCCCGCGCGGCACAGATCCACGACCACATAGCCTCGCTGCCTGACGGCTACGACACCCTGGTCGGCGAGCGCGGCTACCGCTTCTCCGGCGGCGAGAAACAGCGGCTGGCCATCGCCCGCACCATCCTGCGAGATCCGCCCGTCCTGATCCTCGACGAGGCGACCAGCGCCCTCGACACCCGTACCGAATTCGCCGTACAGGAGGCGATCGACGCACTGTCCGCAGGGCGCACCACGATCACCATCGCTCATCGCCTCTCCACCGTTCGCGACGCGGACCAGATCGTCGTCCTCGACGGCGGCCGGACTGCCGAGCGCGGCAGCCACGAGGAGTTGCTCCAGCAGGACGGCCGCTATGCCGCGTTGGTCCGCCGGGACACCCAACTCGACCCCGTGACAAGCTGAGGAAGCTCTACCGTGCCGCGCGCCGGGCGCAGCACGGTGGTGAAGGCTCAGACGGCCGAACATGGAATGACAGGGATGCGGGAAGTGGTGGCGCTGGCCAAGGTGGGGCCGGCGCAGCACTTCCGGCCCCACCCTCTACGCTCCTGACGTCCTGGGCGGGCGGCCGTCCACGCGGCCGACCAGGAGCGGTGGGACGCCGAGTTCCCCGACCACCTCGTCACCCGGGTCCGCCGCACCCTCGGCGCGATCGCGGAGACGGTCACCGTGGTAACCGAGTTCGCTGCCCTGCCCGAGTTCACCGGGCCGGGGAGCCGATGCTGAGACCGCACGTGCGACGGCGCCGCCGCTCCCGTGGGACGGGGAGCGGCGGCGCCGGGGCGGAGCAGAGGTCAGACGAGCCAACCCACGAAGTGGACGAGTCCGGCAAGCAGGTTGGTCAGGACGTTCATCAGGTGTATCTCCTCGTACATGGTGTATCTCCGGGACAGCGCAGTCGCGGTCTGCAGCCCGTTGTTTGCGCCCTGTAATCATCAGGTGCCGCAGGCGAGTTGAGCAACGATCGGCCATGCGATCACGCGTTCCAGCGAACATCCGATCCCCTGTTCGCGTGTTCTGTTCTCGCGGTGCGGAGCCGTGTCGTCCTAGGGCGATGTCACACCAGAGCGGCGGTGTGCTCGCCCCCGCGGCCGACGGCGTCGTCCGTGCCGGCCTTCAGCAGGTGCCTGATGGCACGCACCGCCGCTCGCCCTGCCCGATTGGCGCCGATGGTGCTCGCCGACGGCCCGTACCCGACCAGATGGACCCGCGGGTCCCGTACGGCCTGTGTGCCTTCGACCTGGATACCGCCGCCGGGCTCGCGCAGCCGCAACGGCGCGAGATGGTCGATGGCGGCGCGGAACCCGGTCGCCCAGAGGATCACATCGGCGTCCACCGTCCGCCCGTCGTCCCACGCCACCCCGGTCGGAGTGATCCGGTCGAACATCGGCAGGCGGTCGAGCACTCCCTCTTCCCGGGCCCGCCGCACGGCGTCGGTGACCGGCAGCCCGGTCACACTCACCACGCTCTGCGGCGGCAGCCCCCGCCGTACGCGCTCCTCCACCAAGGCGACGGCGGCCCGCCCCTGCTCCTCGCCGAACGGTCCCTCGCGGAAGACCGGAGGCCGACGCGTCACCCAGAAGGTTTCCGCCGCCACCTCGGCGATCTCCATCAGATGCTGAGTGCCGGAGGCGCCGCCACCGACCACGACCACCCGCCGCCCGGCGAACTCCTGAGACCCTGGATAGTTCGCGGTGTGCAGCTGACGCCCCCGGAAGGTCTCCTGGCCCGGGTAGCGCGGCCAGAACGGCCGGTCCCAGGTGCCGGTGGCATTGATCAGAGCGCGCGTGGCATACGCACCCTCGGAGGTCTCGACAAGCAATCTCCCGCCGCCGCCCTCCCGCACCGCACTCACTTCCACGGGCCGGTGGACCCGCAGGTCGAAGGTGCGCTCGTACGCGTCGAAGTACTCGCCGATCACTTCGGACGACGGGCGGCTGTCGTCGGCGCCGGAGAGCTCCATGCCGGGCAGCGCATGCATGCCGTGGACCTTGCCGTACGTCAGTGAGGGCCACCGGAACTGCCAGGCGCCGCCCGGACGGGGCGCGTGGTCGAGCACGACGAAGTCGCGGTCGGGCTCCAGACCTGCGCGGCGCAGATGATAGGCGCCGGACAGACCAGCCTGTCCGGCGCCGATCACGACCACGTCCACTTTCCGTGCTGCCCCGACCCCAAAGTTGTTCACGCTTCTACCAACTAATTCGAGCCCGGGGATCTTCCCGGTCGGCGGCCCCGGTTATCAGCAGCGGCGCCCACCGGAGCGGACGCCGGGCACCCGTTCATGGCAGGCCCCCCAGCAGCGGCGATGCCGGAACGGTCGACAAGCGCCGAGCGTCTCTGGGAGCTCACGGAGGTTCGTGCGAGGATCGCGCGATGAACGATCTGACCTTCCGCCTCGCCGAGGATGCCGACCTCGCCACTCTCGTTCGCCTGCGTGACGATGCCGCCCGCTGGATGCTCGCCCAGGGCATCACCGGCCAGTGGCAGCCCGGCGAACTGGATGAGGACCACTTCCGCCGGATCATTGGGAGCGGCGGCGAAGTCTGGCTCGCCGAGGTCGACGACCGCGTGGCCGGGGCCTGGGAGTTGTGGTGGGAGGACGAGGAGGCCTGGGGATTGCAGCCGCCGGTGGCCGGCTACGTGCACCGGCTGATGGTGGACCGCAGCAGCGCCCTGCCCGGGACCGGGCGACTGCTGCTGCAAGCCGCGGAACACCGCGTGGCCACCGCGGGGCGGACGTTCGTACGTCTGGACTGCCTGGCCGGCAACGCACGCCTGAACGCCTACTACCTGGACGACGGCTACCGGGTCGTTGGCCATAAGGCGGGCAAGCCGCAGCCGGGCGGTACACCCAAGTCGTTCACACTTCTCGAGAAGACCTTGCGGGCAGGCCGCGAGGACGGTTACTCGGCGCCAGTGCTCCACGCCACCTGACGTATCCATACCGGACGAGGTGTTGTTCACCGGTCACCGCGACCGGCACCGCCGATCTCGGAACGTGGACGCGCCGTCTCGCGCCACGAGCGAGAAGATGGGGGCATGCCCGATGCCTTCAGCACCAGCGTTCTGCACATCACGACCGGTGGCGCCGAGACGGTCACCGACCTGACGGACGACTGCGTACGGTTTCTCACCCGCGCCGCCGTCGGCCGGGACGGCCTGCTCAACATTTTCGTGCCCCACGCCACCGCCGGAATCGCCATCCTGGAAACCGGGGCGGGCAGCGAGGAGGACCTCCTCGCCACCCTCCACACACTCCTGCCCGCGGATAACCGCTACCAGCACCGCCACGGCAGCCCCGGCCACGGCCGCGACCACGTCCTGCCGGCCCTGATCGCACCGCACGCCACATTGCCGGTGATCGACGGACGACTGGAACTGGGTACGTGGCAATCGGTGTGCCTGGTCGATACAAACAGGAGCAATACCAACCGTAAAGTCCGGTTGAGCTTCTTCGGTTAATGAGTCGCTTCGGTGGCACTGTAGAGGGGAAGTCCGGCCGCGCCAACTGCGTGGTGCGGATAGTCGCCCGTCGGTCAGCAGGTTACTGAGCTTCGCTCCACCTCGGGCGCAGGGCAGACTCCCTTCCGCGTCGTCCACCTGTTCTCGATGACGCACCATGTGGAGTGCGTCGCGATCCTTGAACCGGCCGCTCAGGGCTCCTGACCTGGGTTTTTGTCCGTGCGCATTATGCGCGCTGTGAGCGTTACGGGCGATATCTTGACGCTGAAATGACGCTCGTGACGCTCATTTGACGCTCGTTCCGATGGGGCATCAGGTGCTCGGTTGTGCTGGCCAGGCGCACTGTTGACTACGTGAGTGTGGCCGGGCGTTGAGGGGCTCGTGACGCTAACGACGTCGTCGTCGTCAAGCACCGCTACGACGCGTTCCACAACACGCGACTGGAGAACGTGCTGACCAGCATCTCCGGCCTGCGTGAGGTGGACACCGTGATCATCATCGGCACCCTCACCGAGGTCTGCTGCGACTCCACCACGCGGGGGGCGTACATGCGGGACTTCAAGGTGGCTTTCGTCGGCGACGCCACCGGGGCGCTCAGCGAGGAGGCCCAGGCGGCCACGGAGAAGACCATCGGCACATTCTTCGGTCGGGTGCTCGCCACCGGGGAACTGGTCGCGGAAATCCGCGCGAACCGCGAGGGGAGAGTGGCATGAGACCAAGAGAATACGACGTCCGCTACGAACGCTCGGCGGTCGTGCTGCTCTCCCTCGGATTCGGCCTCGTCGGTTTCGACCGCTGGATCATCAGCCCGCTGTTCCCCTTGATGATGAAGGAACTCGGGCTCGACTACCAGGACCTTGGGAACATCGTCGGAGTTCTCGGTCTGGCCTGGGGATGTTCCTCCCTTCTCATAGGCGGCCTCTCCGGCCGGCTGGGCCGGCGCAGGATCCTGGTCGGCTCGATCGTGTTCTTCTCGGTCTGCTCACTGCTGACGGGGCTCGTCGGCGGGCTCGTCAGCCTCCTGATGGTGCGGATCATCATGGGCGTCACCGAAGGCGCCTTCACCCCGACCGCGGTGGCCGCCACGGCGGAGGCGTCCCGGCCGGGGCGCCGCGGACTGAACATGGGCATGCAGCAGAGCACCTTCGCCCTGTTCGGCATCGGCCTCGGCCCGATCATCGCCACCCAGCTGCTGCGGGTCCTGCCGAGCGGGCACTGGGTCTTCGGTCTCATGCTGATCCCCGGCCTGGTCCTGGCCTGGTTCGTCTTCCGGACCATTCGCGAGCCCCACCAGCTGCCGGCCTTCGAATCCGCCGTCGCTCCCACCGCCGAGGACAAGACCCGCTGGCTGGACGTCTTCCGCTACCGGAACATCCGGCTGGCCATCCTCGCCCTGTGCGGCGCGATGACGTGCATCTTCGTGCTGAGCGCGATGGTGCCGAGCTACCTGGTCGACCACCAGGACATCGGGACCAGCCAGATGGGTGTCATCGCCTCCGGTATCGGGTTCGGCGCCTTCGTGGGCCAGTTGGTCATTCCGGGGCTGTCCGACAGGTTCGGCCGCAAGCCCGTGGTCGTCGTCGCGCTGCTGATGGCGATGTGCATGCTGGTCGGCTTCATCCTGCAGGGACCGGTGGTGCCGCTGCTGTTCCTGCTGCTGTTCTTCGTCGCCTTCGGCGCCAACGGCTGTCTGGCCCTGCTCGCCGGAACCGTGACCGTGGAGTCCGTCCCCGCCGGCCTGATGGCCGCCGCGGCGGGCACCGTGATGGGTGTTGCGGAGATCTTCAGCGGCGGCGTGGCCCCGTCCGTCGCCGGATACCTGGCCCAGCACCACGGCATCCACACCGTCCTCCACCTGGCACTCGGCGGACTGTTGCTGTGCGTGGTGGCCGCGTCCTTCCTCCAGGAGACGGCGCCGAAGAAGACCGGCCGTACCGGCGACGAGGACGCCGCCGTCACGACGGCCGCGGGCGTCCGGCCGGAACCCGGTCCCGCCACGCGCTGAAGACCTGCCCGAAAAGCGGAGGACCCGCGCGTCGGCGCGGGTCCTCCGTCCCGGGCAGACCGCCGTCCGGGGCGCCGGGCGGGTCCTCGTCGAGGAACCGCGCGACGGACGCCGCGAACGCCTCGGTCACCCCGTGGTCCCGGCCCGCGTCGCTGACCCCCACCGTGACGTTGATCTGCGGAAGCAGTCCGGGCAGCCGGGCCGAGGGCAGGTCCGTCGCCCGCTGCCCCCGGTCGCCGAGGACGACACCGGCCGGAACCACGGTGATGCACTCCCCCAGCCGGATCAGCGCGTGCCTGGTCCGGTAGTCGTCCACCACGTGGAAGCGGGAGATCTCGTACGTCTTGATCAGCGTGGTCGTGATCCTCGCATGGTGCGTCAGCACCGGATTGTCGAACAGCACGAACCGGTAGCGGGACAGCAGCTCCTTCAGGGCCGGGGCGCTGACCTCCTCCAGAACCGTCCCCGGCGGATGGACGAGCGCCATGTCCTCGATGCCGACGACGTCGGTGTGGAACGGGTGGTCCGCTTCCGTGGAGTAGAACAGCCCGGCGTCCAGCTGGTTGAGTTCCAGCAGGTCGATCACCGTCGTGGCCGGCCGGCTGGTCACCCTGAACTCGTCCGCCCCGTACACGTCCAGCGCGCTGCTCACCACGGCCCGCACGGACCGCTCCGACAGCCAGTTGTCCACGCCGAAGACGACCTTGTGCGGATGGCCGGCCACCTCGGCGAAGCTCCGCGGCCGGGACGGGTCCTTTTTGCCCAGGACCGCGGAGGCGTTGGACAGATCCCGGATGAGGTGGGCGGCGTACGGCAGGAAGTACGCGCCCTGCGGGGTCAGCACCGCGCCCTTCCACCCCCGCTCCTACAGCGCGAACCCGAGACTCTCCTCCAGCCGCCGCAGCCGCTGGCTCATCGTCGGCTGCGTGACGTACGAGCCGGCGGCTGCCTTGGAGATACTGCGGTGCTTGGCCACGGCCAGGAAAGAACGAAGCGCCTCGAGATCCACGGTTGCCCCTCCTTCGACCACGACACGGGGCTCGATGGATCGGACCCTACTGCCCCGCGAACCCGTTGTGACCTGCTGGGACCGCGAGGCGGAAGGACTTCTTCCGGGGCATGCCGCCGGCCGGGGCGGGCGTCAGCCGTGATCGGCGCAGCAGGGCGTGGGGTCGGGCACCTCGAAGGGGGCGAGGACGCCGCCCGCGGCGGGCACGAGCGGCAGCACGAGCTGTCCGTCCTGCCACAGAGGGCGCACGTGATCGCGGGTCGTCACCGAGGTGTCCGGTCCCGGGCCGCTGCCGGGGCCGGACGGCGCCCCGATGACGGTGACCCGGTCGATCGCGGTGTGCTGGAGGAGGAAGCTCAGCGGGACCGTGCCGACGAGACGCTGGACACCGGGGTAGACGACGGCACGTCCCTGCTCGCGGGTCTGCTGCTCGGCCGCGGCCAGGGCGGCGCCGTCCGCGTACGGCGCCGGGCCGTGCCGCAGCGCGCCGAAGGCCGCGCCGGACGGCGGCCGGTCCTCGTCCGCGAGGACCGCGAGGAGGGCGACGAGCCGGTGCCACACCGAGGCCGCGGTGTCCGCGTCCGGCAGCGCCAGGGAGACGGCGATGTGCGGCCTCTCGCCGCTGCGGACCGGGTGCGTGCAGGCGACGGTGGCGTCCGGCAGGCCGAGCCGCGCCACCAGCTCCTGGGCGAGGTGGTCGGCGCCGCGCAGGTCCGCCGACCCGGCGTCCACACCGATCACGGTGGGGACGCCGGGTCCGCCGGGCGTACCGGTCATGCGGGCAGGACCCACATCGGGTTGGAGTAGAACCACAGGTCCTTCCACGGGTCGGCGTCGCCGACCACGTCCATCGCCGGTCCGGCCGGGTCCACGGAGGCACCGCGCAGACCGACCGCCGTGCGGTTGCCGTCCGTGCCGCGCAGCCGCACGTACACCGGCTTGTCCACGCGGCCGAGGGAGTACGTCAGACGCACCGAGCCGGTGGACTTGTCCACCTCGAAGGACTTCACGACCTTGGTGTCCGGGGTGATGAAGGCATCCTTGTCGTAGACCCGGCCGGTGACGTCGCCCTGGATCACGTCGACCCGGGCCAGCTTCGGCACGAACTGCGCCCAGTTCGGGCCGTTGGCGAGGCTGATCTCGACGACCAGGTCGACCTGGCTGCCGCGGCGCACGTGCAGCACGTCGCCGAGGGTGACGGCCTTGCCGCCGGAGCGCAGCTGGGCGTTGAGGCCGCTGATCAGCCCGCCGTGGTCGACCCAGACGCGGCCGGCGCGGATGCCTTCCATGACCGCCTGGTAGGAGAAGGAGGCGGCACCGACGTGGGTGCGGGAGTACTGGCCGGGCCAGAAGTCGCCGTCGCCCAGGTTCAGCGCGCCGCCGTGGACGGGGTCCTCGTAGTGGCCGTTGGCGTTGAAGTCGCTGCCCGGCCCGCGGACGGAGGAGTCGGCGTAGACGCTGTGGGAGTCGGAGTTGGCGGTGATCCACCAGGGCTTGCCCTCGGCCAGCAGGCTGTCCCAGAGACCGCCCACGGTCGCGGTCATCCAGTCGAAGCCGCCCCAGGTGCGGTAGCTCTCCAGCGGGTAGCCGGAGAAGGAGTCGGCGCCGGGGCTGCCGTCGTAGTAACCCCGGCCCGAGCCGGGGCCGCCCGGCGCGCGCAGGCCGGCGGCCTGGTGGCCCGGGGCGCCCTCCATGCCGACGGCGATCGTCGGCTGCGCGTCGCGCCAGGCACGGATCTCATGCGGGGAGTCGATGCCCTTGCGGGCGGGGTGGTTGGCCAGGAACAGGGCGTCCTTGACCTTGCGGCGCTGGACCTGCTCGGCGAGGAAGTTGACACCCGCGATGGCGAGCGCCTCGTTGGCGGGGGTGTTGGCGGTGGCCTTCTTCACGGCCCCGTCGAAGGAGTTCTCGAACTCCTTCAGCACGGCGACCTCGTTCGAGCCGGGGTGGACGAAGACGGTGCCGTGCTCGGCGGCCGGGATGTTCCACTCCAGGCCCTGGAAGACCAGCGTGTCGGAGATCTGCCCGCGGGCGGCGACGATGTCCGGGTTGACCTTCTCCACACCGATCTTGGCGTGCTGCTCGCTGCCGTGGTCGGTGATGACCATCCAGTCCAGGCCGTGCGCGTTGGCCTGGCGCACGTGGTCGACGACCCGGTACTTGCCGTCGGAGCTGTACTGGGTGTGGATGTGGTGGTCGCCGGCCAGCCACAGGTATCCCCCGGAGCGGGAGGACTCCGCGGACTGCTGGCTCTGGTTCTGACCCTGGTCCTGGCCCTGGGACGCGGCCGCCTGTCCGGCGCCGGCGAGCACGCTGCCTGCCGCCAGTCCGGCACCGAGCAGGCCGGTGCGGCGCAGCATGGACCGGCGGGAAAGCTGATCGGGCGTCAACTCGGTGTCGGGGACCTCCAGGTCGAGCGCCGGCGGCAGGGACCCGCCGCCCGTGCCGTGCCCGTGGTCGTGGTGGTGGTGCCCGTGGGCGTGACTGTGGCCGTGGCCCATGTCCGAACTCCTGCCGTCTGTACGTAAAAAGCGTGTTCGAGCAGCGCCCATGCTGGGCCCCTGCCGCCAACACGGCGGGAACGGCTGGTGACAACGGCAGGTACGGCAGGCGGCACCCGGACGTGGCACGGGGCCGCCCGTGGTTTCGGCACTCGCGCCGGCGCCGTCGGACCGAGCGGAACAAGCCACTTCCGGAGTCGAGGGCGCACGGTGCCCGCATGACGGCCGGCGCCCGGGCCTATCGGGTGCCCGCCAGCCGGGAACCCGCCGGGGTGCGCTGGTAGAGCACCGCGCGACCGGAGCGGGCGCGAGTGACGAGACCCGATTTGTGCAGTACGCCCAGGTGGTACGAGACCGTGGCGGGACTGAGGAAGTGATGTCGTGCCAGCTCGGTGGTGGAGGCCGGGCGCGCCAGCGCGGTGAGCAGTCCGGCGCGGGTGGGACCGAGCAGTCTGGCCAACTCTTCGGACGGAGGCCGCGGAACGGCGGCCCGGTGGCGCACGGGACAGGCGACCATGGGCGGCCTGCGTCCACCGCGCACCGGGTCCACGGCCACGGCCGGCTGCGGCACCACCAGTGACGGCACCACGATGAGCAGCGGCACGGCCAGTTCCACGGTGAACCGGCTGTCGACGCGCAGCGTGCCCTCGGACCACGCGATGCCGGGATGCAGGGAGTTGAAGAGCGCGGCCGCGCCGTGCCGGGCCAGCACACCGGCGCAGCGGTCGACCTCCGCTTCGAGGACCGCCCCTGCGGCCTCCCAGTACGGGGCGAAGGCCAGGTCCCAGTAGCGCCCCAGTTCCTCCGCGACCTGCCGGGCGACGTACCCGCCGCCGCGGTCCATGGCCCGGCTCACCTTCGGGGGCACCTCCGCACCGGCCAGGCCGTTGTGCGGGCGGCCGTCGCGCAGCGCCTCCAGCTCGAACAGGACCCGGTCGGGCGGCGTGTTCCGGACCTGTTCCAGTTCCTCCTCGACGGTGGGCGAGGGTCCGGTGGGGTGCGGGCTGAGGAAGTCCGGCACGTAGCCGCCGCCGTCCAGGGCCAGTTCCGACAGCAGGGGCAGCCGTGCCCGGCGCAGCACGCGCCGGGCGCGCGCGACCCACGGATCGGTGTCCGTGGTCGGGCGCAGGCCCCACGGGAGCAGCGTCGCCGCGACCTCGTGCAGTGGCGAGACGGCGAACCGGGTGCGGGCCAACCCCCCGGCGTCCACGATGAGTTCGATCACGGCCCGCCCCCTGCCGCCGCCTCGTTCCGCTTCGGTTCTGCTCTCGTTCTGCTCTTGTTCTGCTTCGAACGTGCTCGAATCGTCGCACGGAAGCTCGCGCCGGCAGGCCTGTTCGGCGCAGGCTGGTGCGGCGCCGAAGGCCGGATACCGGGATGCGGAGGAAACGGGGATTCCGGAAACACGGGGGACGCCGGGGACGCCGACGACACGGGCCGACGACACGGGGGTGCGGGGAATGCGGGGTTGGCGGGGGATGCGGAAGGTCCCGAGGGGGCGCGGGAGCGGGAGACCCGCGAGGCTGGGGACGGCCCTACTGGCCGCCGTCAGCCTGCTGATGCTGTCGGGGACGTGCACGTCCGCGGCACAGGACCGGGCAGCCGCGGCGCCGGCCGGGGAGAGCGGGGGACTCTCCGGCGCCGCGGCCTGCCCGGGCCTGAAGGGCTTCACCTGCGCCACGCTGACCGTCCCGCTCGACCACGGCGGCGGCGTGCCGGGCCGGCTGGGCCTGAAGGTCGCGATGGCGGACAACGCCAAGGCCCCGAAGGGCGTCCTGCTCTTCCTCACGGGCGGTCCGGGGCAGCCGGGCGTGCCCTTCGTCGAGCGGCTGAGCCAGAGGCTGACGCCGGTCCTGAAGGACTACCGGCTCGTCATGATCGACCAGCGCGGCACTGGCGAAGCCGCCTTGCGGTGCCCGCAGTTGCAGGAGGAGATGGGCTCGTCCGACCTGACCCCGCCCACGGCCCGGGCGGTGACGGACTGCGCCGCGGCCATCGGTCCCGACCGCCGCTTCTACGGCACCGGTGACACGGTCGCGGACCTGGACCTGCTGCGCCGGGCCCTGGGCGTGCGCAGGATGACGCTCGACGGCGTCTCGTACGGCACGTACACCGCGGAACGGTATGCCCTGGCCCACCCGCAGCACGTGGCCCGGCTGGTCCTGGACTCGGTGGTGCCGCAGACCGGATACGACCCGATGGACCGCGCCGCCCTGCGCGCCGCGCCGCGCGTGCTGACGGCTGCCTGCCGGGCGACGGGCTGCACCACGGACCCGGCGGCGGACCTGGCCGAGGTGGTCGCCCGGTACGGCAACGGCGTCGACGTGATCGACGCGCTGACCACCTGGGAGTTCGTGGACCCCGACTACGCGGAGATGATCGACGCGCTGCACAAGGCGGCGAACGGCGACCCCGGGCTGCTGCGGGGCCTGATCGCGGGTGTGCGGGAGGGAAGCGCGGCGAGCGCCGAGGAGCTCAGCCAGGGGCTGCACGCCTCCACGCTGTGCCTGGACGGGCGTTACCCCTGGGGCAGGGCGGACGCGCCGCCGGCCGGACGCCGGGAGGCGCTGGAGAAGGCCGGTGCGGAGCTGACACCGGCCGACTACGGCCCCTTCGACGCCGCCACGGCGACCGGCCTCGGCTCGATGCTGAGCTGTCTGCACTGGCCGCGCACGCCGGTGCCGCCGCTGCCTCCGGAGCACCGCAGGCTGCCGGGCGTGCCGGTCCTGCTGCTCGGCGGTGACCGGGACCTGTCGACCCCGCTGGAATGGCTCTACGACCAGAAGGAGCTGACGCCGCGGGCCCAGGTCGTGGTGGTGCCGGGTGCGGCGCACTCGGTGCAGAGCAGGGCGGCCGACGACAGGGGCCGCCAGGCGGTGTTCGACTTCCTGCTGGACCGGCGCTGACAGTAAGCGGTGTCGGTGATCTACGAGTGCGGAACGTCAAGCAGGTTTCCGACTGCTGGTGGTGCACCGTTGCAGCCACTTCTGCGGAGGTCTGCCTGCGGCAGTTTGTCCGGCGGGAGTGAGCTCGGCTGGCCCTGTCCGTGCATGGCTATGAAAGGTCGTCTTCGTCATCTTGGGCCTCGCCGGCACCAGGATCGTGGCTGCGGAAGTTGGGATGGTCCTGGTCGGTCTTGTAGGCGAGGTGGAGCGGGGCCGGACGTAGCGTGCGGTGATCCCACGCGACGGCGTGGTCGCATTGCCGGGCGATGAACGCGACGAGGTCGCCGGGGCGCCAGCTGCCTGGCGTGGGGACGGTGAGCTCGATGCGGCTGGTGGCGTGGAGGTCCTTGTTCATGGGGTTGTAGGTGAGGGTGCTGAAGTCGTCGCGGGTTCGTTTGTTGCCCTCGCGCAGCATGGGCGAGTTTCCGGCTTGCTGGCGTGATTGTTGCGTGAGCATCCACACGGTCTCGTGGGGGTGATGCTTCTCGAAGATGAGGGTGCGCCGGTAGGTGGGGTTCATGGTGGTGAGGTTGTCGACACCATCGCGGTAGACGGTTGCCGGCCGCGCTGCATGGTGTCCGAAGGCGATGCGTACGGTGGCGACGTCGATGCCGTCGTGGGCGAGGCCGCGTCCGGGGTGCGGCGCGGTGCGGAAGGGATTGTCGTCGAGGGCCGGGTAGATGCTGCGGCTGCCTTCCTTGTCCAGGACGAGGACGACACGGTTGCTGCCCTCGGGCAGGACGAGGTTGTCGAGGGCGGTCTCGATATGGTCGCGGACGGCCCGAGCACCGTCGCCGTTGCGTCCCCAGCGTTCGCTGCCGATCTCTGAGGAGTGGAAGAGGGCACGTCCCTCCGCGATGCGCAGCCACTGCCCGTGAAGGACCGATGGAATTCCGCGACGATGTGGATCTTGATGCTTCCCAGGTCGAAGACCATGGCAGTGGCTTTTCCGGAGGGGGGTTCGCGATCGGCGGAGGCGCCATCGGCGTCGTCGTCCTGATCGTCGCGCTGCTCCTGGGCGTCAATCCCGCAAGTCTGCTCAGCGGCACCGGCTCACACTCCGCCACGCCACAGCAGGGGGAGGACCTGAAGGCGAAGTGCCGGAAGGGCAGTGACGCCAACCAGTCGGAGAAGTGCCGAGTGGTGGGCGTGGTCAACAGGATCCAGAGCTACTGGCAGGGCGCTTTCCCCGAGCACCACCAGCAGTCGTACACCAAGGCTCGAACCAACCTGGTCTCCGGCACCTGGAGCACGGGATGCGGCCAAGGCAGCTCCGCCATGGGCCCGTTCTACTGCCCGGCCGACCGCAGTGTCTATCTCGACCTCGGGTTCTTCAGTGAGCTGGAGGAGAAGTTCGGCGCCAAGGGCGGCCCGTTCGCCCAGGCCTATGTCATCGCCCATGAGTACGGTCACCATGTGCAGAATCTGCTGGGCACCATGAACCGTGTCGGCCGGGACCGCAGGGGGGGCCGAGAGCGCATCGGTCCGTCTGGAACTGCAGGCCGACTGCTATGCCGGGGTCTGGGCGAAGAACGCTGTCATCACCGGCTTCTACGAGAAGCCCCTCACCGACGCCGACATCCGCGAAGCCCTCGACGCCGCGGCGGCCGTCGGCGACGACCGCATCCAGGAACGCGCCCAGGGCCGTGTCGACCCGGAAGGGTGGACCCACGGCAGCTCGCCGCAACGGGTGCACTGGTTCACCACCGGGTACACCACGGGCTCCTCGGCCCGGTGCGACACCTTCTCGGGTGCCATCTGACCAGGCCCTACCAGGAGTCCCGGGTGCGCCCTTCCCGGTGAGGCGGCTGCCGGACGACCTATCGCGGGAGTCCGGCACCACCCCCGGGACGACCCCCGGTCGCGACACTCACCGTCACCCCGGGCCCGAGCCCGAACTCCGGCTCCCCGACAGCCACCGTGATGGCTGAGGGGCGACAGCAGGGGCCGGTCCTTCGTCCGGCCCGGAAGCCTCGCGTACCCAGGTGGTGGACGGGGCAGCGGCGGTGTGCGAGAGACGGAGGGAGCGCACCACCGCGATCACACATCCGCCGACGAGTGCGGCACTCCAGGCACCCAGAGCGCGAAGCGGCGCGGTCAGTGATCTGCCGGACTCCGCGCTGCGCGGGGGCACCCGCACCTCCGGGTCGTACAGGAGGAGGAGCGCGTCTCCCGGACGGGTGGTCCGCAGACAGCCCCGCCGGATGCGGACCTTGACCGGTACGCCGTGCCGGTCCGATACCGAGCAGAAGTAGAGGCCGTGCCCGTCGGCCGTCTCCCCGCCGTCCTCGACCGACATGACCACCGAGGGCCGTACCACTCCCCGGTGCGCCAGCACGATGCCCGCGGACGCCTCGGGAGCATGGATCGCGAGGCACACGGCGAGCAGGGCCACGATGCCGATCAGCGCCCGTCCCGCCCCGACCAGGACGAGATAGAGGACCAGCAGGACCGCGCAGACGAGACCGGCCTTGCCGTCGGCCAGCCAGGGTTGCCCGGTCCAGGCACCGACGAGCGTGGTGCCGACGATCGCGCCGGCCCCGAGCGTTCCGGCAAGCACTCCCTCCACGACCAGCCACCTCGGCGGCAGGCCGACGAACTCCGCGGGTCCCCACACCGTGGTCCGCAGATGCGCCATCAGGAGCGGCTCCGGTGCGGAGGGGAGTCGACGCAGTCGGCGCATCGTGGTTCCCCCAGCCTCGTTCCTCATCCGTCAGGCTTTGAACCCTGCCGTCTCGGACGGGCCACCCGCCTTACCCGCGGCCGGACACACTCGCCTGGCGCACATTGCCGGAACCCGGCAACGAACCCCCGAATGAGCCATGCTGATGCGCCATCCGCGGTGGCGGGGAGAGACATGGGGACACTGAGCCGGTCGGCCCCGCTCCAGCGATGAGAAGGAGTCTGCGCGAGGCGGCCGGCGCGCGTGTCCCGTTCCTTGTGTGCGGTGCCCGGACTCAGCGGTTCTCCGCGTAGCGCCCCCGGCCGTCGGGCAGTTCGCCGGACGTGGACTCCTCAAGCAGCGCGGTGTACTTGCGCGAGAGCTCCTCGTACCGTTCGTCGGTGCCGTCCACCCGGCGCTTGCGACGGGTCATGATGTACAGAGCGGCGGGCCCGGTGATCATCGAGACGACCGGGATGAGCGCCCACCACGGCATGGATCCTCCTTCAGGTGCGGCGTTTCGGGCAGCGCCGAGGCACCCCCGTCGGGAAGTATGCCCCGCCGGTCCGCTCGCTGACGCCGTACGCCACGGCAAGCCTTGCTCACCTCGCGCCCTACCTGACGTTCCACTTCAACCACTGGACGCACGCCCCGATCGATTCCAAGTTCTCCTATCGGCAACTGTGTTGCTCGCGCCCGGCACCCCGGCCCGAGCAACCGTCCTTCCGTGCAAGCCCGTTGTTACAGCAACCACCCTGCGATGTGAGAGGCTGGCTGTGGAGAAGACCGGTGCCCTGGCGCCCGACGGCGCACTCGCCGAACGGCACACCGCCGCACCGGCCCCCGGCCGCCCCCGGTTCCTGGTGCTCGGGCTGCTGGCCATCACCGACGGCCGCGAGACCGTCGTGCCGCAGCCCTCACGCCCCGCCTCCCTGCTCGCCGCGCTTCTGGGAGCGGCGGCTCGCGGTGACGGGCCTGTCCGGTGCCGTCCGCGTCACCGGACAGGCCCCCTGGGGTCGCGCCCGACGGGACCGCCGTACCGTCCGGCACCGCCCGTCAGCTGGGGAACACCCGACGGGCCGTCTTACGGACGCCGGGTGGAGCCGTGGGACGGGCGAGGCGGACCGCTCGGGACACGGCAGGCCCCTCCCTGCGGGGGAGGGGCCTGCCTCTGCAACGTGGTACCGCCCGGGTCAGCGGCGGTGGGGCGGCAGCACCTGCAGGGTGTCGCCGACCGTGCGCTCGCCCGTCGCGTCCGAGGGGACATTGACGAGCTTTCCATCCACCGCCATCGCGGAGGAGCCGCCGCCGTCCAGGTTGAGCGCCTGCACCGCACCGAGAGAGCGCATGAACGCCGCGGCCTCGGTCAGTGTGAAGCCCTCGCTGACGGCGGGCTGCCGGCCGTCCACGGTGGCCAGGATCAGCCGGCCCTGCTTGTCGATGCCGGCCATAGTGCGGGGCTGGCGCGCGTTGGACCAGGCGTAGCCGAAGGAGAGGTCCAGCGGGTCCAGGGTGCCCTCGCCGGCCGCGTCGACGTGGATCCGCCCGTCCTCCACCAGGGTCGGGGCGGCGCTGACGATGGTGTCGTCGGCACCGAGTTCGACCTTGCGCCCGTCGGTGTCCCGGATGACCTCCTGCACCTTGATCTTCTTGCCGGGCTCGGCGTGGGCCGACAGCCAGTCGGCGGCCGCCCCGATGCCCTGGAGCACCGAGCCGCCGGACGGCACCGCGCCGCCCCGGGTGCCAACCGAGAGGACCCGGTCGGAGGCGTCCAGCACCACCTGGGTGCCGCCGCCGGTGGGCAGCCCGGCTCCGAACTGCGCGGTGAACTTCACCAGATCGTCGGTGACCGTGCAGGTGAGGTCCTGACGGGGCAGTTCGGTGGGTGCCGCCCCGGGGCGGCCACAGTTCCGGATCTTGCCCGGCACCCGGTTGATCCCCTCCACCGCGTGGGCGGCGGAGCCCGACCGCGCGGTGACCGTGGTGTCCAGGTCGGCGATGCGGGCGTGCCGGCCGCCGTCCTTCAGGATCAGCGCGGCCCGGGTGCCGGCCGCCATCGACTGCAACTCGCCGCCGTACGCGGCGACACCGGCCGAGGTGCCCTGCACCCCGTCGGCGTCAGAGGTGATGAAGAACCCGCCGTTGACGGCGAGCACGGAGCCGAGAGCGGCGGCCACCGAGGACGTCTTCTCCCGCTGTGCCACGTTGCCGTGGTGGGTGGCCTCGACCGTACCGGTGAAGCCGTGCGGGTCGATGACCGCGACGTGGACGTTCTCCTGGTCCGCCGGCTGCTCGGCGTCGTAGCCGGTCCAGTCCACCGTGGTCTGGAACCCAGCCGCGGTGAGCTCCGAGCGCGTGCTCGTGGCCGCGGCCTGGGTCGCGTACGAGCCCACTCGCACCCGTCGGCCCATCGTGCCGCGCGGAGTGTCCGCGTACGGCGCCCACTGCACACGGTCCTCGACCGGCGTGAAGCCAGCGGCGCGCAGCTGCCGCGCCGTGGTGTCGGCCCAGGACCGGTCGCCCACCGGGGCCCAGGTCGCGGCGCCGGTCAGCCGGTTGACGGCGGGTGCCTGGACGGTGATGGTCCAGGTCGGCGCGGCGTCCGGGTGCCGGAGGAGGCCGGTGCGCACCTGGACGCCCGGCGCGACGGTCTGTGTCGTCCACCGGGCCGTGGCGGGGGAGGTGACCGAAGGGGCCGCCGCGGGGGAATCGGCCTGCGCCACACCGGAGGCCGTCCAGGGGGTGACGGCGGCCAACGCGACGGCGGCGGCCAGCACCGCCCGGGTACGCACGCTGCGGATCGGACGGGTACCGACTGCGTTGCCCATGAACCCTCACTCATTCGAAGTCCGGGACGGCCGCTGCTCGCCTCGGCCGTCGTCTGTGGGGAGCAGTCCAGCCGAGCCCGGCGACCGGTGGGGTACGCAGGAGAGAGGGCACTCGCACGGACAAGTGAACGATCGGGTGGCCGAAGGCTGCGGACGCCCCGTCATGGGGCCCTCCACGGCGCGTTCTCCGAGGGGCCCCGGTCACGGCCTCGCGGGTGCCGGCTACGACCAGCTCCAGGTCCTCGCCCGGGCCTGGAGCACCGCCTAGTATCCGGGCCCACCCTCTTCGTCCGCGACCACACGGCGTACGTCTCCGAACCGAGCAAGCGCAAGCTGCACCCCTTTGACTTGGACTCGGGCGAGAAGCTCACGTCCGTGACCCTGCCGAAGAGCACCAACGAACTGTCCGGCGTCGTGGCCGGTCACTGACCGGCCCGGTCCCGGCAGGATCATTCCGTTCCCGTTCCCGCTCCCGCTCCCGCGCCCGCCGGCCCGTGCCGACGGGCGTCCCGCGACGGCCCCACGACTTCCCGCCGATGCGAAGGCCGGTGCGAGACACCAGCCCTCGGCACGTCAGGTCCAGGCGATCCGCAGAGAGGGCGTGCGAGATCCCCAGCGTCGGGTGCGGTAGGCCCCCACCGCTCTGCAGACCACGTAGATGGCGAACGAAATCCTTGTGACGTAGTAGGGGCTGATAGGGCCGAGGTCCGTGCCGTCCCACTGGGCGTCGAGAGCGTCCATGTGGTCGCTGCTGAGCGTCGTCGCCGCCACTCCTGTGCGGGGATTCGGGGAGCCGGTCGAGGTGAAACGCAGACGGTCGCCCGGTGAGAAGCAGGGCGGCCGTCGGGGTCCGTACGTCACTGTCGCGGGGCGGCGGCCGGGTTGGAGCCGTCGCTGGCTTCCGCGTTCGCGTCCCTCAGTGGTCGTCCCAGTGACCGTCATGGGCGGCGTGGCGGTGGCCGTCGTGGACATAGTCCACGTGGTCCGCGTGCGGTACGGCGACATGTCCACAGTTCTCGCCGTGCTGATGGTCATGGCCCTCGTGGACGGCGTGGCCTGGAGTGCTGCACTCGTCGATGTGGTCTCCATGTGTGCGGTGGATGTGTCCGTCGTGCGCGTAGTCGGTGTGGTCGCCGTGAGGGAGAGCGACGTGGCCGCATCCCTCGCCGTGGGTGTGGAGGTGGTTCTCGTGGGTGCGGTGGTCGGTGGCTGTGGACATGGCGACTCCTTGTAGCTCCCAGGTGGACGATTTATGCCGAAAGTAACGTATATCGGCTATTTGCCGTGCGAGTGAACGGGTTGCCGCGAAGAGTGAGGCGAACGGGTGGGCGGGCTCCGGTCCGGTCTGCTGAGTTGGCATCCGATAATTAAATATGGAAGTCATTATCAGTTGGTGTCGGGTTGCCTTCTCGCCGCCGACACGGCACTTTTCGGCCAGCCTGAGATCAGGCTCGGCGTCATCCCAGGCATCGGCGGATCCCAGCGGCTGACCCGGGCGATCGGCAAGGCCAAGGCCATGGATCTGTGCCTTACAGGCCGCACCATGGACGCCGACGAAGCGGAACGCGCCGGCCTCATTTCCAGGATCATTTCCGCGGCCGAGCTGATCACCGAGACGCTGACCGTCGCCGAAACCGTGGCCGCCATGTCCGCACCGGTTGCGATGATGGCGAAAGCGGCCGTGAATCGTGCCTTCGAGACCACCCTTGCCGAAGGGCTCCGCTTCGAGCGCCGCCTCTTCCACGCCGTCTTCGCCACCGCCGACCAGAGGGAGGACATGACGGCCTTTACGGAGAAGCGCCCACCGGTGTTCACCCACCGCTGACCCGCAGGCCACCGCATCGCCCTGGACAATTGCCTGTTGCGCCGAGCGGCCCACGCGTACCCGTGTCCATGTGTCCACACTGCCGACGATTCACTCGCGGTACATCAGCAGGACGTCCCGTACCGCAGCCGGAGCCGTCTGCCTGGGATTCGGGGCCTGGTCAACCCGGGTTCACAGCTCCTGCCCACGGTTTCCCGCCGACGTACCAAGCGCTGGACAAAGCGCCCTACTCCCATTGCGAGTTTGGCGATTCCGATTCCGATGCCGGAACGTCATGTGTCCGCGCCGGGCCTTCTCGGAGCAGATACATGGTCTGACCCGCAGGTATGGCCGTCGTATCGAGTGGCTGCGTTCGACCCTCGCCGCAGTCGGTCTCGCCCTGGCCGTCTGGCTCGTCCAACGGTGCGATGCAGAGGTCGTCCCCGCCGGGTCCGCACGCCGTTTTTCGCTGGAACCGGCGTCTGGGATCCCAGGAGCCCGCTGGTTCTACTTCGGCCTCGTGTAAGCCCGTAGTCGCTCCTCGCGGCTCGTCAGACAACAGCTCGCACAGCGCACCGCCTCCGCACTCGTGTAGTACAGACAGCAGGTGTTGCGCAGATAGACCAGCCGTTCCGGGCCGTCCGGCAGTCGGATCCGCACCACCTCGCCCAGCGTTTCGAGTCCGCCGGGTGCGGTGTCCACGAACTGCCGCCAGCGGGCGGTCAGCAGATCCACCCGGGTGCCGTACGCGCACAGCGCCGTGGCGCAGCCATGGGCGATACCGCCGCGCAACTGCCTGGCCCCGGCGCGGGTACGACGGTGCAGCGCATCGGCGATGGGCAGCAGATGTCCGTCGAGCACGGTTCGGTGCAGCAGCCGTACGGAGTCCTCCCCGGCCCGGGGCACCAGCAGCCGGGCCCTGCGCACCCGGACTCCGCCGATCCCGTGCGTGGCGGGGCGCACCAGGACATTGCCGGACCGCATGTCCGGGACCTCGTCGTACAGCGCCCAATGGAGCACGGCGGCGGCAGTGACCCAGCCCGCGTACACCGCCATCAGGGTCAGCGCGGTCGCATGCCCGGTGCGATGGCCGCTGCCGGTGCGCTCGCGCTCCAGCAGACCGGACAGCTCCACGCCCGCCGGATCGGCCAGTCGGTCGGCTGCCAGCCACAGCCCTGCTTCGCTCGCGGACGGTTCGCCTTCAGTGACCTGCCAGCGTGGCCCGTGCGGCAAGGGCGTCCAGACGGGGAAAGTGTCGTCACTCATGACAGCGGGAGGTAGACGACGTTGGGGGAGCCGGTGACCGGGTGGACGCCGATCCGGGATCGTATCCCGTAGACCTCGGCCAGTAGTTCTTCCGTCAGTACCGCGTGCGGGGAGCCGGACGCCACCAGTCGTCCGGCGCTGAGGACGAACAACCGGTCGCAGTAGGAAGCGGCCAGGTTGAGGTCGTGCAGCACCAGCAGATTGGTGGTGCCCAGCGTTCTCACCAGGCCGAGGATCTCCAGCTGGTAGCGGATGTCCAGATGGTTCGTGGGTTCGTCGAGCGCCAGCAGCCCCGGTTCCTGGACCAGGGCGCGGGCGATCAAGGCCCGTTGCCGTTCCCCGCCGGACAGCTCTTCGAACCGCCGGTCGGCCAGGGGCGCCGCGCCGACGCGCCGCAGCGACTGGTCGATGCGGCGGGCGTCGTCGGCGTCGTCCTGCTCCCAGAACCGTTTGTGTGGGCTTCGGCCCATTGCCACGACCTGTCGTACGGTCAGGCCGAAGGTACCGGGGCTGTCCTGCGGTACGACGGCGACGCGGCGGGCCCGTTCCTTCACACCGAGGGCCGCGGCGTCCGCTCCGTCCAGCAGGACCCGACCCGCCGCGGGGCGCAGGGCGCCGTACACGCAGCGCAGGAAGGTGGTTTTGCCGCTGCCGTTCGGCCCGACCAGGCCGACCGTCTCGCCGGGGGCGGCGTCCAGCGTGACCGCGTCGAGAAGGGTACGGCCGGCCACCTCGTAGCTGATCCCGTCGGCGGCGAGCGCCGTCGGGGACGGTGCCGGGCTCATCCGGTGATTCCTTCGGTACGGCTGGAGCGGCGCAGCAGCCAGAGGAAGAACGGGCCGCCCACCAGGGCAGTGATCACCCCGGCGGGAATCTCTTCGGGGGCTGCCACGGTCCGCGCCAGCAGATCGGCCAGCAGCAGGAAGACGGCCCCGCCGAGCGCGGTCACCGGCAGGAGTCTGCGGTGGGACGCGCCGACGATCATCCTGGCGGCGTGCGGAATCATCAGGCCGATGAAGCCGATCGCCCCGCTGTAGGCGACCAGCACGCCGATGATCAGTGACACCAGCACGAAGACGCCGCCCCGGAAGCGTCCGGGGTCCAGGCCGAGGCTGCGGGCCCCTTCCTCCCCAGTAAGCAGCAGATCCAGCGGACGGGCCAGACTGATCAGGAGTACGGCCCCGACGCCCAATACTGCGGCGGGCAGCGCCAGTTGGTCCCAACGGGCGCCACCCAGGCCGCCCAGCGTCCAGAACAGGATCGCCCGCACATGCTCGGCCCGGGAGGACAGCACCAGGATCAGGCTGGTGAACGCGGACAGCACGTACTGGATCGCCACCCCGGCCAGGATCAGCCGGCCCGTTGTCATGGTGCCGCCGCGCCGGGCCATCGCGTAGACGGCGACCAGCGCGGCCATGGACCCGGCGAACGCGGCAATGGGCAGGGCCACGTCGGTGGCCGCCCCGGCGCCGACCCCCATCACGACGACCACGGCAGCGCCCGCTGATGCCCCGGACGAGGCGCCCAGCAGAAACGGATCGGCCAACGGGTTACGCACCAGCGCCTGGAGCACCGTGCCCGACAGGGCCAGCCCGGCGCCGACGACGGCCCCGAGCAGCACCCTGGGCAGTCGCACCTCCCACACGATCGTCGGGTACGCACCGGTGCGTTCACCACCCAGGACCGTACTCAGTACCTCGCCCGGCGGAATCCGTACCGGGCCGAGCGCCAGACCGGCCACCGCCGCCGCGAGCAGCAGCACCGTGAGAACGCCGATCACGACGGGGGTCGAGCGGAGGACGGACTTCGGACCGGGGCGGGCGGACTCCGCGCTCACGGAGTGCCGGGGTGCAGCTGCCCGGCCAGGCCCTGCACGGCGTCGGCGACCCGGACACCGAGCACGGCCGAGGACAGCGGGAGTACCGCGAACTTCTTATTCTTGATCGCCGGCACGTCCGCGAGCGCCGGATCGTTCAGCAGCCGCTTCTTCTTGGCCGCCACCGTGGTGCCTCCGTAGTCGTAGATCACGACCACCTCGGGCTTGCGCTTGATGACCTGCTCCCAGGACACGTCGCCGAAGGTGGCGTCGAGGTCCGCGAAGACGTTCCTGCCCCCGGCGAGCCGGACGATCTCGTTGCCGATGCCCTTACCGCCCGCGGTGAACGCGGAGCTGTCGCCGGAGTCGTACACGAACACCGAGGGACGCGAGGAGCCCTTGAGCTCTGCCTCGACCGTCGCGATCTTCTGCCGCTCCTCGGCAAGCAGATTCTTGCCGCGCTCCGGTACGCCGAAGACCCGGGCGACTTGGGTGATCTCGGTGGCGAGCTGATCGATACCGACCTTGCCCTTGGCGCAGTTCTCGATGTTCAGCCGGGTGTTGATGCCGTCCTTCTGGAGCCCCGCCCGGTCCCGGCCCTTGGCCTTGTCGAAGGCGCTGCTGTACCCGCCGTAGACGAAGTCGGGGTTGGCGCCGAGCAGCACCTCCTTGGAGGGGTACTCCTTCGCGAGCACCTTGGTTCCGGCGTACGCGGACCGGTACTTCGGCAGGATGCTGTCGTCCAGGTAGGCCGTCCCGGCCAGCCGGTCCTGAAGCCCGAGGGCCAGCATGACCTCGGTGACGTGCTGGTTCATGGTGACAGCCCGCTTCGGCGGGGCGTCGAAGGTCGTCCTCGTACCGCAGTTGGTGACCGTGTAGGGGAAACCGTCGGCGGCCGGTGCGGCTTCTGCCTTGCTCTCGCCGCCCGTTCCGGAGCCGCAGCCGGTGAGCGGCAGGAGGAGCAGCGGTATGAGTGCGAGTGGTACACGGCGGATCCGGGGCATGGCCGAGCCTTTCCGGGGGATGTCCTCGTCCCCTGGGTCGTACGAGAAGGCGGCGCGGCCAGTATCTGGCTTCCGGGCTGCTGCAGCCCGGTCACAGTGGCGGGACCGTACCGGATTCACACCGGTTTCCTGACGCACGTCGCCTGAGTTTCGAAGCCCATTCTGTCAGACCGTGTATTCCGGCAGGGCCTGACCCTTGCACTACCGACCATGGCCGGCCCTGGACGCCGATGTCCGCGACGACGACCGGTAATGCGGACGGTTACGCTCGGAACCGCAGGCTCGAACGCTCTCGCGGGTCTCTTTCCTCACCAACTGGACGTGGGACAGATGCGGTTCGCCACGGAAAGTTCGTCCAGGCCCGGCCGGTTTTGGGCATTGGGCCGGACTGCGAGCCTGGCTGACGGCGCACGAGGACTTCGCCCAGCTGCCGCCTGCATCCGTGACGGTATGGGACCGCTATCTCGCGTACGGGACCGCGCTCGGCGTCACCAGCTTGACCGGCCGGCTCCTTGGCTTCGACTCCGGAGACCGGCGACGCGTCTGGTCCTCATACGGAGGGACCTGGCGCCCGGTGCGGATCCGCTACCCGCGGCTGCGCCCCGGCTTCGGCGGCTCGACGATCCGGCTGCTGCAGTTGGCGGCCGCGGCGGGCGTGGTCGCGGTGGGCCTCTGCGCCTTCGCGATGCTGCGGCAGCCCGACTGGGCGGTCGCAGTCGACGCGCACAGCGGCGGCTCGCTGCGCCGGCCGGGACTGGTGCTGAGCGCCGGCTGGGTGGGCAGCGCGCTGCTCGGCCTTGTGGTGGCCGGCAAGTTCAGCCGCTGGACACTGCTCGTGGCGTTCCTGGCGATGATGCCCGGCAACTTCGCGAGCGGCAGCCACGGCTGGTTCAGCGATGCGGCGGCCCACGAGGGGCCCCTGCTCGGCGAGTTGGCGGCGATCGCGGCCTTCGGCGTGCTGGCGACGTACTTCCTGGCACTCGCCTGCTTGGAGCGGCGGGAGCCCGACACGATCACCGGTGAGGTGCTGCGGATGGAGTCGCGCAAGGGCAAGGAGGTGGCCCGGTTCCTGGCCCTCGACGAGGGGAACACGGACGTGACCACCGCCTGGGCGCTGCCCGCGGCCTCGCAGGGCATCGCGACCGGCGCCCAGGTGCGGCTGAGGGTCTCGCGGGGCACCCGCACCATCCGCTCCGCGGAGCTGGTGAGGGCCGCGATGCCGGAAGGTGACCGAGCGAAGGCCGCCAAGCAGGACGCCTCTCAGTGCTAACACCTCCCGGTGCCCCTCATCAGGCAGGTTCCGCCGGTGCGGGCCCCAGGGCCTGGATCGCGAGATCGATCGCGGCGGTCAGACGCTCGGTGCCGTGGCCGGCGCGTTCGCGCACCCGCAGGCCGTGTGAGGGGGCGGCGAGGGTCGCGGGCGTTGCGGCGGAGGCCGGCCGCGATGTTCTTCACTCCGGCCGCGCGGAGGGGTCCGATGGTGAGGTTGCGCCAGGTGACCATGGTGCGGGGCGCGTTGCTGGTCCGCAGTTGGGAGGCGTCCTCGGCGAAGGTGGTGTCGCGGATGCGGTGCAGGGCCTCGACCTTCCAGTGGTCGTGTACGAGTTCGGCGATCTGGGCCGCGGTGGCCTGCTCGGCGGTCAGGCTGGTGACGACGTAGACCGTGTTGACGGTGGTCTTGCCGGTCTTGCGGTCGGTGCGTCGGCGTTTGATCTGGACGGCCTGGCGGGCTCCGGGGAAAAGGAGGCTGTTCACGGTGGCGACCTTGATCCGGCGGATCTCCGAGCGGCCGTGGCCGATGCCCTGGGTGCGGCCCTGAAACGGAATCTGCTGCCAGGGAAGGGTTTTGAGCTGCCGGCGCAGCTTCTTCTGGTTACCCTTGACGATCACGATGTAGTGGGCGCCCCAGCCAAGAAGGTAGTCGGCGTGCTCACGCTGGGTGTGCATCGCGTCGCTGGTGACGACGGTTCCTGCCAGGTCGGCGACGGTGTCCAGCAGCGGCTTAAAGCAGGTGATCTCGTTCGTCTTCTCGCCGATGTCCAGCTGGGCCAGGACCAGGCCGGTGGTGTGCTCCAGTGCGGCGAGCAGGTGGATCTTGCGGCCCTTCGCTTTGGCCGCGCCGCGCAGGCTTTTGCCGTCCACTGCGAGGCCGCGCAGCCCCGCCGCCTTCGGGTGACGGTCGGTGAGCCAGCGTCCGACCGCCCGGTCCAGCGCGTCGCCGTCGATGAGGGCCAGCAGCCGTCGGACCGTCGTTTCCGCAGGCAGGAACCGCTTCGGGAACAGTGGGTCGAGGCGTATGCCGAGGCGTTCCAGGATGTGCGGCGGGGCATCGGCGATCCACTCGCTGACGGCCAGCACAGAGGTTGCCCCGGCCAGAACCGCGCACGCGGTCAGCGCGAGCACGGCAACCAGAGCGTGCCGTACGCCGCGTGGGTCTCGCGGGTCGGGCACCTCGGCCAGCCGCTCCAGCAGGCGCGGGCCCTCGTCGGACACGACCCCGGGATGCTCGCGGAGCTGGTCAAGAGCAGGCGGGATCAGCGATGATGCGTCGGCAGGCACGGTCTTCCACTCGGATCACGGGGCGTAGAGAACATCCCAATGCCGTTGTCAAGCCGCCGTCGTGACTGGTGGTGCTGCCTGATAGCGCGCTCCGTCGCGGATCATCGCCCACAGGACGTTCACTCGTCGCCGCGCGAGCGCGATCAGGGCCTGCTTGTGCCCCTTCCCCTCGGCGCGTTTGCGGTCGTAGTAGGTCCGCGATGCGGGGCAGGATTTCAAGCTGGCCATCGAGGAGAGGTAGAAGACCCGCAGCAGGCCGCGGTGGTAGCGGCGGGGGCGATGAAGGTTGCCGCTGACCCGACCGGAGTCCCGGGAAGCCGGGGCCACGCCGCCGTAGCCGGCCAGGCGGTCCGCGCTGGCGAAGGCGTCCAGGTCACCGCCGGTGGCAGCGACGAACTCGGCCCCGAGCTGGCTGCCCATCCCGGGCAGGCTGCGGATCACGTCGGCGTGCGGGTGCTCGTGGAACCGGGCCTCGATGAGAGCGTCGAGCTCGGCGATCTCGTCGTCGAGGGCCGCTACCGCCTTGGCCATGCGGATCACCATGGCGGCGGCGAGCTTCTCTCCTGGCAGTGCGGTCTGCTGGGCCTGCGCCGCCTCCAGAGCGGCCTTCGCCAGGGTCTCGGCACCTCGGACTTTGCGGTTGCGCAGCCAGGTCTCGATGCGCCGGGCGCCGGTGCGGCGGATGGCGGCCGGGGTCTGGTAGCCCGTCAGGAGAACGACGGGGCCCTTGTTGGTCAGGTCCAGTGCGCGTTCCAACGCGGGGAAGTATTCAAGCAGTTGGGCACGAAGACGGTTGATCTGGCGGGTGCGGTCGCTGACCAGATCAGTGCGGCGGGTGGTGAGGATGCGCAGGTCGACCGCTATCTCGTCGCCGGGCCGCAGCCGACCCAGGTCACGGCGCATGCGTGCCTGGTCGGCGATGACGAAGGCGTCCTTCGCGTCGGTCTTGGCTTCGCCGCGGTAGGTGCCCGAGGCGCGGTGGACGGCCAGGCCGGTGAGGTAGGACATGGGCTGGTCGTGGTTGAGCAGCAGGCCGATCAGCAGCGCGGCACCGCCGTGGTTGATGTCCACTGCCCACAGCACGTCCTGGTCGATGTCCAGGACGTTGAGGATCAGCTCAAGCAGGGTCGCTTCGTCGTTCAGGACCCGGCGGGAGAGCAGACGCTCGCCCCGATCGTTGAGCACCACGCAGCGGTGATGCTCCTTGCCGATGTCCACTCCGGCCCAGATCCGGGGCACGGCCACCTCCGTCAGCTCGTCGTCACAAACCGATCAAGCAGACGACCTCGCCGACGTAGTCCTACAGAGCGATCAAGTCGCACATCCCAATTGGCGGTCGAGTCGTCGCGGGGCCCCGGGCGGCCATGTTCTCTGAGCCATCCCATCGGCTCCTCCATGACAGCCATACCCAGAGCCCCTGGGCCGACCGATCTTACGAGTGACCAGTGCAAGCCCACCCCTGAAAGGTAGGACTCCATGATCTTGGAATCCCGTGCCTGTCACGTTCCGGGGCACTGCTGAACTGATAGATCGCCACGAACCGGGCGTCACGCAACTACGCCGAAGCCCTGGCCTCGAGCCTGCGGCTACCGTGGGGTTGCCTTAACGGAGTTTGGTGGACACGAACACCAATAACACAGACCGTCGGGTCCGGTTGAGCTTCCTGGCGTGACTGCCTTCCGAGGAGCCACCTTGGCGGTCGGGCCAGATGCAGGTTCGGGTGACAGGTTCGGTCACGCGGCCCGGAGGGCCGCCCCGTCCACGGCCAGCTCTTTCACGAGCGAGTAGATCCTTTCCCGGCAAATGCGCCTGCGACAGGTAGGCCGCGGCCCGGCGCAGAACCTCGTTCTGCTGCTCCAGCAGCTTGATCCGCCGAAGTGCTTCCCGTAGTTCTGCTCGATCGTGGCTGGTCACCCCGGGCTTTGTCCCGTCGTCGATGCCCGCCGGCGCATCGATGTCCACAACGTCATCGGGTGAACTCCGAAGTCGGTGGCCACCTGCTCCACCGTCAGACCCGGGCCGCGGTTCCTCGCGACCCGCAGGACATCCTGGCGGAATTCTTCCGAACAAGGCTTGGGCACAGCGACACCCTTGCCACCCGCCCCACAGGGCAAGCCAGTTCAGATGTCACCCGATCGTGCGGCAGACCCTCGGTTCCCCTCGGACGGCCCGCAGACGGCCCACCTCGGGGCACGCTGTGCGGTCGGCGGCTTGTCGTCTCGCTTGTCGCTTGTCGCTTGTCGGGTTGCAGGTCAGAGCCTGTTTAGGGGTCTCCAGCCACGGTCTCCGCCGCTTGGCACGACAAGCGACAAGACAAGGGCGCCGACGCCATCTCCCGCGAGGCCGGGCTGTCGGGTGGAGGAAGAGCAAGAAGGACCGCCCTTCGGGCGGGCGTTCTTCGGCCGCCCTCCCCGATCGCGGCCCGGCCGCCGTGGGCGGCTACTGGGTAGTGGGTATGGGAGTTCACCTGGGGATCCCTTGATCCATCTATCCGGATCCCACGGGCTGCTATCCATACTCGACACGGATCCGGCCATGATTGGTAACTCTGTGTCGACGCGGGGCTGGATCTCCACCGTGAAGACGGCGTCGTCGGGGTCGGTGCCTTCTTCGCCCGCCCACACGATCACGCGCACGTGTTGCTCGCAGATGCCGTTCACCTTCCACTCGGTCACCAGGTCGGTGACGACGAGCGCGGCCGCGTACTCGGCGCCCTGCCTGGGGGTGTCGGTGGTGATCTTTCCCCGCCAGCGTTGGGAGTGGCCGCCGAGGGGGCGCCAGCCGGCGGAGCCGTGCGGCTCCTCAACCCGGTACGCCCACGTCCTCTCGGTGCCCATGGCACCGATCCTGTCACCGTGTGGAGCCTCATGCGCCGGAGATCACGCTGCGTCGATGTCCGACCGGGGCCGGAGCTCCACGATGAAGTTCGCGTCCTCCGTGTCGCCCGCCTCGTCGTGCCAGAGGAAGACTCGCACGTGCATGGCACGATGGAGGCCGATCCTCCGCCACTCGGTCATCAGATCGCCGACGATCCGGCCGATGGCGTACTTGGCACCCTCGGGCGAGTCGGAGGCGGTGATCGCGCCCTGCCACCGTTCGGGGTCGCTGCCGTAGGGGCGCCATCCCTGGGAGCCGTGCGGCTCGAACACCCGGTACACCCAGTCCGTCTCGGTGTTCATAACACCGATCCTGTCACCGGGGAGTCCCATGCGCCGCATGGGATCCACTCCCGCCGAGTGGGGTCGACCGGCTACAACAACTGCCCGGACGTCTTGGAGCTGGACACCGGCGACTTCCTGGTCATCGGCACCCTCGTCGGGCGCGGGGTTCTGCTCACCGACGAGGAGCCGGCCCGCATGCGGGCCCTGGGTGCGTCGGTCAGCGTGAACGAGGGAAAGTGCCCTCTGCCGGTGACAGTGCGGCGGGGAATTCATGGCCACCCCAGGGGCCCAGGCATCAGCCCGCCGCCCAGTGAAGGCCGCCCAGGAGGTGGCCGCGGAAGGCAGGATCGGAGTAGGCGTTGTCCGCGTGGCCCAGCGACGAGTAGAACGAGCGGCCGGCGCCGGCCTCCTTGCACCACACCAGGGGGTGATCGGCACCCATGCCGCCTCCCTCGTAACCGGTCTCGTCGATGGTGGCGAGGACCCGTACACCGGGGCGTCGCGGGTTGCTCCGGAAGTCGTACCATTCGTCGTTCCAGTCCCACCGCGGCGGCAGATGGCACATCGCCGGATGGCTCCGGTCCTCGACCAGCACGGTGCCGGGCTGGAAGTCCGGGTGGCCGGCGAAGCGTGCGCCGAGCAACTCCCCGTAGTACGGCCAGTCGTACTCGGTGCAGGCGGCGGAATGAACGCCCATGAAGCCGCCGCCCGCCGAGATCCAGCGCCGCAGCGCCAGCCGTCCGTCCGGGGTGAGCACCTCGCCGCTGGTGGACAGAAAGACCACCGCACTGCGCCCCGCCAGGGAAGCGGCGGTGAAGACCGAGGGGTCGTCGGAGGTCTCCACGGTGAAGCCGTGCTCCTCGCCCAGCTCGCGCAGAGCCGCCTGCCCGGCAGGGATCGAGTCGTGCCGGTAGGCCGTGGTGCGGGTGAAGACGAGAACATCCGACAGGCGGCCGGTCTGGGACATACTGGCACTCCGGGTTTCTGACACGCAGGATGGTCGCGGTGATCGGCGCTGTCGCGCAACGGGGGCGGTGGGGCAGCAGCCCGAGTGCTCAGGCTGAAGTGGCCAGGTCCGCACGGGTCACGGGATAGGCGAACTCCCGCCCGGAGCAGTAGCGTTCGACCTCGTCCAGCGCGCTGCGGGTGATGCGCAGGAGCTCACCGCCGAGTGAGCCGGCGATGTGCGGGGTCAGCAGCACGTTCGGCAGCGAGTAGAGCGGTGAGGTCGCCGGCAGCACCTCGGGTTCGGTGACATCGAGGACGGCGTGGATGCGTCCCGACAACACCTCGGCGGTGAGGGACTCGGTGTCGATGAGGGAGCCACGCCCCGTGTTGACGAGTGTGGCACCGTCCCGCAGGAGCGACAGTCTGTGGGCATCCAGCAGGTGATAGGTCTCGGGCAGCGCGGGGGCGTGCAGCGAGACGACGTCGGAGGCGGCCAGCAGCTCATCGAGTTCGACGAGCCGAACGCCCATCGACCGGGCCGCCTCGGGGTCGAGGTGCGGATCGGCCAGCAGGATGTCGAAGTCGTGGGGCCGGAGCAGCTCCAGCACCCTGCGTCCCACCAGTGACGCGCCCACCAGGCCGATCGTCCGGCGGTAGTTGCCGAAGCCGGGGAAGCGCGCTGTCCAGTCCAGGGCGTTTCGGTGCTCGCGGTAGAGCCCGCCGATTTCCAGGACGCGCTTATTGGCGAAGAGGATGGCAGCGACCGTGTACTCGGCGACGGGTACGGCGTTCGCGGCGGCCGCGGTGGAGACGAGAAGGCCGCGGTCCCAGCAGGCGTCCGTCACATGGTGCTTGACACTCCCCGCCGCGTGCACGACTGCCTTCAGCGCGGGCATGCGCGTCAGCACGGCGTCGTCGAGCGGGGGACATCCCCAGGACGTGATCAGGATTTCGACAGCTGCCAGGTGCGGAACGGGGTCGAAGTCCTCGGCGACGACATGCGGGTCGATGTCGACGAGACGGGTCAGGCGGTCGACCGCGGCCGACGGGAACAGGGCGTCGCGGTGCCGGCGGCCCATCGCGAACAGGGCGCGCGGGCGGGGCGTAGTGGATGACATGGGGATCCTCAGGAAGACGGCCTACTTGACGGCGCCGGCTGTCATGCCGGACTTCCAGAACCGCTGGAGCATCAGGAAAAGGACGACCAGCGGGACCACGGACACCAGCGATCCGACGATGGCCAGGAGGTAGTCCTGCGGGTGCCCCTGGGAGAGTGCGGAGGAGTACCAGACGTACAGACCGAGGTTGACCGGGAAGAGGTCCTTGCCGGACAGCATCACCAAGGGCAGGAAGAAGCTGTTCCAGATCTGGGTGAACTGGAAAAGAAAGATGGTCACGAAGCCCGGCGCGATCATGGGCAGGGCGATCCTGCAGAAGGTCCTGAACTCGCCTGCCGCGTCCACACGGGCGGCCTCGAGGACCTCGTTGGGGATGTACGAGGCACTGAACACCCGGGCCAGGTACACCCCGAACGGGAACACGAGGCCGGGGAGAAACACACCCCAGAAGGTGTTCATCAGACCGGCCTTGGCCGCGAGCAGGTAGAGCGGTATCGCCATCGCCGTTCCGGGCACCATCACGCCCAGCAGCACCAAGGAGAAGAGCTTCTCCTTGCCGGGGAAGTTCAGTTTGTCGAACGCGTACCCGGCGGCCACGCTGAACACCGTCGCCAGCAGCGAGCCGACACCGGCGTACAGGATCGTGTTGAGCAGCCAGCGCAGGAAGATCCCGTCGTCGACCTCGAACAGGTACCTGAGGTTGTCGACGAGCGCGAAGTCCTTGCCCGGTGCGAAGCCGTTCGTGGCGAAGAGGTCCTCGCGGCTCTTGGTGGACGCCAGCACCAGCCAGAGCATCGGCAGAAGGGTGTAGAGGGCGGCGAGCCCCAGCATCGCGGTCACACCGGCCTTGGACAGCAGGACCGATGGACGGTTCCCGCGGCCCCGCCGGGCCGGCGTGCCCGTGTCCGTCCGCTCCGGAGCCGGACGGGTGCCGGCGGGGGCAACGCGTGTGATGGTCTTGGTCACGGCTTGCTCCTGCTGCGCGAAAAGCGGGTGACGAGGAATGACAGCACCGCGGCGAACAGCGCTATGAGCAGCGAGGCCGCTGCTGCCAGACCGAAGTCGTTGTGGGTGAAGGCGGCGGTCTGGACGAACATGTTGGGTGTCCAGCTGCTGCCGATCGAACTCGACGCGCCGTAGATGACCTTCGGCTCCGTGAAGAGCTGGACCGATCCGATCAGGGTGAACAGCACGGCCAGCGCGATGGCCGGACGGATCATCGGCACCTTGATCGACAAGGCGGTACGGATACCACCCGCACCGTCGATCTTCGCCGCGTCCAGGGCCTCGGCCGGCACCGCCTGGAGGGCGGCGTAGAAGATGACCATGTTGTACCCGATCCACTCCCAGACGGCGATGTTCGCCGCGGAGAAGACCGCGTTGTCCGCCGACAGGAAGTCGATGCCGAGACCGCCGGCGTTCAGGAAGTCGATCACCGGGCTCAGCCCGGGCGTGTAGAGATAGACCCAGATGAGTGCCGCGATCAGACCGGGCACCGCGTGCGGGAGGAACAGGGCCAGCTGGAAGAAGGCCCGCGCCTTGGCCAGCGCGGTATCCAGCAGCAGGGCGAGGACGAGTGCGCCGCCGATCATCACGGGGATGTAGATCGCGACGTACGCGGCGATGGTGATGAAGCCGCCACGGAACGCCGGGTCCGACAACGCGTTTACGTAGTTGTCCAGTCCGGCGAAGACCTCTTCCGTGCCGCCGAAGCCGAGGCCGGAGGTGTGGGTGGTGAACAGACTCATCCAGCCGGCGTAGACCAGCGGGGCGAGGGTGATGGCGGTGAAGAGGATGAAGAACGGTGCCAGGAGCAGCGCGGCGGTACGGCGCTGGGCGCGGGCTGACGGAGTTGTCATACCGGGCCTTTCTCGATGGGAGCGGGAGGCTTCGGGGCGGGAGCCGATGCCGGCCTCGACCGGCGGGGCGGGCATCGGCCCACCAGGGGTCGCGTATTACGGGGCGACCTTCATCCCGCGACGCTCCATGTCCTTCACGGTGGCCTGCTGGGCACCGGTGAGAACGTCGAAGAGCTTCACCTTGCCCTGGGCGACCTTCGGGAGCTGGTCGACGATGGCCGTGTTGGTGGTCCCCATGACGGGACCCCACGTCCAGCCGGGCTTGACCGCTGCGTAGGACGTGCTGCCCACGGCGTACACGTCCTGGCCGCCGTAGTAGTCGGTGGGGAAGGCGGCCTTGGTGACCGGCACGAGACGGGGATCGGCGGGGAACATGCTGCTGGTGCCGGAGGAGACCCACGCCTTCATGCCTTCGGGGTCGGTGGTGATCCACTTGATGAATTCGGCGGCGGCCGCGCTGTTCTTGGCACCCTTCGGGATGACGAAGGAGGAGCCGCCATACATGGCGGAGGCGGGCTTGGCGTCCCAGGTCGGGACCGGGGCCACCGACCACTTGCCCTTCTGGTCGGCGACGGTCGCCTGCTGGGCTCCCGCGCACCAGCTCGCACATACGTAGGCGACGGTCCGGTTCTGCTGGACGCTCGTCCAGAACGGGTCGAGCGAGCTCAGCGAGTGGACGAGGTCCTTCCGGGCAAGGTCACCCCAGTAGTCGGCGACCTTCCGGGCGGGAGCGTCGGTCAGCGACACCTTCCAGGAGTCCTTCTCCGTACCGAACCATTGGGACCCGGCCTGCCAGGAGAGGGCGGTCAGCAGTCCTGGGTTGTCGGTGTACAGCACCCCGCCCCGGGCCTTCGGGTCCGCCTTCTTCACCTGACCGGTCATGCTCCGGTACTCGTCCCACGTCTTGGGGACGCTGATGTTGTGGCTCTTGAAGAAGTCGTTCCGGTAGTACAGCATCAGCGGCGCGGCGTCGCGGGGAACACCCCACGTCTGGCCTCCCAGCTCGACCAACTGCCGTACGGACTTCGGGAAGTGGTCCTTGACCAGGGGCCCGAGCGATGCGCTCAGTGTCTCCAGCTTGCCCTGGGTGGCGAACTCCGGCAGCTGCGGGTACTCGACCACCGCGACATCCGGGACGGTGCCGGCCTTCACTGCGTTCGTGAGTTTGGAGTAGTACTCCTGGCCCGAGGGCACCGCCTCGAACGTCACCTTGATGTCGGGGTGGGTCCGGTTGAAAGATTCCGCTACCTCTTGGGAGCCCTTGACGAAGGACCAGAAGGTGACCTTCCCGGTGCCCTTCTCCGCCGTGGATGTCCCGCTGTCCGAGTCTCCACATCCCGTGGCGAGCAGGCCGATTGCTGCGACGGAGCAGACCAGCGCTGTCAGCCGTCTACGAAACATGATGTGCCACCGATCGTTTGCTTGGGTGTCACCGCAATCATTCGTTACGTACGACAGCGAGTCAATGCATTCGCTTTCGATTTTTTTCAAACGACAGCAAATGTCATCGAGTGACTACGCATTCGCCCGCCGGTCGGCACCACAGGACGCGCGAACCCGCAGTTCCGGGCGGAGCAGAATCTCCGCCAGCGGCGTGGCAGGGTCGGACAGCCGACGTACCGCCAGGTCGAGCGCCCACGAGCCCACCGCCTGCTTGGGAGGGGCCACCGCGGTGAGCGGCACCTCGCTCATCTCGGCGACCTCGTCGTCGTACGTGACCAGGGCCAGGTCCTCCGGCACCCGCAGCCCCCGAGCGCGCAGGATGCCGACGAGGGCAATGGCATCTATGTCGTTGTGCACCAGCGCCGCCCGGACCTCGCCCGCCTCCACGGCCCGGACCACCTCGTCGAAACGCGCGTCGACCGGAGCCGCATCACCGTTGGTGACGATGCGGTACTCCGGCCCGGGCCTCAGCCCCATGGCCTTCACGGCGTCGGCGTAACCGACGCTGAGCAGAGCCGTGTTGGGACTCTCCACCCTGGCGACCAAGGCCACTTGGTCGTACCCGAGCGAGGCGAGGTGACGTACGGCGAGGGCTGCGCCGTAGGCATGGTCGGAAGCCACCTGCTCCAGCCTGCCGGCCCGAATCCCCGCCCTGCGCTCCACCAGTACGGCCGGCACCTCCAGGGTGCTCAGCCACTCGTCGGTCTCGTCCAGCGGGCGCAGGCCCGGGTGCAGCATCAGCAGCAGGCTGTCGACCCCGTCGGCCATGAGCTGGCGGACCTGCTCCTGATTCTCCGCCAGCGACTCCCCGGAGACGGCCAGCACGACACGGACACCGAGCGTGCGGGCCGCCTTCTGGACACCGCGGATCACCTCCGCGTAGTAGTAGCCGCCCGGCGGCACCACCAGCCCGACGGCGTACTTCTCCTTCTGCGCGGCGGGCACCGGAGCGGAGGCCGGGAACTCGGCGGGAACGCGCGTGGGCGCGGCAGCGTCCGGGGCCAGGGCCCTGGCGCCACCGTGCACCCGGGTCAGCAGACCCCGGCCGGCCAGCTCCCGCACGTCCTGGCGCAGGGTCACGGCGGAGACTCCCATCTCCTCGGCCAGCGCCTTCACAGTGATCGAACCCTGGCGCTCCACCGCACGCAGGATCGCTTCCCGCCGTTCGTCAGCCAACACCTTCAGTCCCCTCTCGGCAACGAGTGAATCATCGCCTTTCACTCGACAACCGAAAGATATCAATCAAAAGTCAACGTTGGCCGGGACCAGTGGATCCGGGGAACAGCGACCTCATGGCCGGGTCAGTGCGACGGCCTGTCGTCGACCGCGACGAGGTTGCCGCCGCGGAGCGTATAGAGCAGACCCCCGTGCACGTTGACATGCGGGCCGCTGTACCAGGCCCCGTTGATGTCGGCGACGACCGTGCTGACGGCGAACGTCTCCGGGTGGAAACGGAAGAGGGTCGTGTCCGAGACGCCGTACACCACGCCCCGGTTGGTGACCATGGCGGCGAAGCCCTTGCTGACACTGCTGACGTCCGAGGTGTGCACCACCTTCCGGGTCCGCCGGTCGACGATGAACAGACCGCCCTTCGTGGTGAGTCCGTAGAGGTTCCGGCCCTGCACCGCCAAGGCCGCCACGCCCGCCGGCTGCTTCGTGTCGACGCGCCACTGCTCCTCTCCGGTGACCGGATCGACGGCGACGACCGTGGCGCGCGGCCCCTCCTTCGAGGCGTTGTCGCCACCCAGGTAGGCGACGCCGTCCCGGTTGGCCACGGCCCGGACGAGCTGGACGTCGTCGATCGGATTGGGGTAGGCGGCCGACGCCCCGGTCCTGGGGGAGTACGTCCACAGGGCGCCGCCGCCCTCGGTGTCGGACTGCACACCGACGAGGAGCAGCTCGTTGTCCGGGTCCCATGAGACGTCCAGCGGGCGGTTCTGCTCGCTGGGGAACTTCGCGGCCTGCTCCGGCTGCCGCCGCCGGGAGGGGTCGTACCGCCAGATGCCCTGCGAGTTGTACTGGCCGGTGTACAGGACGCCCTCGATCACTTCGGCGTCCTTGGCCTCGCCGGGTGCCTGCAGGTTGACGACCTCGCCGGACTTCAGATTGCGCCGGGAGATGGCACCGTTGCCCCCCAGGTACACGTAGCCGTCGCCGGCGGCGATCCCCATGCCCGCCTGCGGACCCGCCTTCGCTCCCGCGTCGTGCAGGTCGGTGACCACCGACGTACGGGCCGCCACATCGATCTCGGCGACGAAACCATAACCCGAGACGACCGCGAGCTTCCCGTCGATGTGGTCCACGCCCCAGATCTCACCGAGGTCGGGCCCGGTGAATTCCACGCGGGAGATCGTCCTGTCGGCCTTCGAGTAGGCCTCCACTCCCGATTCGGAGGCGAAGTAGATCCGCTCGGCGTCGGAGGCGAACATCTTGATGACCTTGCCCTCGGTGGCCACCAGCGTGTACGAGGAGAAGTCCGCCAGGTCGATCACGGCGAGCTTCGCGGGATCGACCCCGCCCGACGTGCCGACGATCAGCTTCCCGTCCTGGACGGCGAGTTCCCGCAGGCTGGGGTCCTTCTCCATCTCCTTGGGCACGATCGAGGTGAACTCGCGGCTCTTCCGGTCGAAGGCGAACAGAGACGCCCTGCTTGCGCCGCTCCCGCCGGCGAGGACGCTGCCCGCTCCGAAGAAGACGGTGGTGTCCGTGGCCGCGACCGCCCTGGCCAGCGTCGCCTTCGGGTCGGGGGCGCCCAGATTGCTCACGGCACCGGTGGCGGGGTCGTACTGCCACAGGACGGGCGGCTTGTCCGGGACCCCGCCCACGGCGAAGACCGTGCCGTCGGGGGCGACCGCCAGATCACGGATGTCACGGTCCTCGGTCCTGCCGATGGCCACGGCGGGCTGGTCCGGCGTCGTCAGGTCCCACCGATAGAGATTCGGCTTGCCACGGTCGGACTTGACCAGAACGCCGATGTACAGGTACCGCCCGGTGGGGTCCGCCGCCAACGCCTGGATGGAGGGCTCGGGCCCAGCATCGAGGTTCGTGTACGACACCACCTTCCGGCTCGGCAGATGGAACCCGACAACGCTGGAGGGGTTCAGGTTGCGCGAGCCGATGTAGACGGTGTCGCCGACCAGCAGGCCGCTCATCAGGGAGAACTGGACCAGACCCGGCCCCAGATCCGTCACCTTCGTCGTGGCCGCCGCGGGTGCCGCGTCGGCTTGCGAGGCGAGAAGGGATCCGGCGGTAGTAGCCAGCCCGAGCGCGCTGCCGGCCTGGAGCAGCCGGCGCCTGCTCAGGGAACGAGAGTGGGTCATCTCTACTCCAAAGGGTGTGTTGAGTCTGCTGAATCACAGATCCACGGATCCACGTCAGGACAGGTCGAAAATGCGGATGCCGTCGTGCTGGACGATCCGCGTGGGCATGTCACCGTTCTCGATCGACTCCGAGGGACGGGAGAGCCCTCACTTGATGTGTCTGTGCTCGGCCGGGTTGTCCGGCCGGTAGGTGGTGTCCATTCGCCACGCTCACATGGTGTGACCGAAACCAAAGCGATGAAACGATATCGTTTGACCCTTGCGTTTGGGGGGTCTCCGTTGCCTGCATGCTGGCACGGTTCCGAATGAAAGCGGAAGACCGATGACGTAAACTGGCATAAGTCAAGGTTTGATGGGTTCGCCGCCCCGTTTTCGAAGGCGGGAGACAGTGTTGACTCGAAGCTCCGCAGTCGCGCTCGCTGTGAAAGGTCCGTCGTTCGACAGGGGTCGATGTCGAATGACAGTAAAGTGATGGTCTCGTCATCACCGAATGGGCCAGTGCCTCCTCGCCCGACCGGGCCCACCACGCGGGCGGCCCCGACAGTAAGTGCCGCGCTGCCGGTGCTCGTGCTCCGGATTGAGGGCCCGGAGATCGATGAACGCCGCCAGCTGCGCCGAGTGGCGCGGCGTGAGGAACTTCAGCAGCTGCCGCGCTGGCGCCGACGGCCTTGCAACCTGAGATCTCTACCGAACCCGGGGCGGTTCATGCTGGTCCCGATCTACGGGCCGGCCGCGGCGCGGCGCGTGCTGGGCTCCTGTGGTGCCGGCATGGGGTCCCGCGCCGCTGAACCGTGTCCGCGTGTCCGCGTGTCGGCGCCGGCCTCAGGGTTGCTGTTCCTGGTCTGCCTGCCGGGCAACTTCCGGTTGGGTCGGCCGACCTGTCCGGCCGCGTCCGGGCAGGTCCAACGGCCGTTCCTCACAAGCTGGCTGCTCGTCACGGCCGTCCTGTTCCTGGCCGGCGGCGCCGGTAACCGGCGGCCTGACTGGCACGCACCGTCCATGGCACGTCCGCCAGCGCTGCCATGTCACGGATCGTCCGGCCTCTGGTGCTTACGTCCAACGCAGATAGATAGCGCTTCCGCCGAAACCTTGATCAGTTCCGGAAGGGAGGCATAGCATCCGGCGCAATCGAACTGGGAGGGGTCGGAGTGTCGAACACAAAACGAGTGAAGCCGGCGCTGATAGCAGCGCTGATACCGATGGTGGTGCTCGGAGTCGCCGCGCAGCCGGCGATGGGGCAGGGGCCCGTGCCACCGCCGATCAAGACCTACGAGGGAGATCCCGGCCGGCTCGGCGACGCGGCGAGCTGGCGTACCCCTGAGTTCAACCGGGACGCCGGCCTGGCGTCGATGGGAGCCGAATTCGCCTACGCCGCAGGCTACTCCGGCACCGGGATGAACGTCGGCGTCGTCGACTCGGGCGTCTTCGCCGGGCACGTCCGGGAGCACGGAAGCCTGGACACGAACTACGCGGTCGGGGACCGCTACTTCTCAGTGGAGGCCCAGGGCGGCCAGACGGGCCCCACGCCGGGGTTCTACAACCCGGCGTTCAACGACAGTCACGGCACCCACGTCACCGGGACCATCGGTGCCAGCCGCGACGGCGTCGGCGAGACGCAACCGGCCGGGCCGGATGCCAACATGCACGGCGTCGCGTTCAACAGCAACGTGTACATGGGCAACACCGGCAAGACGGACGGCGTGCTCTACGGTCTCCTGCCGGCGAACGCAACCGCCGCGCAGAAGCCGGACGACGCCTACATCGGCAATGTCTACCGGGCCGTGAACTCCGCCAAGACGGCGAACGGCGAGCCCGTCAGGATCATCACCAGCAGTTGGGGCAGCCAGCCCAACACGGAAAACTACAACACGTATGACACGCCGTCCGGCAGCCCGGCGGGCTTCGGTCTGAACACGGCATGGCGCCTCTGGTCCACTCCTGATGGCGTCGTCGACGCGAACGGCAGCGCCGCCCACTGGCTGAACGGCGCCATCGAGGCCGCGCGTACGGGCACGGTCATCCAGTTCACCGCCGGTAACAGCGGCTACGTGAACCCGTCGCCGCGAGGCGCCGCGCCGTACTTCATGCCCGAGCTGGAGGGCAGCTGGTACACGACGTCGGGGATCAACCCCACCGTGGGGCGCACGTTCAACCCTGACGGCTCCGTCCTGGTCCCCGGCCAGCAGACGTTCAACCAGTGCGGCGTCGCGAAGTGGTCCTGCGTGACGGCGCCGGCCAACGGCATCAACAGCACAACCGTATCGGTCGTCAACGGCGTGCCCGAGCCCCGTTACGGCAGTGCGTCGGGGACGTCGATGGCCGGCCCGCACTCGGCGGCCGCACTGTCGTTGATCATGCAGCGCTTCCCGTACATGACCAACGAGCAGGCGCTCTACACGATGTTCACCACCGGCCGGCAGAACAACACGATCAGTGACGCGGCGGGCAACGCCGTGCTGAACCCCACCGGTGGCCAGATCGTGCAGGTGCCGGACAGCCGCAACGGCTGGGGCACGGTCAGCCTGCGGGAGGCCATGAACGGTCCGGGCCAGTTCCTGGGGCCGTTCGCCGTCGACACGCAGGGGCGCGACGACGTGTGGTCGAACGACATCTCGGACGTCGCGATCCGGGCCCGCCAGAAGGAGGACGCCGCCGAGGCGGCCGCCTGGACGGCGACCAAGGCCGCCAAGGGCTGGACCGAGGGCCTGCCGGCCGACGCGAGCGACGCCGACAAGTCGGACTACGCCATCGGGGTCCGCCGTGAGCAGGCCCGCGAGGCCCGCGCCTACGAGGGCAGCCTCACGAAGCGTGGCGCCGGCACCCTGTTCCTCACCGGCAGCGAGACCTGGCACGGGACGAGCACCGTCCTCGACGGCAAACTCTCGGTCGTCGGCTCGCACGCGAGCGCCATCGACGTGCGCGGCGGAACGCTCGGCGGCAGCGGCACCGTGGGGGACAGCATCAACGTCAGGGGCGGCGTGCTGCGGCCCGGTGTCACGGCCGACGAGGCCGCGCAGATCACCGGCGCTTCCGGCGCCGCAGGCAATGTCCTGAACGTCGGCGGGAACGCGACCATCGGCGAGCAGGGTCGTGTTGCCGTCACGATCTCCGGCGACCGGGACTACACGAGCGTCCGGGCGGCGGGGAACCTGGTGCTGGACGGTGAGCTGGACCTGAACGTGCGGGGCAAGCTGACCCCGGGCACCGTGTTCACGATCATGAGCGGTAGCTCGATCAAGGGCGCCTTCCACGCGCTGCCGGAGAACCGGGTCCTGAACGTGGGCGGTTACCTGTTCCGGGTGTCCTACAAGAACAACAGCATGACGCTGACCGTCATGCGCGCGGTGTAAGCCGTTCCCCGTCAACCCGACTCGGCTCAACGCGTGTGAGAGGTCACGAGCCCCCGTCGGCTTGTGCCGACGGGGGCTGCGTGTGGCGATGGGCCGCACCGTGCGGTGTTCTACGACACGACGACGCCCCGCCATGCTCTTGGCGGGGCGTCGTCGTGTGCGGCACGGGAGCAGCCCTGGGCTCCCTGATCGTCACCCGCTTTGCTCTGCGGTACGGCCCTGCGGCTAGTTTGTGTGCAGGACAGGTACGCAGGCCCGTGGTGGCAGAGGTGCACGGGGGACGGGAGGTCGGGAAGAGTGTCGCTGCGCGGAGGCGATCCAGCCGAGATCGGCGGCTATCCGCTCGAGGCGCGGCTCGGCTCGGGTGGTATGGGCACGGTCTTTCTGGCCCGTACGAGTTCGGGGCGACCTGTCGCGATCAAACTGATCCATCAACAGTTCGCGGGGGACGACGAGTTCCGCATCCGTTTCCGGCAGGAGGTGGCGGCGGCGAGGCGGGTGAGCGGCGCGTTCACCGCCGCCGTGGTCGACGCTGCCCCTGAGGCCGAGCAGCCGTGGATGGCGACGACCTATATCGAGGGGCACACGCTCGCCCAACGCATCACCACGAAGGGCCCGCTGGACGGAGCGGAGCTGAGGAGGCTCGCCATCGGGCTGGCGGAGGCGCTGCGCGACATCCACCGGGTGGGGGTCGTCCACCGTGACCTGAAGCCCTCGAACGTCGTGCTCTCGCCCGAGGGCCCTCGCGTCATCGACTTCGGCATTTCGCGCGCCATGGACCAGCAGACGCTGACGATGACAGGGCGGGTCATCGGAACGCCGCCCTTCATGTCGCCGGAGCAGTTGCAGGCGCCGCGTGGTGTGGGGCCGCAGTCCGATGTCTTCTCGCTGGGGACGCTGCTGGTGTACTCAGCGACGGGCCACGGGCCCTTCGACGCGGAGAGCCCGTACATGACCGCCTATCAGGTGGTGCACGAGGAGCCGTCGCTGGGTGCCGTGCCGGCGGCTTTGCGCGCGGTCGTCGAGTCGTGCCTGGACAAGGAGCCCACGGGGCGCCCCTCGGCGGACGAACTCCTCGTGCTGCTGCGGGACCTGCCGGCCGACCTCGGTGGAACCGACGCGAACGGGGTTGGCGCGGGCTGCACCCGCGACATGATCACCGAGCATCACTTCGCGACGCGGGCCACCCCGGCGCCGACCGCTCCGACCACCGCCCCGGCAGGCCCCGATACAGGGAGCACTGGCATCCCCATCGGCCGCCGTCTGCGTCACCGATGGCGTCCTGTGCTCGCGGCCGCGGTCGCGGTGGCAGCGATCGGCGGGGGAGTCGCCGCACTGAAGGCGGGCGGCTTCGGGGGGAACAGCGGCGACGACAAGGGCAACAGCGTTGCGGCGCCGGGTGCCGCACTTCCGGACGGCTTCAAGCCGTGGCGCACGACCGTGCAAGGCGGTCGCGCGGACATCCCGGACGAGCTGCGTTGCGTCTCGCGACGCGACGCGCTGTTCTGCGGGGGCGGCGGTGTTGTCGCGACGCGTATCAGGGCCCTGGACGGCTCGCGGGTGTGGACGGTGAAGAGTCCGGGCGTCCCCGTCCAGGGCATGCACCTGGTGGGCGCCACCGACGACACGGTGCTCGGTTACCGCTTCGCCGCCCAGGACGCCCCGCAGGACCCTCCCAGCGAGGTGGTGGCCATCGACGCGAACAACGGCCGGGAGCTGTGGTCCGTGCCGTCCGGCGCCCAGTCGCAGGCCGTCACAGGTCGGACTCAGGATGCCATTGTGATCGGCTCCGAAGTCGTGACGGTCGACGCTTCCAACACCCGCTTCGAGGCCAGGGACGCGCACAGCGGTGAGGTCGCCTGGACGACGTCGTTCCCCGCGAGTACGCAGTGTGCTCCCGTCCCGGTGGGCCCGCAGCTCTTCGCGATGTGCGCGACGGATGCGGAGGTGGAAGCCCTGGAGGTGCGCCACCCCACCCTGTACACGGTCGACCGCACCTCGGGGACACTGGGCGGGCCCATCGCGGTTGACGGCCCCGCCGTGCCGATGGGCGTCGCCGACGGCAGGCTCGTACTCCTTCACGTAGATATGGAGGGACCGGCGCTGGCCGGCTACGACGGGGTGGCGCGGGTCGACCCGGCCTCGCGGAAGGTCACGTACTCCCGACTGGCCAAGACATACGTGGGGACGCCCGGCATGGCGGACGGCACCGTCTACGTGAGCGGGCAGACCGGTCTCGTCACGGCGCTCGACCCTGCGACCGGCCGGAAGAAGTGGTCGCGGCAGACAAGCGTGGAGGGTGCGTCGGGTCCCGTTGCGGGAGCCGACGCGGTGTATTTCAGCTCGGCCACCGGCCGGGTGGTCGCGCTGTCGCCGTACGAGGGCAAACCCCTGTGGACAACAAACCCGCAGGCCGATGGTTTGACGGGCGAGCAGGGCGAAAGCCCGCGCGTGACCGTTGCGGGGGGTGCGGTGATCGTGGCCGCGGCCAAGAACACTCTCTTCGCCTTCGACGCGCAGAAGCCGCCGAAGGCGGGCTGACCGGGGCGGCATCGGACGCCGGCCGCTTTCCTTGTCGCGCGGACACCTCGGCGGCTCACTCGGTCGCCTGCGCAGCCGGCGACGAGGTGTCCTTACATGGCGGAGCAGAAGCGGCGCGACACGGCCTTACCGTGGGGCACGTTTACAGTGAATGTGGTCGGCTGCCTGATCCTGGGCCTGTTGTCGGGAGCCGTGGCGGCCGGGGCCGCGTTGTCGCAAGTGCAGCTGCTGCTCGGTACTGGGCTGTGCAGGGTGTTGACGACGTACTCGACGTTCTCGTACGAGTCGCTGCGGCTGGCGGAGGGCGGGGCGAGGTTCTTCGCCGCCGCCAACGTTGTCGCCAGTGTGGTGGCGGGGCTGGGGGCGGCGTTCGTCGGGGTGTCGTTCGCGGAGGCGATGTGGGCGTGAACCGGCCGGTGTTCGAGGGAAGCGAGACGGAGCGGCCGGCGCGGATGGGGCCGTGGCGGTTCGTGGTGTGGTTCGGCACGGTCAGCCTGCTCGCGGATGTCGTGTACGAGGGCGCCCGCTCGATCACCGGGCCGCTGTTGGCCTCGCTGGGAGCGTCCTCCCTGGTCGTCGGGGTGGTCACCGGTGCGGGGGAGGCGGCGGCGCTGGGGCTGCGGCTGGTCTCCGGGCCGATGGCGGACCGGACGCGTCGTTTCTGGGGCCTGGCGATCGCCGGGTACGCCCTGACGGTTGTCTCGGTGCCGCTGCTGGGCGTGGCCGGGGCGTTGTGGGCCGCTTGTGTGCTGGTGATCGCCGAGCGGGTGGGTAAGGCGGTGCGCTCGCCCGCGAAGGACACGCTCCTTTCGCATGCCACCGCTGCGACCGGGCGAGGCCGGGGCTTCGCTGTCCATGAGGCGCTGGACCAGGTCGGCGCCATTGCCGGCCCGCTGCTGGTGGCGGGCGTGCTTGCACTGACCGGGAATGACTATGGTCCCGCGCTCGGTGTGCTCGCAGCCCCTGGCATCGCCGTACTGCCGCTGTTGTTCTGGCTGCGTGCCCGGGTGCCTGCTCCAAAAGCCTACGAACGCGAGGCAACCGCCGCAGCGCTCGCGCCTGCGATGCCGGAGGCGCCGAATGGGCGGCTGCCGAGGGCGTTTTGGACCTACGCCGCCTTCACCGCGGCCACCACGACCGGGTTCGCCACCTTCGGTGTGCTCTCCTACCACCTGGTTCAGGGGCATCTGCTGACTGCCGCTTGGGTGCCGGTGCTGTACGCGGCCGCGATGGCCGTGGACGCGGTTGCGGCACTGGCCACGGGCTGGCTCTATGACCGGATCGGGCCGCGTGCGCTGGTCGCTCTGCCGGTGCTGACCGCGGGTGTGGTGGCACTGGCGTTCACCAACACGGTGGCGATCGCGGTCGCTGGGTCGTTGGTGTGGGGCGCGGCCATGGGCATCCAGGAGTCCACTCTGCGGGCGACGGTCGCGGACCTGGTGCCCAGCGGGCGGCGGGCGACCGCCTACGGCCTGTTCGCGGGCGTGGTCGGTGCGGCGAGTCTGGCCGGCGGTGCACTGACGGGCGGGCTGTACAGCTACTCGATCCCGGTGCTGATCACGGTGGTCGTCGCCATCCAGGTTCTCGCTGTGGTGTTGCTGGCCGTCACCGGAGTCGAGCGGCGCTGAGAGGCCGACGGAACCCGTCACAGGGTCAGGCCGTACGACAAGGACGGATCGGCTGTCGCGATTTCGATCAGGCGGTTGTCCTTGGTGACGTGTTCGCCTCGTGCGGGGGCGCCGGAGTTGATCTGCCCGCAGCCGACGCCGACGACGAGGTCGGCGATGAAGGCGTGCTCGGTCTCGCGTTCAGTGAGTCGTACCCAACCGTCCCAGTCGTCCTCGTCGAGGCCGTCCTCGATGGAGCAGATCGGAAAGCGGCCGTAGATTCCCCACACCCGCCAAGGGGCGAACAAGTACCCAATAACGTACGGTGTGATGAACGCAGCAAGCCGGGCTCGCCGTGACGAAAGCGGCTACGCAGCGCGCGGCAGTCCCGGCTCGTCGAGGCCGGGAGAGAAGCATGAGAATACGCGTCCGGCAGCGGCCCAGGAGCCGCCGCTGCACAGCTCTGCGCACCGGGGTCCCGCTGGTCACCCTGGGGCTCGCCGTCACAGGCTTCGGTGCATCGGTCCCGCCCGGGGCAACAGCCGAATCCCCCCGATCCCTCGCTGCCAGCCTTGGCACACGAGACCCGGGTGCCGCCAGTGCACTGCAGAGCCGTACCAGCAGTGATGCTGCCCCGGCCACCGCGACTACCGCCCCGTCGGTACCTGCCGCCACCTGCACCGACCGATACCTGTCCGGCATGACCGCTGCTCAACGGGCCGGACAGCTTTTCATGGGCGGAATCTCCGCGGCCCACCCCGATCAAGCTCAGCTGCGCACTCTGCGCAACAACCATGTGGGGTCAGTCATGCTGACCGGCCGCAGCACCGCCGGTACGACGGCGACCAGAAAGCTCGTCGACGGTTTCCGAGGCCAGACGGATCGGATCGCCGACCGGCGGGTCGGCCTCCTGGTCGCGACCGATCAGGAGGGCGGCCGGGTGCAGGTGCTCAACGGCCCCGGCTTCTCGGCCATCCCCAGCGGCCTGACCCAGGGCAGCTGGCCGACCGCGACGCTGCGTACCCAGGCCGCCGGATGGGCCAAGCAGCTCAAGGCTGCTGGGGTCAACCTGAATCTGGCACCGGTCGCCGACGTCGTCCCGGCCGCTCTGGGTACCCGCAACATCCCCATCGGTTCCTTCCAGCGCGAGTACGGCCATACCGCGGACACCGTGACCTCCCACACCGGCGCCTTCGCCGCCGGCTTCGCCCAGTCGGGCGTGATGACCACGCTCAAGCACTTTCCCGGGCTGGGCCAGGTGATCGGCAACACCGACACCACCGCCAACGTCGTGGACTCGGTGACGACCACCGGCAGTTCCAGCCTCACGCCGTTCCAGGCCGGGATCCGGGCCGGGTCACCTTTCGTGATGGTCTCGTCGGCCACCTACACCAAGATCGACCCCAAGCACCTGGCAGCCTTCTCACCGACTGTCATCGATCACCTGCTGCGCAGCCAACTCGGCTTCAAGGGAGTGGTCATCTCGGATGACCTCGGGAACGCGGTCGCGGTACGGTCCTTCAGCCCTGCCCAGCGGGCCGTGAACTTCATCGCGGCCGGCGGAGACATGATCCTCACGGTGCAGCCGAGCACCGTACCCGCGATGACACAGGCCATCCAGGCCCGGATGCGGCAGGACGCTGCGTTCCGGGCCAAGGTCGACGACAGCGTGCGGCGGATACTCGACGCCAAGCACAACGCGGGCCTGCTCAACTGCAGCTGAGGCCTTGACGCAACAGCACGACTCGTAACGACTCGTACTCCTTCCTGCTGCCCGAGATGCCCGGCGGCCTGCGCCCGCTGCGCGATGCGGACGCCGCCGAGGCGTGAAGCCGCAGGCACCGTCGCGGGGGCCCGGACGCTGTGCTCCGCGCTACCGGGCCCCGCGGCCGAGGGCTGGGGTGCGCGGTCGTAGGCGCTCTCCCTGCGGCCCGAACATGATCAGGTATTCGACCGGTCCGCCGGGTCCGGCGTTCGCGACTCCGTGGGCGGTGCGGGTGTCGAACTCGGCCACGTCCCCGGCGCTCAGGACGAGGTCCTGCTCGCCGAGCGCCAGCCACAGCCGCCCGTACAGGACGCACAGCCATTCGTACCCGTCGTGGGAGACCTGCCGCGGCCGCGCCGGCGGCGCGTCGACGGCGGGCAGGACGTGCTTGTGGGCGTGCAGGCCCCCCACGTACCGGGTCAGCGGCAGCACCGCCTTGTCGTCGCCGGGACGCTGCGGCATCGGGGTGCGCGGTCCGGCCGCGGCGACGGGTGCGGTGCCGGCCAGCTCGTCCAGGGAGATGTCGTACGCCTTCGCGAGCTGCAGCAGCACCTCCAGAGTCGGCTTGCGCCGGCCTGTCTCGATCCGCGAGAGCGTGCTCAGCGAGATGCCGGTCGCGCGGCTGACGCCGGTGAGTGTGGCGCCGCGCTGCTCGCGCGCGGTCCGCAGCCGGGGGCCCATGGCCGCCAGCGTGTCGGCTGTGCCGTCGTCCGTCACCGTCACCGTCGCCCCAATCCCTCCGGCCGTGCCGCTTCCACCACACCGCCCTGTCCTGCCAGTTTGCCAGAATGGCAAGCGTGCTCGCGTCGGGCGGCCGCAGCGCCGCATGATCGGTGGGTAACCGCGACCGCCCGTGAACCGAGGAGAAGCGATGCACCATCCCGCGCCGTCCGCCGACCTGCGCCACCGCACCATCGAGGCACCCGCCGGGCGCCTGCACCTGGTCGAGCAGGGCTCCGGACCGCTGGTCCTGCTCGTCCACGGTTTCCCCGAGTCCTGGTACTCCTGGCGCCGCCAGCTCCCGGCCCTCGCCGCGGCGGGGTACCGGGCCGTGGCGCTCGACGTGCGCGGCTACGGCCGCTCCTCCAAGCCGGCCGCGACGGACGCCTACCGGATGCTCGACCTGGTGGAGGACAACGTCGCCCTGGTGCGCGCCCTGGGTGAGGAGCGGGCGGTGGTCGTCGGGCATGACTGGGGCTCCAGCATCGCCGCGGCCTCCGCCCTGCTCCACCCCGAGGTCTTCCGTGCCGTCGGACTGCTGAGCGTCCCCTACGCGCCGCCCGGCGGCCCCCGCCCCACCGACATCTTCGCGCAGATGGGCGGCGACCAGGAGTTCTACGTCTCGTACTTCCAGGAGCCCGGCCGGGCCGAAGCGGAGATGGAGCCCGACGTCCGGGGCTGGCTCGCGGGCTTCTACGCGGCCCTGTCCGCCGACACCATGCCCGCCCAGGGCGAGCCCGACCCGCACTTTGTGGCCCGCACCGGCGGCCGGTTGCGTGACCGCTTCCCCGGCGGCAAACTGCCCGCCTGGCTGACCGAGGACGACCTCGACGTGTACGCAGGGGAGTTCGAGCGCACCGGCATGACCGGGGCCCTCAACCGCTACCGCAACATGGACCGCGACTGGGAGGACCTCGCCCAGTACGGTGGCGCCCCGATCAAGCAGCCGTCCCTGTTCATCGGCGGCGCCCTGGACGCCTCCACGACTTGGATGGCCGACGCGATCGACGCCTACCCAGCCACCCTCCCCGGCCTGGCCTCCACCCACATCCTGGACGGCTGCGGGCACTGGATCCAGCAGGAGCGTCCCGAGGAGGTCAACCGACTGCTGACCGCCTGGCTCGCCTCCCTCCAGGACTGAATCGTCGGCTTGTGCCGGCCGGGCTCCGTCGCAGGAGAACCCCGGCCGGCACACCCGAGGGGGCAGCGCCCGAACCTCACGCCCGTTCAGCGCCGTGCGTTCCCCGGCGCGAGCAGGCTGGTCGCCTCGGCGACGGCCTCCGCCGACGGCTTGACCGGCCCGCGCGTGCGGTCCTTGAGGAGCCGCGCGGCGCACCTTCGGCTGGGCGCCCTTTGCGCGCACCGGATCGACCGGCGACGACGCGTCGTCCCCGGTCGGGGCAGACAGGCATGCCCCAGTCACAGCCATCCGCAACGTTGCGCCTGCAGAGCCATCTGGAACCGGCTCGTGGCACCCAGCCGGGCCATCAGGATCTGCACCCGGCGGAACAGTGTGCGGCGGCTGATTCCGATCTCCCGGGCGATGACCTCGTCGCTCGCACCCCCGGCAAGGAGCCACAGCAGGCGGCGGTCGGCGGGCAGCAGGCCGCCCGGCCGGACGGTGCGGCCGTGGAAGGGCAGTGCGTTCTGCCATGCCTGCTCGAACAGTGCCACGAGCGCGGAGAGCAGTCCGCACGGCTGCACGACCAGCATGGTGTTGTGCACATCGGCCTCCTTGATCGACAACGACACGAGCGCGTACGCGTCGTCGATGATCACGAGCTTGACCGGCACCGACGGCAGTACCCTGGCCTGTTCACCGGCCTCGATGCACGGTTCGATGACCGCCTCCAGCTGGCCCGGATGCTCCAGCGACTCCCGCGAGTACACGACACGCTGCGTCACACCGCGGGCGAGGGTGGCCAGCGAATCGTCGGTGGCGCCGGAGAGGGGGAAGTACGGCGGCGAGTCGAACTGCCGGATCTGTTCGCGGGCACTCGCCCAGGCCTGGCGCATCCTGGGGCCGATGGCTTCCCCGGTGACGACTTCGACGAGATCGTTGTTGTACGCGGCGAGCCGCTGCCGCCGGAACGACTCGAACGCGCCCCCGACGGTGATGCGCGACTCGTCGAGCTCGGCTGCCCGGTGCCGGCCGAGGATCTCCAGCCCTGCGCCGGGCGGAACCGGGGCCACCACGTCCCGCCCCTCCACGGCGGCACTGGCCAAGCCTGCGTCGACCAGTTCGCCGTATGCCGCGGCGAGTTCCGCGCCGTCCAGAGCTGCCGCGGCCCCGACCGTGCTCAGCGGAGCGGGCGCCAGCTCCAGCAGGGCCATATAGAGCCCGCCTGCCTCGTGACCGATCCCCAGAAGCCGAAGAGCTTCGCTGAGCTTTGCGTTTGCCATGTGAGGCATTATCGACGGCTTTCGTTCGTTCCGGGCGGGCGGTTCGGACGCCCGATGGCCGATCTGTGCCACTGGCAGTCTTCGGCACCCGGTGAGCGCGATGCGGGGTACCGTCCGGGAGCCGCCGACGACCGGTGGCAGCGAGTGCGCCTGGGGCTGCACCGGGAGGGAGTTCGGCCTGTCCGCACGTGCCTCTCTGCCCCTGGCCCTCTGAGGAACCCACCCAGAAGAAGGTGTATGAAGTGGCGAAAGGCCGAAAGAACGGTCTCTACCAAGGGATCTCCGAAGAGCTGTCCGCCCTGATGCGGACGGGGTGGGCCGACACCGAGCGGCACGGTCTGCAGCTCAGCGAGCAGGCTCCGTACGCGGCCCGCCGCCGCGCCGCGCTCTCCGCGCGCTTCCCCGGCGAACGCCTCGTGATCCCCTCGGGGAATCTCAAGGTCCGCTCGAACGACGACACCTACCCGTTCCGGCCGTACTCGGGCTATGTGCACATGACCGGGGACCAGGCCCGGGACGGCGCTCTCGTCCTCGAACCCCGAGCGGACGGCGGCCACGACGCCTACTGCTATCAGCTGCCGCGGGACAGCAGGGACACAGACGAGTTCTGGCTCGGCTACACCGCCGAACTGTGGATGGGCCGGCGCCGCTCCCTCGCCGAGTCGGAGCTCGTGCTCGGTCTGCCCTGCCGAGACGTCCGCACGGCGGCCGACGACCTGGCCGCCGCCTCCGGCACGCCGACCCGGATCGTCCGCGGCATCGACCCGGCTCTGGAGGCTGCCGTCACCACCGACGAAGAGCGCGACGCCGAACTGGAGGAGGCGCTCAGCGATCTCCGCCTCGTCAAGGATGCGTGGGAGCTGGCCGAGATGGGCAAGGCTGTGGACTCCACTGTGCGCGGATTCACCGATGTCGTCGGCGAGCTCTCCCGGGCGATCGCGTCGTCCGAGCGGTGGATCGAGGGCACGTTCTTCCGCCGGGCACGTCTGGAGGGCAACTCCGTCGGCTACGGATCGATCTGCGCGGCGGGCGAGCACGCCACGATCATGCACTGGACGGAGAACGACGGCCCGGTGCGCCCCGGCGACCTGCTCCTGCTCGACGCTGGCGTGGAGACGCACACCCTCTACACCGCCGACGTCACGCGCACCCTCCCGATCAGCGGTACCTTCACGCCCGTGCAGCGCAAGGTCTACGACGCGGTGTACGAGGCCCAGGAGGCGGGCATGGCCGCTGTCAAGCCGGGCGCCCAGTACCGCGACTTCCACGAGGCGTCCCAGCGCTACCTGGCGGCGAAGCTGGTCGAGTGGGGCTTCATCGCGGGCCCGGCCGACCAGGCGTACGAACTCGGCCTGCAGCGCCGGTTCACCATGGCGGGCACCGGCCACATGCTTGGGCTCGACGTCCATGACTGTGCGGCGGCCCGCAACGAGGAGTACGTCGACGGCGTGCTGGAGCCGGGCATGGTGCTCACCGTCGAGCCCGGCCTGTACTTCCAGCCGGACGATCTCACCGTGCCCGAGGAATGGCGCGGCATCGGCGTCCGGATCGAGGACGACCTGGTCGTCACCGACGGCGGCCACGAGAACCTGTCGGCCGGACTGCCGCGTGCCGCGGACGAAGTCGAGGCGTGGATGGCCCAGTTCGCCGGCTGATCGGGGCGGCGTGCGTGGTGGGCGACGTACGGCCCCGGGCGGGCGCGGCAGCGTGCACCGTGTCCGGGGCGCGTTCCGCGTCCGCGTCGGCGCCTCGGGCGATCTCCGTGGACGGCTGACCGTTGACCGGACTCGGGCTGTCGAAGTACTGGCCCAGCCGGCTCCTCACGTCCGATCCACGGTGATCGGACCCCGAATGGAGGGTGCGGGTCGAGCCCGGGGCCCGACCCGCACCACGGCTTCACCAGGGACCTGCCGCACGGGGTCAGTCCTTGAGGTGTTCCAGGATCCGGTGCATTCCGCTGTTCCAGTTCTCCTTGAGCGCCGCGACCGCCGCGTCGAGGTCGCCGCGCTGGAGGCACTCGGCGATCCGCTCGTGCTCCACCGCGGAACGTTCCAGGATGTCCTGGTCGCCCAGGGCCACCCGCTCGTAGCGGTGCATCGTCACCTTCAGGGAGGTAATGAGCTTCATCAGGCGGTCGTTCGTGCAGCCCGACAGGAGCATGTCGTGCCACGCGTCGTCGTACCGCTCTATGACGTCGAGCGGTGCCTGCGGGGCCGAGAACGCGCGCGCCTCCTCGAGCAGCCGGGGAGCCGTCGCCGCCAGATGCTCGGGGTCGCTGGACTCCAGGGCCAGCGCCTCCAGCGTCGCGACGATCGCGGACAGGTCACGGAATTCCTGCGCGCTGAGCGGTGTGAAGCGGAAGCCCTTGCCGCGCTCACTGGTGATGACGCCCTCACGCTCCAGCGTGATCAGGGCTTCGCGCAGCGGAGTACGGCTGACGCCGAGCTCGGTGGCGAGCTGTCCCTCGTTGATAGGTTCACTGGTCGCGATCGTGCCGCGCCCGAGGCGCTTGATCAGTTCCTCCTTGACCTGTTCGCGCAGCGGGCGGTTTTCGATTGGCATGTGCGGCTGCCCTCCCCTTCGGTGCGGTCGATTATCCGCTACCCGCGGGTCACGCGGTACCGGCGCCGTCGACCGGGATGATCGCCCCGCTCAGGAACGCCGAGGCGTCCGAGGCGAGGAACGCCACGGTCTGGGCGATGTCGCGGGGCTGCCCGATGCGTCCGAGCGGACGGTCGGCGGCGTCGGCGTAGAACGCGTCGGAGCTCTCGCCGAGCTGGCGGGCCTCCTCGGCGAGCATCCCGGTCGCCGTGTCACCGGGGCAGACGCAGTTCACGCGGATGTTGTCGGGGCCGTGGTCGATGGCCATGGCGCGGGTCATGTTGACGACGGCGCCCTTCGACGCGCAGTACGAGACGGCTCGGCCGCCGCCGCGGATGCCCCAGCCGGACCCGGTGTTGACGATCGAGCCGCCGCCCTGCGCGGCCATCCCCGGGATCACGAGGCGGCTCATCAGCATCACCGAGCGGATGTTCACGGCCATCACCAGGTCCCAGTCGTCCTCGGTGATCTCACAGACCGTGGAGCGGCGGATGATGCCGGCGTTGTTGAAGAGTACGTCGACACCGCCGAATCGCTCCTGCGCCGTGTTCACGACGGCCTCGCAGTCCTCGCGCCGGGACACGTCGCAGCGTACGAACGTCCCTCCGGTGTCCTTCGCCGTCTCTTCGCCGCCTTCCGTGTCGATGTCTGCGATCACCACGCGGGCGCCGAGTTCGGCGAGGACCTGGGCGGTGGCGCGGCCGATACCGGCTCCGCCACCGGTCACGAGGGCGCGCTTGCCGTCAAGAGAGATCATCTTGGGCTCCTTCTGGGACGTGGAGGTACGGGTTTCAGGGGTGTCGGGTCAGGTCGCGAGCGGGTACAGCGACGTACGCCGCCTGCCGGTGATGACAGGGATGTGGCCGGAGAGTTCCGCGTCGAGTGCGTCGTCGCCGGTGTCGAGGAGGAGGGGGCGGCCGCCGAGCGCGGACAGTTTCTGTTCGGTGCACAGCACGAGCAGATGCTCGCGGCCGCCCGCCGCGCGCAGGACCTGGGGCGAGATCTGCTGATTGCCGCGGCCGAGGAGGAAACCCTGGCCACCGATGGGGGAGAGCGCGATCCAGGCCGGACCGAGTGCGAGAAGGGTGTCCTCGTCGGCGTCGCGGGCCACGACCCGCGGCGGTTGACCGGTGCGCAGGCTGAGCACGCCGACCCCGGTGAGGGTGACATCCGCGCCGAGCGCGGCCGCGACGGAGCGGGTGGTACTCCCGGGGCCGAGTACCAGCAGCCCGTCGCCGACGCGCTCGGCAACGTCGGTTGCGATGCCGCCGACCGCCTCCGGCGCGGTGGCGGTGCTGCCGGTCTTGCGCTGCTGTACGCGTACCGGCACGTCGGGGACGGGGAGCCAGCCGAAGAGCCGGGATGTGACGCGGCCTTCGCTCAGGGCATCCTCGTCGCGGTCCATCACCTCGGCGTCCCGCAGCCGTACGGCGCCCGGGCGGGAGACCCATGCAGCGGCGACCTCACCCGCGGCGCGCGGGCTGACGGCGAAGACGGCCGAGTGCATCTTCACACCGGTCGGCACGCCGAGGACGGGGCAGGGCGCGTCTCCGAGAGCGGCGAGCACGTCCCGTGCGGTGCCGTCGCCCCCGGCGAAGAGGAGCAGATCGACGCCTTCGTCGACGACGGCGCACACCGCGGCTGCTGTGTCCGCGGCCGAGGTGTCCCGACCGTCCTCGGCTGCGTACACGACCCGTGCGGGAAGCCCGGCGGAGGTGACGGAGTCGGCGCCGAGGGAGCCGGCGGCCGTCACGACGAGGACGCGGGAGTCCGGGGGCGGGCCGGCCGTGCAGGGAGGCGGCGCGCCCCCGGGCCGGCCGTTGAGCGTGTCCGGCGCGGGATGCGCGGGGAGTTCGGTCCTGCCGACGGGTGCGTGGAGAGCGCCTGTGGGCGCGTCGCCCGGGACTTCGGACGGGGCATGCGCCGCGCCTGCCGATCCGTGGCGGCGCCCGTCCGGGACATGGGTCGCCGAACTGGCGCGCGGGTTCGCTTGTTCGCCGGGTCCGAGGTCGCCGGGCACTTGGATGGGGGGCCCCGCCCCCGTTGAATCGCCCAGTCGCAGCGCCAGTTCACTCAGCGCGCCCGCCGCGCGCGCCCCGGCCAGAGGATGCGCCCCGAGTGAGAGTGCCACGCGGGGGCGCTCCGAGCCGTCGGTGCCGCCGAGGCCGACCCGGCCACCGAGGCCGGCGATCGGGTTGACTACCAGGCCGATCCTGGGCAGCCGGGTCAACGGGTCGCCTTGCCGAGAACCTTGCGGCGGTAGGCGCGCCAGGAGACCGCCCACGTCGCGGGGTCGTCGAGGGCCTCAGGGCGTACGCGGTGGATGGTCGAGCGGTGCGGCGCCGTGCGTACGGTCTCCGGGTCCTCGTAGGCCTCGCGGGCGATCTCCGCGAGGATCGCCGCGTACTCGTCGAGGTCGGCGCGCGTGTAGGACTCGGTCGGCTCCAGCGTCATGGGTTCGGGCACGACGTACGGGTGGTGGCTCGTCCAGTAGTGGGTGCCGAAGTCCGCGGCGCGCAGGCCGATGTCCTCGGAGTGCAGGCCGGTGTCCTCGTGAAGCTTCTCCCAGCTGTAGCGGACCTGCTCGACGCGCGGGCGCCCGGCCGCGTAGGGGATCGAGACGCCGGGGATCTGCCGGACCTTGTGGAGGAGGTAGTTGTTGTTCAGGACCGCCGTCTCGGCGGCGGCCCGCAGACCCTCCGCGCCGAGCGACATGATCCACGCGTAGGCGCGGACCAGGTTCGGCACGACCCCGTAGAACGGTCGCATCTTGCCGACCGACTCGGGCCGGTCGTCGTCAAGCCGGTAGGCGGACCCGTCGAACTCGACCGTGGGGCGGGGCAGATACGGGGCGAGGTCCGCGGTGACCGCGCATGCGCCGGCCGCCGGGCCGCCGCATGCGTGCGGTGTCGAGAACGTCTTGTGCAGGTTGAAGTGGCACAGGTCGAATCCCGCGTCCCGCGCCCGCGTGATGCCGAGGATGCCGTTGGCGTTGGCCTGGTCGTAGGAGCACAGTCCGCCTGCTTCGTGCACGATCCGTACGAAGTCCTCGATGCGCGGGTTGTAGATGCCCGTGTCCTCGGGGTTGGTGATGAGGAGGGCCGCCGTGCGCGGGCCGACCGCCGCCTTGAGGGCTTCGATGTCCGGGTAGCCGTCGGCGTCCGGGTGGAGAGTGATGACCTTGAAGCCGGCCGTCTTCGCACAGGCCGCGTTCGACGGGTGGGAGAAGATCGTCGTGATCACCTCGTCGCGCTGCTCCAGCTCGCCGCGCGCGGCGAAGTAGGCACGGATCATGGCGACGTTCGTGTATATCGCCGCGGAGCCCGCGCCTGGCTGGAGCGAGACCCGGTCCATGCCGGAGATCTCCTTCAGGAGCTGCTCCAGGCTGTGAATGATCCCGAGGACGCCCTGCACGGTGTCCTCGTCCTGGAGCGGATGCAGCGCGGCGATCCGCGGGTCGCGTGCGAACTGGTCGTTGACCTTGGGGCTGTACTTCATGGTGCAGGTGCCCTGGCCGACGTCGATGTTGAGGTCTGCTCCCAGGTTCTCCTGGGACAGGCGCAAGTAGTGGCGCAGGACCTGCTGTTGGGACATTTCTGGCAGGGCTGGTGGCGTCGCGCGGCGTAGTGCGGCGGGTATCTCCACCTGGTCGATCGACGGATCGGCCGCTGGTACGAGAATGCCTCGCTCGCCCGGCGAACCCAGCTCGAAGATCAGTTTCTCGTCCCAGGAGGCCTGCTGGAAACGGCGGAGGCGCGGCTTGTCGGCGACGCGGGCCTCCTCGGGGGAGACGGACACGGGTGCGTGCGGAGCGGTCACTTGACGATCTCCTCGAGGGTCGCGGCGAGTCGGTCGATGTCGGCCTTGGTGTGGACTTCGGTGACGCAGTACGCGGCCTCGTGCGTGCCGGTCGGTGTGCCGCCGAAGATGCCCCGTTCCTTGAGGCCGGCGCGGATCTCGGCGGCGGTCCTGATGCTCGTGTAGCGGACGGTGAAGTCGGCGAAGTGCAGGGCGTCGCCGTACGGGACCTCGATGCCGGGCACCTCGGCGAGGCGTCGGCGGGCGTACGCGGTGAGCGCGAGGATCGTGTCGCCGATCTCCCGCATGCCCTGCGGTCCCATCAGCGCGAGATAGACCCCGGCGCCGATGCCGTGCAGCGCCGCCGCCGTGCCGACCCACTCCTTGCCCTCCTCGCGCAGCGCGAACGACGTCCGCTCGTAGGCGACGTCACCGAAGCCGTACTCGCCCTCGACGGTCGTCGGCACGAGTCCGAACAGGCGTGACGGGTACTCGGCGACCAGCGTCTTTTCGTCCCGTGTGGCGATGAAGCCCGCGTTGCCGCCGCCGAAGCTCTGGTGGAGGCCGAGCGGCTGGATGTCGCCGCACGCGATGTCCGCGCCGTACGCGGAGGGCGGCGCGAGCACGCCGAGCGTGAGCGGATTGCAGCCCACGACGTACAACGCCCCTGATTCGTGGGCGAGTTCAGCGAGACGTGGCAGCGCCTCGTCGATGATTCCGAGCGCCGAGGGCGAGTCCGCGTACACGGCGGCCGTGTCGCCGGCGGCGAGTGCGGCGCGTACGGCGTCGAGGTCGGCGCAGCCGGTGTCCGGGTCGACGGGCACGACCGTCACGTCGTGGTCGGGGCGTACGTAGTCGCGTATCCGGGAGAGCTTGTCGCCTGCGAGGGCCGTGGCGACGATCACGCGGCGGCGGCCCGTGATCCGGCCGGCCATCCGCAGCGCGGTTCCCGAGGCCTGAAAGCCGTCGTACACCGGGACGTTGACGACCTCGACATCGAGGAGCTCGGCCATCATCGACTGGTACTCCCACAGTGCCTGGAACCGGCCGTGGTCCTCGTAGGGCTCGCCCGCGTACGCCGTCAGGAACTCGCTGCGGTTGACCACCTCGTCCACGACCGCCGGTACGTGGTGCTGGTAGCAGCCGGAGCCGAGGAAGCTGAGCGCCTGCCGTGTCGAGGTGTTGCGTCCGAGCAACTCATTCATGTGGCGGGTGAGTTCGGCCTCCGAGCGCAGCGGGGTCGGCAGGTCGAGGGGGCGGTGCAGCCGGATGGAGTCCGGGATGTCGGCGTAGAAGTCCTCGACGCTCGCCGCGCCGATCTCCTCGAGCATCGCCTGCCGCACGGCGGGGACCGCGTTCGGGATGTAGGGGTGGATGTAGGAGGGGGCGGATTTCTGGGGTGACGTCATGCCGCGCCTTTCGCGTGAGCCGACTCAGTCGATGGACCACAGCAGCAAAAGTCTTTGGGTGTACGCCTCTTGACGGCGGGGTCCGTCATTCAGTGTTCTGAATACAGAATTAGGCATTCAGGCTCCAGGAGGCAAGAGTGTCAACGAGACCCACCCGACGAGTTGTTCTGGCCGCAGGTCTGGCGACCGCGGCAACGTCCCTGGTCAGCGCGTGTGCCATGGGCGGTTCGGGCGGCGGGGGCGCCCGCGGCATCAGCGGCAAGGAGGGCGACAAAAAGGGCAAGGTCGGCGGAAAGATCACTGTCTGGTCGTGGGACGTGGCCGCCAAGGCCATGAAGCGACTGGCCCATACCTTCGAGGAGCGCCACCCCGGCACCACCGTCGATGTCGTCGACATCGGGTACGACAACGCCTACGACAAGATCACCGTTGGCCTGCGCGGCGGCTCGGGCCTCGCCGACGTCCTCACGGTCGAGGGCAGCTACATGCCGCGCTACACAGGCAACTTTCCGAGCGGCTTCTACGACCTGACGAGCCTCGGCGGCCGCTACGGCGGCGACTTCGACCGCGCCGCATGGCGCACCGTCACCGGCAAGGGCGGCGCCGTCCTCGCCCTGCCCTGGGACATCGGCCCCTGCGCGCTCTATTACCGAACGGACCACTTCCGTGCCGCCGGAGTCGACCCCGAGTCTCTGCTGACCTGGGACGACTACGTGGCGGCGGGTGTACGGATCAAGGAGACCACCGGCCGCAAGCTGCTCATCATGGACTCCACCGACGCGGGCATCCTGCCGATGCTGCTCCAGCAGCAAGGGCAGTCCTACTTCAAGGGTGGCCGGGTCGCCGTCGACACCCCCGAGGCCGTGCAGTCCATGACGCTGATGAAGACCCTGCACGACAAGGGACTCGTCGCCTACGAGAAGGGCTGGGACGGGCTCGTCACCGGCACCAAGGAGGGCAAGGTCAGCACCACGCCCACCGCCGCCTGGTGGACAGGCACGCTCACCGAGGAGATGCCCGAGCTGAAAGGGAAGTTCGGGGTGGTTCCCCTGCCGGGGTTCACCGCCGACGGCATCCGCACCTCGAACATCGGCGGCTCCACTCTCTGCGTTCCCGCGCAGAGCAAGAACCCACGTCTGGCCTGGGCGTTCATCGAGTTCCTGCTCACGGGCAAGGCGAACCAGGTCTCCATGCTGAAGCGCGAGGGCCTGTTCCCGGCATATCTGCCCGCGCTCGACGACCCGTATCTGAGCGCGGAACAGGGGTACTTCGGCGGCCAGGCAGCCCTCGACGTGTTCGCCCGCCTCGCCCGCAACATCCCGCCGGTCGAGAACAACAAGGACGACGCGAAGGCATCCGACATCATGATCTCCGCAGTCACCGGTGTGATGCTGCGGAGCAAGGACCCGCGCGCCACGCTGAGTTCGGCGGCGCGGCAGATCGCCGCGGCCACCGGACGCGAGAGGGTGAAGTAGCCCGATGGCCGTCCACACCACATACGACCGGCCGGTCGCACCCGCCCGCGCCCCCGCGGCCACCCGACGCCGGCGCCCGCGCCCCGTCGCCTGGATCTTCGCCGGACCGGCCGCCGCCCTCTTCGCGCTCTTCTTCGTCTATCCGCTCGGCGCGAGCCTCCTGCAGAGCTTCACCACCGAGGACGCGGGCGCCACCCGCTGGGTCGGCCTCGACCAGTACCGGCGCATGATCCACGACCCCGCCTTCGTGGAGTCCCTGCTCAACACGGGGATCATCCTCGTCGTCCAGGTCCCGGTGATGATCGGCCTTGCCCTCGTCCTCGCCGTCCTCCTCAACCAGTCCTGGCTGCGCTTCCGTGGCACCTGGCGCGCGGTCCACTTCCTGCCCGCCGTCACCACACTCGTCGCGTACGCCGTCGTCTTCCAGGTCCTCCTCAAGGCCGACGGCGGCCTCGTAAACCAGATGCTCGGCGCCGTCGGCATCGGCCCGATCGACTGGCTCAACAGCCCCACCTGGGCCCGTGTCTCACTGATCGCGTCCCTGACCTGGCGCTGGACCGGCTACAACGCCGTCATTCTCCTCGCCGGGCTCCAGGCCATCGGGAAGGAGCAGTACGAGGCCGCAGAGATCGATGGCTCCGGCACCCTCTCCACGTACACGCGCGTGATCTTGCCGCAGCTGCGCCCGATCGTCCTGTTCTGCGTGATCACCTCCACCATCGGCACGCTTCAGCTCTTCGACGAGAACTACGTCCTCACCCGCGGCGGACCCGACGACGCGACGCTCACCCCGGTCGTCTACCTCTACAAAGTCGGCTTCCAGCAGCTCGACTTCGGCTACGCCGCCGCCATCGCCTGGGTCGTCGTGGCCCTCATCGCCGCGATCTCCGCCCTCCAGTACGTCGCCTTCGGAAGGGAGCGCCGCCGGTGACCGCCCTCCAGCAGGACCCCGTACGCGTCCACCCCGCCCGTCGCGTCGGCCGCTACACCGTGCGTCTGTTCCTTGCGGCGGGCGCCGTTGTCAGCCTCGTGCCGTTCCTGTGGATGGCGATCGCCGCGACACACTCCACCTCCGAACTTTTCCACTCGCCGCCACCGGTCCTGCCCGGCGGACGCCTGCTCGACAACCTCGCACGGCTCCAGGACACCATCGGCTTCGGCCGTGTCCTCCTGAACAGTCTCGGCATCGCCGTCGTGCACACCGCGCTCAGCTCGCTGATCTCAGCCATGTGCGGCTACGGGCTCGCCAAGTACCGTTTCCGCGGCCGGGGTCTGCTGCTCGGCGCCGTGCTCACCACCATGATGATCCCGTTCCAGGTGCTGCTCGTGCCGCTGTTCCAGATGATGGCGAGCGTCGGCTGGATCGACTCCTACCAAGCCGTCGTCCTGCCGTTCCTTGCCAACTCCTTCGGCATCCTGCTGATGCGGCAGGGCTTCGTCGACTTCCCCGATGAGCTCATCGAATCGGCCCGCATCGACGGATCCGGCGAGCTGCGCACCTTCTACCAGGTTGTGCTGCCGTGCGTGCGCCCACAGCTCGGCGCCCTGGTCATCTTCACGTTCATGGCGCAGTGGAACAGCTTCATCTGGCCGCTGCTCATGCTCAACTCCGAGGACAAATACACCGTGCCCGTCGCGCTCAACACCCTCACGGGGCTCTCCCATGTCGACTATTCGGGCCTGATGCTCGGCTCGCTGCTTGCGACGCTGCCGCTCATGGCGCTGTTCCTGGCCTTCCAGCGGCAGTTCGTGGCCGGACTGCTCGGCGGGGCGGTAAAGGGATGAGCCGCCTGACCCGGGTTCCGGGCGTCCTCTATGGCGGTGACTACAACCCCGAGCAGTGGCCCGAGAGCGTCTGGGCCGAGGACGCCGAGCTGATGCGCGAGGCCGGCGTCACCATGGTGACCGTCGGCGTCTTCTCCTGGGCGAGACTCCAGCCCGGCCCGGACACCTGGGACTTCGCCTGGTTCGACCGGCTACTCGACCTGCTGCACGCCCACGGTGTCGCCGTCGACCTGGCCACCGCGACCGCGTCACCCCCCGCCTGGCTCGTGCGCGCCCACCCCGAGATCCTGCCGGTCACGGCCGACGGCGTACGCCTCGAATTCGGCTCGCGCCAGCACTATTGCCCGTCCTCGCCCGTGTATCGCGCCGCCGCCATGCGCCTGACCCGCACCCTCGCCGAACGCTACGCACACCACCCGTCGCTCGCCCTGTGGCACATCCACAACGAGTACGGGGACCATGTCACCGAGTGCTTCTGCGCCCGCTCCGCCGATCACTTCCGTACCTGGCTGACCGACCGCTACGGCACGATCGACTCCCTCAACCGCGCCTGGGGCACGGCCTTCTGGTCGCAGCGCTACGGCACGTACGCCGAGATCGAGCCCCCGCGCACCGCGCCCGGACCGGTCAACCCGACGCAGCTCCTCGACTGGCGGCGCTTCTGCTCCGACGCCCTCCTGGACTGCCACCGCGCCGAGCGCGGTGTCCTCAGCGAGCTGAGCCCGGACATCCCGGCCACCACAAACTTCATGTCGATGTTCAAGGCACTCGACTACTGGAAGTGGGCTGAGTACGAGAACCTCGTCTCCGACGACGCCTACCCGGACCCCGCCGACCCACGCGCCCACGTCAACGCCGCCCTCAACTACGACCTGATGCGCTCGCTCAAGGGCGGCCGCCCCTGGCTGCTCCTCGAACAGGCGCCGTCCGCGGTCAGCTGGCGCCCGGTCAACGTCCCCAAGAAGTCCGGCCTGCAACGCCTCTGGTCCCTCCAGGCCCTGGCCCGCGGCGCTGACGGCATCATGTACTTCCAGTGGCGTGCCTCCCGCGCGGGCGCCGAAAAATACCACAGCGCACTGCTCCCGCACCGCGGCACAGACTCCCGCGGCTGGCGCGAGACCGTCCGCTTCGGCACCGAACTCGCCCGGCTCGGCGAGGTCACCGGCGCCACCACCCCCGCGGACGTGGCGATCGTCCTCGACTGGGATTCCTGGTGGGCCCTCGAGGCCGACGACCACCCTTCGGCCGGCATGCGCTGGCGCGACCTCCTGCGCCCCTGGTATGCGGCGCTCCACGCCCGCGCAGTCACCGTCGAATTCGTGCCCCCGCACGCCGACCTCGACGGCTACCGGGCGGTTCTCGCGCCCAACCTCCACCTGCTGCGCCCCGAGAACGCCGAACGGATCGCCGCGTACGTCCAGGGAGGCGGCCACTTCGTGTGCGGACCCTTCAGCGGCGTCGTCGACGGCGACGATCACATCCACGACGGCGGTGCGCCCGGACCGCTGAGAGACGTACTCGGCGTGAGCGTCGACGAGTTCTGGCCGATCCCCGACGGCGAGGCGGTGCAGCAGGCCTCCGGCGCCGAGGCCACCCTATGGAGCGAGTGGATCGAGACCGAGGGCCCGGAGACCGAGGTCGTCGACGTGTACGCGGCCGGAGAGCTGACCGGCCGCCCCGCCGTCACCCGCCACCCCTACGGCAGCGGCACCGCCTGGTACGCGAGTGCTCACCTCGGCGACGGCATCGGCGCCGTGCTCGACGCAGCCCTGCTGGAGGCCGGTGTGCGGCCCGTGCTCGACGTCCCCGAGGGAGTCGAGTCGACCGTCCGGACCGGCGAGCAGGGCACGTACCTCTTCGTCCTCAACCACACGGACCACGACACACAGACGCCATTGACCGGCGCCTACGCCGCAGGCGGCACGGATCTGCTCACCGGGACGACCGTCCGTGACCACGTACGCCTCGGCCCGCTCGGTGCCGCGGTCCTGCGCATCGCCACCGACTCCCTTGGAGGGACCCGGAAGTGATCGGAAACCGGCCCCTGAGAGCTCTGACCGCACTCCTTCTTGCCGGCGGCGCCCTCGCCGTGCCGCAAGCGGCCTCCGCCCATGAACACCCGGCGCCGGCGTCCCCGTATGCCGACGTGCTCGACCTGCACGGCACCCCGGCCGCCGCCCTGCCCGGCGACGACGAGGACAACAACCCTGTCACCGTCTTCGCCGACCAAGGGGCCTGGCATGCCTACGCCCTGCCGAAGGCCGGTGACAAGGACGCCTACGGCGGCTTCTCCGGGCCCCTCTACATCGCCCAGGAATACCCCTGGTGGCTCAGTAAGTCCTTCAGCCGTATCCGCCTCACCGAAAACGGCCGCACTCTCGACCTGGCCGGCGGCGGCACACCCCGGTTCACGTCCTTGCCCGGCCGGCTCCTCCAGTCCTACGACCTCGGCCACGGACTGCGCCTCACCATCGAGCTCCGCTTCGCGACCGGCCGCAGCGCCCTGGTGCGCGCCCAGGTCCGCAATACCGGCTCGGCGCCCCGCACGCTGGGCGCCGACTGGACGGGCAGCCTGCTGCGGCCCGCCGACAGACCGATGCGCGACGCGCCCTCGCTGACCGCCACCCCCTCGGGCGTCGGCGTCGACTTCGCCGAGGTCCGTGAAACCTGGGACTACCTCACCGACGGCACGGAACGCTTCGAGGTCACCCACAAGGACCGCGTCCGCACCACAGTGGACGGCGACACATACCGCACCGAGGCCACCGAGCCGGTGACCCTCGCACCGGGTCGCTCGCACAGCTTCGACTGGACCGAGTCCTACACCTTCACCGCCGCCGAGAGGACCCGCGAGAAGGCGACGGGGCAGGACATCCTCGGCCACCCGGCGTCGGTCGTTTCGGCGAGCGACGCACGCTGGCACGGCTACGTCGCCGGAGTGACCCGGAACGTGCCCGCGTCACGGCGGCGCGCCGCCGTGAAGGCCTTGGAGACCCTCGTCACCAACTGGCGGAGCGCAGCGGGGGAGATCAAGCACGACGGGATCACGCCGTCGATCTCCTACAAGTGGTTCACCGGCGGTATCTGGGCCTGGGACACCTGGAAGCAGGCCGTGGGCACGGCCCGCTTCGCGCCCGATCTGGCCGAGTCACAGATCCGCTCCATGTTCGACTGGCAGATCACGTCGGACTCCGCGACGCGCCCGCAGGACGCCGGGATGATCCCCGACGTCATCTTCTACAACGCCCCCTCGCGCGGTGGCGGCAACTGGAACGAGCGCAACTCCAAGCCCCCGCTGGCCGCCTGGGCCGTGTGGGAGGTGTACGCGAAGACAGGCGACAAGGCCTTCCTTCGTGAGATGTACCCGAAGCTCGCCGCCTACCAGGCCTGGTGGTACCGCAACCGCGACCACGACCACAACGGCCTCGCCGAGTACGGTGCCACCGTCGACCCTGCCAACAACTCGCCCGAGGAGCGACGTCTCGCCGCTGCCTGGGAGAGCGGCATGGACAACGCGCCCCGCTTCGACGCCGCCCTCGGCACGAACGTCGTCGCCAACCACGCGGCCGACGGAACACTCCTCGGCTACTCCCTCAACCAGGAGTCCGTCGACCTGAACTCCTACCTCGCCGCTGACCAGGGCCACTTGGCGCGCATCGCGGACGCGCTCGGCCGCGGTGCCGACGCCGAGCGGTGGAAGCAACGGTCCGCCGCGACCTCCTCCGCCGTGCGCACCACGATGTACGACCCCACCGACGGCTGGTTCCACGACACCGCGCTGGGCAGCGGCGTGCCGCTCACGGCCCGCGGCCGCGGCATCGAGGGCGCGGTCCCGCTGTGGACCGGGACCGCATCCAGGACGCAGGCTCGCGCCGTGCGCGACAAGCTGATGGACCCGGGGGAGTTCGCGACGACCGTCCCGTTCCCGACCGTGTCGAAGAGCTCCCCCTACTTCTCGCAGACGGCGTACTGGCGCGGACCCGTGTGGCTCGACCAGGCCTACTTCGCCCGCGACGGCCTGCGCCGCTACGGCTACGTCAAGGAAGCGAACGCCCTGACGGATCGACTCCTCGCCCAAGCGTCGAGCCTCACTGGCAACGGGCCGATCATGGAGAACTATGACCCGACGACGGGAGCCCCGCTCAACTCGCCCAACTTCAGCTGGTCGGCGGCTCTGCTGCTGCCGATGCTGACACGGGACAAGCCGTAGTCCCGCACCAGGCAACGTTCGCCCTGCCGGCCACGGCGCGTAGGCGCCGGTCGCCGGCAGGGCGGTCTCGCCAGAGGATGCAGCGGCGGATCATGCTGCCCCGCTCCTCAAGGCTTGCCCGACCGCTCAAGGAAGACCTCCGCGAACCTGCGGATGAGCGACCGGCCGGTGGTGATTCGGCCCGGGCTGCTCTTGTACGGGTGTAAACAGGGCATCAGTCACGAGAGCGCCCGTCGGGCGCGTACGTCGCGAACGTCAGGAAGGGACTGCGCATGTTCCGGAAGGTACTTGTCGCGAACCGTGGTGAGATCGCCGTCCGCGCATTCCGCGCCGCCTACGAACTGGGCGCGGGAACGGCGGCGGTGTTCCCGTACGAGGACCGGGGCTCGCTGCATCGTCTCAAGGCCGACGAGGCCTACGAGATCGGCCGGAGGGGGCACCCGGTGCGCGCCTACCTGTCGGTCGAGGAGATCGTGCGCGCGGCGCGCAGGGCCGGGGCGGACGCCGTCTACCCCGGGTACGGCTTCCTTTCCGAGAACCCGGATCTGGCCCGCGCCTGCGAGGACGCCGGAATCACGTTCATCGGTCCCAGCGTCGGGGTGCTGGAACTGACCGGCAACAAGGCGCGCGCGGTCGCCGCGGCCCGTGCGGCGGGTGTGCCGGTCCTGGGATCGTCGCAGCCGTCGACCGACGCGGACGAGCTGGCGGCGGCCGCGGAGGAGATCGGCTTCCCGCTGTTCGTCAAGGCGGTTGCCGGAGGCGGCGGGCGCGGCATGCGGCGAGTGGACGACCCCGCGCAGCTGCGTGAGGCCATCGAGGCGGCGTCCCGCGAGGCCGAGTCCGCCTTCGGCGACGCCACGGTGTTCCTGGAGAAGGCCGTCGTCGACCCCCGCCACATCGAGGTGCAGATTCTCGCCGACGGACATGGCGACGTCATCCACCTGTTCGAGCGGGACTGCTCGGTGCAGCGGCGCCATCAAAAGGTCCTCGAACTGGCCCCGGCGCCCAACCTCGACCCCGCGGTCCGGGACCGCATCTGCGCCGACGCAGTCGCTTTCGCGCACAGCATCGGCTACCGCAACGCCGGCACCGTCGAGTTCCTGCTCGACCGGGAAGGCAACCATGTCTTCATCGAGATGAATCCGCGTATCCAGGTCGAGCACACCGTGACCGAGGAGGTCACCGACGTCGACCTCGTCCAGGCGCAACTGCGCATCGCCGCCGGCGAGACCCTGGCCGACCTCGGTCTCGCGCAGGACAGGATCTATCTGCGGGGTGCCGCACTGCAGTGCCGTATCACCAGCGAGGACCCGGCCAACGGGTTCCGGCCGGACACCGGCACCATCAGCGCGTACCGCTCGCCGGGCGGCTCCGGCATCAGGCTGGACGGCGGCACCGCCTTCGTCGGTTCCGAGATCAGCGCGCACTTCGACTCCATGCTGGTGAAACTGACCTGCCGGGGCCGCGACTTCGCCACCGCGGTGCGACGGGCCCGGCGCGCGGTGGCCGAGTTCCGCATCCGCGGCGTGGCCACGAACATTCCGTTCCTGCAGGCGGTTCTCGACGATCCGGACTTCCAGGAGGGCCGGGTCACCACGTCGTTCATCGAGGAGCGCCCGCATCTGCTGACCTCGCGCCACTCCGCCGACCGCGGCACCCGCCTGCTCACCTACCTCGCCGACGTCACGGTCAACAAGCCGCACGGTGAGCGCCCGCACCTGATCGACCCCACGACCAAACTGCCGGACATCGCGAACGGCGCACCGCCCGCCGGGTCGAAGCAGCAGCTGACCGAGCTGGGGCCGGAGGGCTTCGCGCGGCGCCTGCGGGAATCACCCGCGGTGGCCGTCACCGACACCACCTTCCGGGACGCCCACCAGTCCCTGCTGGCCACCCGGGTGCGGACGAAGGATCTGCTCGCCGTTGCCCCGGCGGTGGCCCGGACTCTGCCGCAGCTGCTCTCGCTGGAGTGTTGGGGCGGCGCCACCTACGACGTGGCGCTGCGCTTCCTGGCCGAGGACCCCTGGGACCGCCTGGCCCGCCTGCGTGAGGCGGTGCCCAACATCTGCCTGCAGATGCTGCTGCGTGGCCGCAATACGGTCGGCTACACCCCGTACCCCGCGGAGGTCACCACCGCCTTCGTCGAGGAGGCCACCCGCACCGGCATCGACATCTTCCGCATCTTCGACGCGCTCAACGACGTCGGCCGGATGCGGCCGGCGATCGACGCCGTACGCGAGACCGGATCGGCCGTCGCCGAGGTAGCCCTGTGCTACACCTCGGACCTGTCCGACCCCGCCGAGAAGCTCTACACCCTCGACTACTACCTCCGGCTCGCCGAGCAGATCGTCGACGCCGGCGCGCACGTCCTGGCGATCAAGGACATGGCGGGGCTGCTGCGGGCACCCGCCGCCGCGAAACTGGTGACCGCGCTGCGCAGGGAGTTCGAGCTGCCCGTCCACCTCCACACCCACGACACGGCCGGCGGTCAGCTGGCCACCTACCTGGCCGCGATCAACGCGGGCGCCGATGCCGTGGACGGAGCGGTGGCCTCGATGGCGGGCACCACCTCGCAGCCCTCGCTGTCGGCGATCGTCGCGGCCACCGACCACTCCGAGCGGCCGACCGGGCTGAGCCTGCGGGCGGTCGGGGACCTCGAACCGTACTGGGAGACCGTGCGCAGGATCTACGCGCCGTTCGAGGCCGGCCCGGCCTCGCCCACCGGGCGCGTGTACGACCACGGGATCCCCGGCGGTCAGCTGTCCAACCTGCGCGTCCAGGCAAGGGAGTTGGGCCTCGGCGACCGGTTCGAGGACATCGAGGCGATGTATGCCGCCGCCGACCGCATGCTCGGCCGCCTGATCAAGGTCACACCGTCGTCCAAAGTGGTCGGCGACCTCGCCCTGCACCTCGTCGGCGCGGGCGTCCCACCGGAACGGTTCGCCGCCGAGCCCGGCGCGTACGACATCCCGGACTCCGTGATCGGTTTCCTGCGCGGCGAGTTGGGCGACCCGCCCGGCGGCTGGCCGGAGCCGTTCCGCAGCAAGGCCCTCAAGGGCCGCGCCGCGCCCAGGCCGGTCGCCGAACTGTCCGCCGGGGACCGCGACGGACTGGACAAGGACCGGCGGGCCACTCTCAACCGGCTGCTGTTCCCCGGGCCGACGAAGGAGTTCGAGGCGCATCGGGACGCATACGGCGACACCGGAGTCCTGCCGAGCAAGGACTTCTTCTACGGTCTGCTGCCGGGGGAGGAGCATGAGGTGGACCTCGAGCCCGGCGTGCGGCTGCTCATCGCACTGGAGGCGATCGGTGAAGCGGATGAGCGTGGCATGCGCACCGTGATGGCCACGCTCAATGGCCAGCTCCGGCCGATCCAGGTGCGTGACCGCTCGGTGGCTTCGGCACTGCCGGCCGCGGAGAAGGCCGACAAGTCCGACCCGAAACACGTTGCCGCGCCGTTCGCCGGGGTGGTGACGCTGTCGGTCGCAGCCGGAGACCGGGTCGAGGTGGGTGCGACCATCGCCACGATCGAGGCGATGAAGATGGAGGCCGCCATCACCGCTCCGGTCGCCGGAGCAGTGGACCGTCTGGCCATCACTTCCGTTCAGCAGGTCGAGGCGGGCGACCTCCTGATGGTGATCGCCTAGGGCGTGTGGGCTCGAGCGCCCGGGTCCCGGGGCTGTGCGGTCGCCCGCCCGGCTCCGGGACTCCACGGCCGGGAGGTGCACAGGCCGGGGTTCACCGCGCAAGCGACGATCTCGCGGTGAACCCTCCTGACGGTGCTCCTGGCCGACGCCGACAACGGGGAGTACCCCGACAGCGGTGATCGGATCGGCTGTCCGACGCTCGCCCTCACCGAGGGGGGCGTCGGATCCCCTGGTGAGCCGAGGGCGGTCACTGCTCCCGCATGCCCCACGGTGAGCCATACGCGCTGAGCAGGTCCAGGAAGGGGCGCGCGGGGAAGGCCTCCGGGCCGAGGACTCCCGAGCCGGTCCACGCGCCCGTGGCCAGGAGTTCGAGGGCGACGACCGGGTTGACGGCCGTCTGCCACACCACTGCCTGGGAGCCGTACTCGGCCATCGACCACTGGTTGTCCACCACGTGGTAGAGGTAGACCTCGCGCGGCTCGCCGTCCTTGGTGCCGCGCACCCAGGTGCCCGCGCAGGTCTTGCCGTGCATGCGCTCGCCCAGCGTCGCCGGATCCGGCAGGCAGGCGGCCACGACGTCGCGGGGCGACACGCCCACCGGGCCCGCAGCGCTCGGCACGGTCACCGGGTCGGTGCGGTCCAGGCCCAGGAGGTGCAGTGTCCTGAGGGTCTGGATGAATTCCTCGCCCAGGCCGTACTTGAAGGTCACGCGCCGTGCGTCGACCCAACGGGGAACGAGCAGCACCTCCTCGTGCTCCACGTTCACGCACTCGACCGGGCCGATGCCCTCGGGGAAGTCGAACACCTCCGGCTCGCTGAAGGGCGCGGTGGTGAACCAGCCGCGGTCCGCTTCGTAGACGACCGGCGGATTGAGGCACTCCTCGATGGTGGTCCAGATGCTGAAGGAGGGTGCGAATTCGTAGCCGTCGACGGTGAGGTTCGCGCCGTCGCGGATGCCGATCTCCTCGATCTCATCGAAGAGCTCGTCGGCCGCGTACCGTGCGAAGACATCGGACAGCCCTGGCTCCACACCCATGCCGACGAGAGCCAGCGTGCCCGCCTTCTCCCAGTCGGCGGCCTGCGCGAACTGCGTGTCGCCGAGCATGACCCCGCACTCCTCGTACGGCCGTTCGGGGTGCGGGCGCGACAGAGACATCGCCATGTCGAGGTAGGTTGCGCCGGCCGCGAGCGCCGCCTGGAAGAGGGGCATCACGAACCGCGGGTCGGTGGCATTGAGCAGGACGTCGCACCCGTGCCGCGTCAGCAGCGCCGTCACCGCGGCCTGATCGGACGCGTCGACGTGCTCGGCACGGAAGCGGCGCGCGCTGCCTGCGAGTGCGGCGACTGCGGCCTCGGCACGGCTCAGGTCGTAGTCAGCCACGATCATCTCGTCGAAGAACGAGCGCCGGGCCGCGATCCGGGTGATCGCGGTGCCCACACCGCCGGCTCCCACAAGCAGAACACGCATGACACGGACTTCCTCTCTGTGGAGATGGGGCATGCCCGCGCGGAACGGAGGCGCGGCGCCCCTGCCGGGAGATCCAACGCCGCGTGCTCGGATAAGGTCAATGGTGTTGGCATAAGGATCTGGCGGGAGGCGGCGATGGCGAAAACGGTGGTACCCGAGGAGAAGAGGCGGCGCCGCCGTCCCACCAGAAGCGGCACCGTGCTGTCCGAGCAACTGATCGTCGAGACCGCCCTGCGGATGCTGCGCGAGCACGGCAGCACGGGACTCACCGCCCGCCGTCTCGGCCTGGCCCTGGACGCCGACCCCAGCAGCCTCTACCGGTACTTCCGCGGCATGGACGATCTGACCCTCGCCATCGGCGACGCCCTCATCGGGCAGGCCCTGCAAGGCTGGCGGCCCACGGGGGAGTGGCGGTCGGATCTGCGCGGCCTCGGGTTGCGCATCCATGCCGTGTATGTCGGGCATCCGCAGGCGGCACTGCTGACCGCGAACCGGGTCACCGGCCGGGCCCACGAGCTGGCCGCCGACGAGGCCATCCTTGATGTACTCCGCACGGCGGGATTCCCGCTGCCGGACACGGTACGGATCTACCACGCCTTCATCGACCAGACCCTGGCCTTCGCCGCGCTCGACGCCGCCTCGCTGGCCCTGCCACGCGAAAGCCTCAGCGCCGACGAGGACATGTGGCGCTCGACGTACGCCCGCCTGCCGCGCACCACACACCCCCGGATCGCCGAGGCGGCGCCACTCCTGGCGACCCGCATGGTCGACAGCGCCTATCCCACGGCCCTGGAGATGCTGCTGGACAGCGCCGCGGCGCAGTGGGAGGCACGGCGCTCCCGGCGATAGAGGGTCGTCCGGGGCCGTTGCGGGGGCGGACGCCTTTACCTGGGAGAGCAGGCCGAGGGGCACCACGATCGCCACACCGGTGCGTGGCCGCCCGGACGGACGGCAGCACATGTCCGTAGGGGGCGGCCACCCGGGTGCGGGTCACATGGCGTGCTTGATTTCGATGTGCTTCGCCTCTGCCTTCTCCTCGCCGAGGCCGACGCTGACGGTCAGCATGCCGTCGATGTATTCGGCACGGACGTCGTTCTCGTCCGCGCTCTTGGGCAGGGTGACACTGCGGGTCAGGGATCCGTAGCGGATCTCGCTGCGATGCTTGTCCACCTCGCGCTCGGTGCGCTCGGCCCTGATGGTGAGGTTGCCGTCCTCGACCGTGACGTCCAGATCCTTGACCTCGATGCCCGGAAGTTCCGCTCGAATGACGTAGCGGCCCTCCGCGGTGAACTCCTCGATCCTCATCGTGTACAGATCGGCCATCGCCGGCATGGTGAATCGGGTGGGGAAGGCCTCGAACCAGTCCGGCAGATCCGGGAACGGGAACTTCTGCTTGCGTGCGACTACAGCCATGCCCATACCTCCTCGGTCCTGCGGTTACGACATGTCCAGTCCACCGCGCCACGCTCCCGGACGCAGGGGCCGAACAGTCCGCACCAGGGGTCCGAAGGGCCCTGGAGCTCTCCCTTGCCCTGGGGAGCAGCTCTCTGAACGGGGCCACTCGGCCCTCCGCCGCGTCGTCCATGTGCGTACCGTGCAGGTATGAGCTGCGGCCGCAGCCCACGGCTGCTGCCCCGTGCACGCAGACAGGTGGAGGAAGCCATGACAGCTGCCAGCGAACCACAACCACTACCACTACCACTCCCGATCATGCTCGGCGTCGACGCCGCGGAGCCGGCCGATGCGGCCCTGGCTTGGGCCGCCGACGAAGCCGCCCGCCGTGGGGTGCGCCTGCATCTGGTCCACGCCGTGTTGCCCGTGACCCATCACGTACGGGGCGTCGAGGAGACGGCACACCACAAGGCCCTTCGCCAGCTGGGCGACGAGGCGCTCGACAAGGCGACGGCTCGTGCCCATGAGCGGCAGCCGGGCCTTGAGGTGACGACCTTCATCACGGATGGCACCCCGGCCCAGGTCCTGGTACGGAGGTCCGCTCACGCGCGGCTGGTGGTCCTCGGCTCGCGTCGGCTGGGCCGGCTGGGGGAGATGCTCAGTGCTGTCTCGACGACTGTTCCGGTCAGTGCGCACGCTGCCTGCCCGGTGGCCGTGGTGCCGGAAGCCGGGCGCACCGAGGAGGAGCCGCCGTACCTGGTGGTCGGGGTGGACGCCAGCCGGTCGGCCGAGGCCGCGCTGGAACACGCCTTGGAGGCCGCAGCCTCGCAAGGCGCCTCCGTGCGTGCGGTGTGGGTGTGGCAGCGGCGGCTGCCAGGGTTTTTCGACGAGGACGCTGCGCTCGAGGCGTGCCACAGGCAGCTGCATGAAGCAACTGCGGGTCTGTCCAGTGCCTACCGCGATGTTCCCCTGAGCCACGCGGTGCTGCGGGGGCATCCTGTCGAGGCGTTGGCGGAGGCTTCCGAGCATGCGCTCGCTGTGATCGTCGGCCGCCGTGGCCGGGAGGGTTTCACCGGTATGCGGCTGGGCTCCGTCCCGCACGGGCTGCTGCACAGGGCAACCTGCCCCGTGGTCACTGTGCCGCCGCCGGCCGACGAAGGAGTCTGAGACCGGACCGAACCGCATACCGCACCGGTCCGATTGCGCGAGCCCCGCGCCCCGTGACTGCGCAGGGACGGAATGGTGTCCGGGTTCGCTGTCGGAAGCCGCAAGCACGCCTGCATGAGCCCGGTCATCGACCGACCAGGCCCGGTGATACAGCCCGTTCAGGACCGGCCGCGGCCCGGCCGGTGGGAAAACAGCGCCGACCGTGGGCCGGAGACCCGCCCTGAACGCCGCGCCGGGTGTACTACCGGTGCACCCGCACCCGACAACGCCGGTCTCGCGGCGCAGAGTGGCGTTCCACGGCGACCTGACGCTTACCGTCCCGGCACACGAACAGAGCGCCACCGCGCGGTGGGGTCTTTGCCGATGGGAGTGGCAAACGCGTTCAAGACCTGGCCAAAGAACGCGTTCAAGGCCTGGCCAAAGAAGGGCCCGTGCGCAAGGATCGCGCTCGCACCACGCCACCCCCCGCTTTTCGGCACGCCACCGCACCACATCCCAGCACGGGAGGATGTACATGACTCGCCGCACACCTCGCGGCCTGATCGCCGCGGCCACCGCCACCGCGGCTCTGCTCGCGCCGGCCGGAGTGGCCTCGGCCTCGGGCGCTGTCCCCGCCCCGGCCGAACCACAGGCCCGGGTATTCATGGTCAACCCCGTCCAGTCCTCGGGCGACCAGTCGCTTTCCGATGCCAAGGACTCGGCCGACGCCGTCCCCGCCTCGAGCTACGCCATCGCCGCGTTGCGCAATCTCGACGGCAGTGGCGGACTCTCCGGACGGTGGGCCTACATCAGGTCGGAGACCGGCGCCCCCGCGAAGACCGCCGACGCCGGCACGTACAACCGGCACGACGACCAGTTCGAGCAGGTCATGGCCTACTTCTGGGTCAATGAGGCCCAGGAGTACCTGCAGGGCCTCGGCTTCGGCAGTGAACTGCCCGGTGCCAACAACCGTGCGCAGCCCATCCGTATCAACCAGTGGGGTGCGGACAACTCCTTCTTCACCGACAAGAAGGCCGAGATCCGCTTCGGCAAGGGCGGCGTGGACGATGCCGAGGACGCCGAGGTGATCGTTCACGAGTACGGTCACGCGGTGCACAACGCCCAGGTGCCCGGCTTCGGCACCTCCCCGGAGGCCGGGGCGATCGGTGAGGCCTTCGGCGACTACCTGGCAGTCGAGGTCGGCGTCCATGCGGACACCCGGTACGGCTGGCCCCGCAAGACCGACCTGGCATGTGTCGCCGACTGGGACTCGGTCGCCTACAGCGCCGCCCCGCACTGTTTGCGCCGGATCGACGGGAACAAGGTGTACGGGGACCGGGTGGGCGAGGTGCACGCGGACGGCGAGATCTGGTCCCGCGCACTCCTGGACATCCGCGGGGCGCTCGGCGCCAGGGTGGCCGACCGCATCATCGTCAACGCTCAGTTCGGCTTCGCGCCCGACACCAGCTTCAAGGATGCCGCGTTGACGACGATTGCGACGGCGCAACGCATGTACGGCAAGAGCGCGGCGGACGCGGCCCGTGCCGCGTTCAAGGCCCGCCAGATCCCTGGCATCCAGTAGGCAGTGTGACGGCGGTCGCCCCCTTCTCAGGGCGGCCCTCAGCGTGGTCTCGCGTCGGCCTTGAGTCCGTTGCGAGGCCACGCGCCGGCCGGATCGATCAACGAGCACTGCTACGGCAGATGTGGCAAGTGCGAGCCGGCGCTCGGGAATTGCATCCCGGCGACAGCGTTTCTGACGGGGCGTCATCGCCTGGTTCGGAAGCTGCCACGGAGACCGAGAGGCCTGTGCTCCCACGCAGCGGTGGCAGGGATTCGGGCCGCCAGGTGCGGGCGTAGGCGAGCGGCCACGAGCGCTGCCGGTACGGGACCGCGAGAGCCGCGACGGCCAGAGGCGGACTAGGTAGCGGGCGTCGGGCGTTCGACCGACTGCCTGCCGTCGACCTGCGTGCGTCGCCGTCAATTCACCGTCTACACAACGTACTTGAGGGATTCCGGACATGCGTCGCCGGTCACCTTCACATATCCATCAAGTTTTCTGCATCTCTTCATCACGGATTGTGTATGCTCCAGGCGCTTCATCCGCACCACTGGGGGGACTTCCTCATGCGCATACGCCATGCCATATCCACTGTCGCCGCTGCCGGGGCCATCGCGGCTGTTGCCGTTGCCCCGGCACAGGCAGCCGAGTACTCGTCGGCGCTGAAGATCAAGGGTGTCCAGTACGACGCGCCGGGCCCGGACTCCAACAAGTGCTCCACCGGGAACGCCAAGGACGAGTACCTGACGATCAAGAACTACTCGTCGAAGGCGACCGTCAATCTCAAGGGCTACGTCGTCAAGGACGCCGCGGGCAACCGCTTCACCTTCTCGACCAGCCACTACCTCGAGCCCGGCGACTACGTAAAGCTGCGGGGTGGCCACGGCACCGACTCCGACGCCAAGAACGTCGTCTACCGCCAGAACTGCAACTTCATCTGGAACAACGACAAGGACACCATCTACCTGTACAAGCCGTCAGGCAGCCGGGCGGATGTCCACTCCTACACCAAGAGCGGCTCCGACCCCGACCGTAACGGCTACATCAGCTACCACGGCTGACGCACCATCACCGCAGACCGCAGGGAACGGCGGCAGAGTGGGTGCTCTGCCGCCGGCTCGCGGCGGCCCGGCGGGCGGTGCCGGCATCGTGGCGACCGCGGTCGTCGTGGCCCCGCCGCGGGCTACCAGTGGGCGGGACGGGTGAGGGTGGCAGGCAGCTTGGTGGCCGAGTCGCCCTTGGCCGCGTTGAGCTGGGCCTGGGTGAGGAAGATGCTCCCGGTGAGGTCGGCTCCGCTCAGGTCGGCGCCCCGCAAGTCCGCCCCGATCAGGTCGGCAATGCGCAGATCGGCCTTCTTGAGGTCGGCCCCGATGAGGCAGGCACCGCGGAGACTGGCACCCTGCAGGCGGGCGCCGCCCAGCCTGGCTCCGATCAGCTGGGCTCCCCGGTGGTTCTTCTTGCGGCCGGGCACCTCGGCCCGCACCAGGTCACTGGTCCGCAGCAGCAGAGCGTTCACATCGTCGCGCAGCGCCGCCACGTCAAGGTCCGTGAGCGATGCGGCATCCCCCCGGGTGAGGCCGTCGACGCGCTTCAGCGCGCGGCGCAGGTCCGGGTGGACGGGGCGGGCCGGCGCGAGGTCGAGGGCCTCGGTGATGTACCAGAGCAGTTCGTGGAGCTGCCGCATCACCGGCAGGACCTCGAACATCGGGCGGGCAGTCTCCGGCGCCTGGCGCCAGTCCGTTCCGCCGAAGGTGACCTGTGAGACCTTCTGGCCCGCACCGAAGCAGTCGAAGACGGTGCAGCCCTGGAAGCCCTTCTCCCGCAGGCGTGTGTGGATGCCGCAGCGGAAGTCCGTCTGAAGGTTCACGCATGGCTTCCCGGCGTCCTTGTCCACCGCGAAGTCGGCGGAACGGGCGAAGGGCAGCGCGACACAGCACAGTCCGAAGCAGCTCGCGCAGTCGGCCTGCAGATCGTTGCGGCCGTTGCTGTCGGACTGGGCCGGGTGCTTCTGGGACAACTGCGTGCTCTCCTGTGATGAGACGAGCGTGGCGGTTTCGCCACGCTCCGAGGCGAGCGCCCATTCTCGCAGACGGCGCGTGTCTGCCGTCCGGGAGCACGGCCCCGGGGGGGCGGCGGCGGGCTCAGTCCGCATGGATCGGTGGTCGGCGCTCCCTCCGGGAGACGGCCTGCGCCGGCTGCGCGGCCATCAGGAGCAGCGGATCCTCCCGGCCGTCCCCGGCGACGAGTTGCACCACGCCGATCGGCAGGTCCTCCCGGTTCTGTCCCAGCGGCCGGCTGATCACGGTGCCACAGCCGCCCCGTACAGCGGGGCGTGGATCAGGTGGCCGGCTTGCCGGGCTGGTCGTGCGTGGAGCAGTGGATCCCGCCGCCCCCGGAGGCGATGGTGTCGATCTGAATGGGCACGATGTCGCGCTTGGGGAAGTGTTCCTGCAGGATGCCCCGCGCGCGGTCGTCCGCCTTTCTGTCGCCGAACCGGGGCATGAACACGGAGTCGTTGGCGACGTAGAAGTTGGCGTAGCTCGACACGAAGTCGTCGCCGCTTCCCGTGATCCTGTCGAGGTCGGGCTGCGGCAGGTCGATCACCTCGAAGCGCCGGCCCCGGGCGTCCGTCGCCTTGGTGAGTACGGAGTTCGCCTGGTCGGCCGCGCGCGACCAGGAGTCTGCGGGCATGCCGGGGAACGCTCTGTCCAGAAGGACGACACCGGGTGCGGTGAACCGCACAAGGCTGTCCACGTGCGCGTCGGTGATGTCTTCGCCGCGTACGCCTGCCAGCCAGACCACCTTGTCCACGCCCAGGGTCTGCTTGAGCTCGGCCGTGATCTGATTCCGGTTCTTTCCCCGGTTGCGGTTGCTGTTGACGATCGAGCTTTCGGTGATCAGCAGCGTGCCCTCGCCATCGGTCTCGAAGGAGCCGCCCTCGGCGACCAGGGGCGCCTTCGTGCGGGGTATCCCGTACACCGGCAGCAGGGTGCGGCCCACGCGGCCGTCATTCGCGTGCTCCTGCTTGTTGCCCCATCCGTTGAAGTTGAAGTCGACACCGACGACCTTGCCCGCCTCCTCCACGAACACGGGCACGGTGTCGCGTGCCCACAGATCGTCGACGGCGAGCGGGATGACCTCGACCTGGGAGCCGCATGCCTTCTGGGCCGCTGCCTGTTGATCGGGCCGGGCCGACATCACGACGTACTCGTACTCCGCGATGGAGCGCGCGACACGGGCGATGTCCTTCCGTACGTACGGCAGGTCCTCCGCCCACACCGATTCCAGGGCGGGCCACGACATGAAGGTACGCGTGTGACTTTCCCACTCGGCGCCGAGCCGGCGTTCTTCGTCCGTCGCGACGTCCTCACCGGCGCGGGAAGCCCCGGCCGAATCGCCAGGTCCGCAGGCCGCGGCGCCGAGAGCGAGAGCGCCGACTCCGGCAAGCGTACGGAGGGCTGTACGACGGGAGGGGGGACGGTGGAACACGGTGAACTCCGATCGTGGACTGGCAACACTGTCCAGCGGCCATGAACCGGGCGCGGAGAGCCGTCGCGCAGCAGGAATCGCAGGCCTGGGCCCCGTAGGCGGCAGCAGTGCGGAGGCGTACTTCGGGCGTGAGTACCGCGAAAGCTGGTGGGATGGACGCACCGCCACTCTGCCACTGACTGGAAATTCAGTCAAACAGTCCGGTGTGCGTACACCGGTCCCGTGCGGTCATCGCAGGGTGTGCGACGCGACGGCTGGGTGGGGTGGGGCGCCGTGGGTCGGGTGCCGGCCCAGCTGCTCCACCTCCACGGCGATCGCTTCGCGCATCAGCTCTCGGGCGTTCCCCAGTGGCAGGATGCCGCTCAGCCAGCGGGCGCTCAGCCCTTCGAGCAGTGCGGTCAGCCGTTCGGCGGACGCGATCAGGGCAGGGTCGGGCGCTCCCGTCCGGGTGCGGCCGAGGGCGTCCGCCACCTCGCGGACCCACATCAGACCCGCCCGGGCAAGCTCGTCCCGCAGCTGTGGATCGAAGACCGCGCTGGCTCGCAGTTCGCCCCATGCGGTGCTGTTCTCCCGCACCTCGGGAACCTCCTGGAACTCCAGCAGAAATGACTGTTCCAGCTCCTGGCGTGGGGAGGAGGGGCGTGCGGGACCGGACCGTCCCCCGGTGTACCGCTCGGCCCGGTCGCTGATGAACTCGAGTGTGTGGCGCAGAAGTCCGGCGTGGTCCTCGAAGTAGTAGTAGATCAGGGCCTTGGAGACTCGCGCCTCGGCTGCCAGTTCCTCCATCCGCAGCCCTCTGACCCCTTGGCGTGCGATGACTCTGGCAGCTGCTTCCAGGATGGCCGTTCTGCGGTCCCTCACCGTGCGCTCCCGTTCTGGCAGGTCGACTGGTCACTGTCTCATGTTGACTGAATCTTTGGTTAGTAGCACGATCGTTCACCAGATACCGCTTCCGCATCCCGTGGCGGCCTGCGGGGGAGTGGGGTCGGTGGGAGCGGCATCCAGACGGACTCCGGCTCGCGCCGCGCCCGCCTGCGTGGTTGGCACGGTCCTGATCGCGTCGGCGGCTGTCCTCGCGGTGCTCGTACCGGTCGGTGCCGGGGGATACTCCCTGGACTACCCCGAGGAGACGGCGGCAGGTCTTTCGGCCCGGTGCCGCCCAGCCGGCCGCAGCCCGGCACATGCGCCCGGGAACGGACCGATAGGGTTCGTGTTCATGGCGTCTCGCAGCACTCAGATCCTTGAAGCGGCCGCCCGGGTGATCGCCCGGCGCGGGGTCCGCGGTCTGCGCGTGGAGGAGCTCGCCGCCGAGGCGGGTGTGTCCACGGGGCTGATCTACTACCACTTCAAGGACCGCACCGGGATCCTCCGCCACACGCTTGAGTTCATCAACGACCGCGCCGAGCGCTACACCACGGCCCGCGACCCGGACGCCGAACCGCTCGGCCCCCGCGAGGAACTCGAACAGATCCTCCTGCTGGAACTGCAGGACACGGCCGAGGTGCGGGAGAACAGCTCTGCATGGGGCGAGTTGCGGGCAAGTGCTGTCTTCGATCCGGTGCTGCGTGAGGATCTCGCCAGGGCGACCCTTGTGTGGGTGCAGGAGGTGGCCGCTCTGCTGGGCCAGGTGCAGCCGATGGCCTCGGCGGCGACGCTGGCCGCGGCCGCCGAACGGCTTACCGCCCTGCTGGAGGGGCTGAGTATGCGCTGGCTCAGCGGTGGACTCAGGGTCGACCATGCGCGTGCCCTGATGCAGGGCGCCATCGAAGCAGAACTCGCGCGGCTGCGGAGCTAAGGGCTGTCCCGTCATTCCTGGCGGGCACACGACGACAACTGCGGCACCTCGCTGCGTTGTCGGAACGCCGTAATGCACCCAGTATGAGGACGCCCCTCCGCCTTGCGATGCACCGGACCTGACGCCGCGTGCCGATCCGCCAGGGATTACGGGACAGCCCTTAGGCCACTTCCGATACACGCACTAGTAGCCAGGGGTACCCGTTCCCACGTCCCCTCCTTTCTTCCGGCCGTTCCGCGGTCAGGTGTGGATGTCGTGTGAGGGGTGACGGATCCGGCTGTTACGTGCGCCATCCCTTGACTGAGTTTTCAGTCAGTGTCACAGTGGCTCCGCCGCAGAGCACGGCGGCCCGCTCGCCCGTATCGGTGAGGGGCCGTCAGGAAGTCACACGCAGTCACCCCCGTCACCGCCTGCGCCCCACGCAGTGCCAGGGGAAGCCCAGCGGACCCTCGGTTCTCCCTCGCGGAGCGACCCCGTACCGGCAGTCCGCCGACCTTCCGGAAGTAGGAAATGAACGCCACGTATGCGACCGGCGCAGCCGTCGGGAGAGTCAGTCGGAGGCCGTCATGCCTCTGACTCCCACCGAGCGGGACCGCCTGCTGCTGTTCACTGCTGCCGAGCTTGCCCGGTCCCGCCATCGGCGGGGACTGCGGCTCAACGTACCCGAGGCGACCGCGCTGATCGCGGACACAGTCTGCGAGGCGGCACGTGACGGCCTGCGACTGGCCGCTGCCCTCGAACGCGGCCGCAGCGTCCTGGGCCCCGACGACGTCCTGCCCGGGGTCGGCGATGTGGTCACCGAGATCCAGGTCGAGGCCGTCTTCGACGACGGCACCCGCCTGGCAGTCATCAGTGACCCGTTCGGCGCCCGGGGCCGGCGTGACGGTGCCCCGGGAGCGGTGCTGCCGGCCTCGGAGAGCGTGGAGGCGCCGACGCCGGCCACGACGCTGACCGTACGCAACACCGCCGTGGTGCCGATCAGCGTGACGTCCCACTTCCACTTCTTCGAGGCCAACCCGCGCCTGTACTTCGACCGTTCCGCCGCCTACGGCATGCGTCTGGCCGCGCCCACCGGATCCTCCACGCGGTTCGACGCCGGCGGTGCCGTCCAGGTCGGCCTCGTGCCGATGGGCGGCGACCGCATCGCCATCGGCTTCGCCGGTCTCGTCGACGGGCCCCTCGATGCCTCGGGGGCGAAGGAAGAGGCCCTGCGCAAGGCCGTCGCCTGCGGCTACCTCGGCGCGGACGCCGGCCACGGCCCGGAAGGAACGAACCCATGAGCAAGCCGACCAGGCACAGCACTCACTGCGCGCCGGGCAGCCGGCACATCGACGCGCACGAGTACGCGACCGTGCACGGCCCCCGCGCCGGGGACCGGGTCCGGCTCGGGGACTCGGGTCTCGTCGTGCGCGTCGAGTCCGATGCGCAGCGGCCCGGCGACGAGTTCCTGGCCGGATTCGGCAAGACCGCCCGAGACGGGCTGCACCTCAAGGCCGCCGCCGTGGGCGAGACCTGCGACGTCGTCATCAGCAACGTCCTGGTGATCGACGCCGTGCAGGGCATCCGCAAGGTGTCCGTCGGCATCCGGGAGGGCCGGATCCATGCGATCGGCCGGGCGGGCAACCCCGACACTCTCGACGGTGTGGACGTAGTCGTCGGCACCGGGACGACGATCATTTCGGGGGAGGGGCTGATCGCGACAGCGGGCGCCATCGACACCCATGTGCACCTGCTGTCGCCGCGGATCATGGAGGCGTCGCTGGCGAGCGGTGTCACCACGATCATCGGCCAGGAGTTCGGGCCGATGTGGGGAGTCGGCGTCAACTCTCCGTGGGCGCTGAAGCACGCCTTCAACGCGTTCGACGCCTGGCCCGTCAACATCGGCTTTCTCGCCCGCGGTTCCTCCTCCGAGCCGGCGCCCCTCGTCGAGGCACTCGCGGAGGGCGGGGCCTGCGGCTTCAAGGTCCACGAAGATCTCGGTGCGCACACCCGGGCGCTGGACACGGCGCTGCGGGTGGCCGACGACCACGACGTGCAGGTCGCCCTGCATTCGGATGGCCTCAACGAATGCCTGTCGGTGGAAGACACCCTGAGCGTTCTGGACGGCCGTACGATCCATGCCTTTCACATCGAGGGCTGCGGCGGCGGCCACGTTCCGAACGTCCTGAAGATGGCTGGCGTGCCGAACGTCATCGGCTCCTCCACCAACCCGACCCTGCCTTTCGGCCGGGATGCCGTCGAAGAGCACTACCGCATGATCGTCTCCGTCCATGCCCTGAAGACCGACCTGCCCGGCGATGAGGCACTGGCCCGGGACCGGATCAGGGCCGGGACAATGGGCGCCGAGGATGTCCTGCACGACCTGGGCGCCATTGCGATCACCTCCTCCGACGCGCAGGGCATGGGCAGAGCCGGCGAGACCATCCGTCGCACCTTCGCCATGGCAGGCAAAATGAAGGCCGAGCTGGGGCCGATGGAGAGTGACGGCGAGGGAGACGACAACGCGCGGGTCCTGCGCTACATCGCCAAGCTGACGATCAACCCTGCCATCGCCCACGGCCTTGCGCACGAGGTCGGCTCCATAGAGGTCGGCAAGATGGCCGACATCGTGCTCTGGCGACCCCCGTTCTTCGGTGCCAAGCCGCAGATGGTCCTCAAGAGCGGCTTTCCCGCCTACGGCGTCACCGGCGACCCCAACGCCGCCACCGATGCCTGCGAACCACTCGTGCTCGGACCGCTGTTCGGAGCCCACGGGGCCGCCCCGGCGGACCTCTCGGTGGCGTTCGTCAGCCGCGCCGCGGCGGAGTCCGGTTCGCCCCGCAGGCCCTATGACGCTCTGGCCACCCGCCGCCGACGCGTTGCCGTGCGTGGCACACGCGGTATCGGTCCCGCGGACATGGTCGGTAACGCGCGCCTGGGAGAGGTCCAGGTCGACGCGCGCAGCGGTCTGGTCACCCTCGACGGAGCGCCCTTGCGTTCCGAGCCGGCGCACGAGGTCTCCCTCGGTCGCCTCTATTTTCTGTGATCCCATTCTTGACTGAATTTTCAGTCAAGAACTGTTCCATCCATCTCAACGAAGAGAGATACGTGATGACCGCGTTCCGTATGCCCGCCGAATGGTCCGAGCACGAGGGCTGCCTGATGGCCTGGCCCACCCGTGCGGACCTGTGGGGCAGCGTCCTTGGCGCCGCGAAGGAGGAGTATGCGAACGTCGCCCGGGCCATCGCGGAGTTCGAGCCCGTCACCATGGTCGCCCCGCCCGGTTGCGGCGGCGATGCCCGCACATATTGCGGCGATGACGTCACGGTGGTGGAGCTGCCGCTGGACGACTCGTGGTTCCGCGACTCCGCCCCGCTGTTCGTCCTCGACGGCGACGGTCGGCGCGCCGGTGTCGACTTCCGTTTCAACGCCTGGGGCGGCAAGCACCAGCCGCACGACGCCGACGACCGTGTGAGCGGCCTGTTGCTGGACCATCTCGGCATCGAGCGGATCCACTCCGACATGGTCCTGGAGGGTGGGTCGATCACGGTCGATGGCGAGGGCACGCTGATCACCACCGAGCAGTGCCTGCTCCACCCCAACCGCAACCCCGGCATGAACCGGGACGAGATCGAGGCGGAGCTGAGGGCCCGTCTGGGCGTCAGCAAGGTGGTCTGGCTTCCGTACGGCGGTCTGCTGGACACGGAGACCGACGGTCACGTCGACGGCGTCTGCGCCTTCGCGGCCCCCGGCACGGTCGTGGTCTCCCTGCCTGACGACCCCGCACACCCTGACTTCGCCCGGATGCGCGCCAACCGCGCGGTGCTGGAGGTCACCACCGACGCCCAGGGCCGACCGCTGGAGATCATCGACGTTCCCCAGACGGCGTTCGTCGACCTGGCCCGCGCCCCCGGCGGCCAGGTCGAGGTGTCCTACCTGAACCACTACATCGCCAACGGCGGTGTCGTCGTCCCGGTGGCCGGTCTGCCCCAGGACGAGGACGCCCTCGCCGTGATCGCCTCGGCCTACCCCGGCCGCAAGGTCGTCGGCGTTCCGGCACCCGCGATCGCATTCGGCGGCGGCGGCGTCCACTGCATCACCCAGCAGATCCCCCTGGCGCCCCCCATCGCATGAAACCGGAATCAACCTGGCCGACGGGCCGGCCCCACGGCCCGTCGGCCACCCCGCCGAATGGAGAGAAAGCGCCACGATGACCACACCACCCCCACCCTGCACCAGTAGACGGCGCCGCGGCGTGCGCGGCGGCTTCGCCGCGGCAACCGCCGCACTGTCCTCGTTCGCCTTGCTCGCGGCCTGCGCAGGCCCTCCCAGGAGCGGGGCGGACACCCTCGGTACCTCCTTCACTCTGTCGCCGGGAACACCGCGGGCCAGGGGGAAGATCGACTCCTTCACCTGGGCTGTCTACGCCGAGCCCCCCACGCTGGACTACACCGTGGCGTTCGACTACCCGCAGAACACGATCCTGTCCAACGTGTGCGAGAGCCTGATGCGTTGGACACCGGGACTCACCATGGAGCCGGGTCTGGCCCGAAAGGCATCGAATCCCGACCCCACCACCTGGGTCTACGATCTGCGCCCGGGCGTGCGCTTCCACGACGGCAAGGAGATGACTGCCGACGACGTGGTCTTCAGCCTGGGCCGGCAGATGAACCCGGACAACGCCGCCGCCTGGGCCCAGGTGTTCCAGAACGTCGCCTCCGTGGAGAAGACCGGCCCGCTCCAGGTCACCGTCAAGCTCAAGAAGGCAGACTCCCAGTTCCCCCAGTACATGGCTACCGCCGCGGGCGTGGTGGCCTCCAAGGCCGGTGTCGAGGCAGCAGGCAGGGACTACGGCACCTCCGGCGGCCTTGCCTGCACCGGTCCGTTCGAGCTGGGCACCTGGAACAAGGGCCAGTCGATCGAGCTGGATCGCTTCGACGGCTACTGGGGTACCAAGGCCAAGTCCGGCACAGCGGTGTTCCGCTTCCTGACCGACCCCTCCGCCCGTACCAACGCCCTGCTCAGCGGGGAAGCCGACGGCGGATATCTGATCCCCACCGAGAGCTACGCCCGGCTGCGCAACAGCGACGCGGGCACCCTGTACTTCGGCGAGGGCCTCAGCACCGTCAACGTCAACATCACCGACATGCAGGGCCCGCTCGGCGACATCCGCGTACGCCGCGCACTGTCCCTGGCCCTCGACCGGTCCGGGTTCGTCAAGGCAGGCCTCGGCGGCGCCGGCACCGCCACCAACTCGCTCACCACCCGTGCCGCCTGGGGCGAATCCTCGGAACAGACCAGGAAGGCCGCTTTCGACAGCCTGCCGCCGACCACCCAGGACATCGAGAAGGCCAAGGCGCTGATCAAGGAGGCCGATGCCACCGGCAGGACTCTGACCGTTGCCACCAGCTCCATCGGTCAGGACGTCTCCCTCCTGGCCACCGCGGTCCAGGCAGCCGGCACCCGGATCGGCCTGAGAATCCAGCTCAAGACCATCGCACCGAACGCGTTCACCGCGCTGTTCACCGATCCCAAGGCGCGCGAGGGCATCGACATGTTCCCGCTCACCTACTATGACTCGATCACCGACCCGCTGGACCTGCTGGCGAACTTCAAGACCGGCGCCTACCTGAACTTCGCCGGTTTCAGCGACAAGGCGTACGACGAGCTGGTCGACCGGGCCACCGCCGTCTACCACCCGGACCGGCGGCTGCAGGTGGAGGCCGAACTTCAGAAGCACGCTGCCGAGCAACTGCTGTGGATCCCGGTCGCGGAGTGGCCCACAGCGGTGTTCCTCAACAAGAGGATCACAGGCGCTCCCACGACCATCTCGTACATGTACTACCCGTGGGCCGCCGATGTGGGGGCCGCGACGTGAACTTCGTCAGATTCGCGGTGCGGCGGATGGCGGAGATGGCCGCCACTCTGCTCGGTGCGTCGTTCGTGGTCTTCGGTGCGATGTACCTTGCGCCGGGCAGCCCGGCGAGTTTCCTGCTCTCGGGCCGCTCGGCCTCGCCGGAGGCGCTCGCCGTGATCAACGCCCAGTACCACCTGGACGACCCGTTCGTCATCCGGTACCTCCAGTGGCTCGGCGACGTGATGCAGGGCGACTTCGGGCGCTCGATCACCTACCGCACCGACGTGTCCCGACTTCTGGTAGACCGCCTTCCCACCACCCTGCTGCTGATCGCGATGGCGCTGGTCGTGGTCGTGGTCGTCGGCCTGCTGCTCGGCCGGCTCGCCGCCGTGCGCGGCGGCGCCACCGACTCCGCGATCCTGGTCACCACTACGCTCGCCGTCGGCACCCCGTCCTTCGTCGCGGCCGTCCTGCTCCAGGGCCTTTTCGCCGTCGGCCTCGGCTGGTTCCCGAGCAGTGGAGCGGGCGAGGGCTTCGGTGACATGGTCTGGCACCTGACTCTCCCGGCAATCGCGCTCGCTCTCTACCTGATCGGCATGCTTGCCCGGGTCACCCGCTCGGCCATGCTCGAAGCCCTCGGAAGTGAGCACGTCACGGTGGCTCGCAGCCGCGGTGTCCCCGAACGCCAGGTGATCAGCCGTCATGTGTTCCGCAACTCGCTGGGCACCGTCCTGACCACCGGCGGACTGATCGTCTCGACGCTCCTGGTCTGCACGATCCTGGTGGAGAGTGCCTTCAGTATCGGCGGCATCGGCCAGCTCCTCGAACTGTCCACCACCACCAAGGACTTCCCCACAGTCCAGGCCATCTCCCTGATCATCGTCGCCCTGTTCATGATCGTGAACCTCATCGTCGACCTGCTGCTGCCCCTGGTCGACCCACGGATCACCGTCGGATCGAGGAGGTCCTCCACATGACCGCCGTCCTCACCCGCCGGCCCGGCCTCTCCAGGATCCGCTCCGTCCGGTCACCGCTCTATGCGATCTGTCTGGGATTCGTCGCCCTCGTCGTCGCAGCCGCGTTGCTCGCCCCCTGGGCGGTGCCCTACGACCCCAACAGCATCGACCTGGGCAACGCACTCGCCGGACCCTCCGCCGGGCATCCCCTCGGTGTGGACGCAGCCGGCCGTGACACCCTCTCCCGTCTGCTCCTCGGAGCCCGCACCTCGCTGCTGGGCCCCCTCGGGGTAGTCGTGTTCTCCACCGTCGCGGGCGTGGCCATCGGTACGGCCGCCGCCTGGAAAGGCGGGTGGATCGACTCCGCCCTCTCCCGCAGCACGGAACTGGTCTTCGCCTTCCCCGGAATGCTGCTGGCCATTCTGATCATCTCGGTCTACGGCGAGGGGCTGCTCGCCCCGGTCATCGCGCTGGCCGTCGCCTACCTCCCCTACGTCAGCCGCCTGACCCGCTCCCTGGTCCTGGCCGAACGCGAACGCCCTTACATCAGTGCCTATCAGGTCCAGGGCCATGCACCGATTCAGATCTGTCTGCGCCACATCCTGCCCAACATCGCCCCCGTCGCCCTCGCCCAGTCCACCATCAACTTCGGCTATGCCCTCATGGACCTCGCCGGCCTTTCCTTCCTCGGACTCGGCGTGCCCGCGCTGACCCCCGACTGGGGCCGCATGGTCTTCGACGGACAGACCGCCATCCAGTACGGCTACCCGCTGTCCGCGATCCTGCCCTCGGTCCTCATCGTGCTGACCGTGGTCGCCTTCAACGTGGTCGGTGAACGCTGGGCCGACCGCGTCGCCAGGAGAGAGCGATGAACACACTCGACATCCAAGGGCTGCGGATCACCCTGCCCGGCACCGCCCGCCCGGTCCTCGACGGTGTCGACCTCACGGTCGCCGCAGGCGAAACCGTCGCCCTCGTCGGTGAGTCCGGCTCCGGGAAGACCCTTACCTCCCGCAGCGCACTACGTCTGCTACCGGCCGGCGCCACCACCGAGGGTGCCGTCCGCGTCAACGGCCATGACGTGCTCACCATGCACACCGATCAGCTGCGCGCCCTGCGCACCGGCACAGTGGCCATGATCTTCCAGGATCCGCGTGCCGCCATCAACCCGCTGCGCCGCATCGGTGACTTCCTCACCGAAAGCGTCCGTCGCACCCGCATCATGAACCGGACGGACGCGTCCGTCCGGGCCACCGAGCTGCTCCGGGCGGTCGGGCTGGACGCCTCCGCCCTGCACAAGTACCCCAGCCAGGTTTCCGGCGGCATGCTGCAGCGCGTCATGATCGCAGCGGCCCTGATGGGTTACCCGGCCCTCCTGCTCGCCGATGAGCCCACCACCGCCCTGGACGTCACCACGCAGGCCGAGGTCGTTGCCCTCCTCGCCGAACTGCGTGAACGCTTCAGCACCGGACTGCTGTTCGTCACCCACGATCTCGACCTCGCCGCCGCCATCAGTGACCGCGTCTACGTCATGTACGCAGGGCGGATCGCCGAGAGGGGCCCCGCGGAAACCCTCTTCACACACCCGCGCCACCCCTATACGGCGGCTCTGCTCGCCTCCACGCCCCGTCTCACGACTCCCGGCGGCAGACTCGCCGCAATCGACGGGCAGCCCCCCGACCTGCGCACGGTCCTGACCGGTTGCTCCTTCGCCGCCCGCTGCCCGCTCGCCACCGAGGTCTGCGACCAGCAGACGCCCGTACCCCAGCCCGTCCCGGGGCAGCCCGGACACCAGGCCGCCTGCCACCACAGCGACCGGCTCGACAGGAGCGCCGCCGATGTCTGAGCACGAACTGCAGGCCGTGGACCTGAGACGCACCTTCGGAACAGTACGCGCCGTGGACGGTGTGTCCTTCACCTTGCCGGTGGGCGGTTCCCTCGGCATCGTCGGCGAATCCGGCTCAGGCAAGACCACTACCGCCCGGATCGTCGTGGGCCTGGAGCAAGCCGACGCGGGTGAGGTCCTCGTACGGGGCCGATCCAGGCCCCGTAGCGCGCGGGGCCGCGCACAGCGTCTCGCCCGTGCCCGTGAGGTCCAGATGGTCTTCCAGGACCCCTACCTGTCCCTCGATCCGAGGACGAGCGTCGAGGCTGTCCTGCGCGAGACCCTGCGCCTGCACTTCCCCGACATGAACCACGCCCACCGTGTGCGCGAACTCCTCGACCAGGTGGGCCTCGGAACACGTGCCGCCGATGCGGTTCCCAGGCAGCTGTCCGGCGGCCAGCGCCAGCGCGTGGCCATCGCGCGGGCCCTGGCGGTGGAGCCGGCCGTTCTCGTCCTGGACGAAGCGGTTGCCGCACTCGACGTGTCGGTGCAGGCGCAGATCCTCAACCTGCTGGCTGACATCCGGCAACAGACGTCGATCTGCTATCTGTTCATCACCCACGACCTCGGCGTGGTCCGGTGCGTCACCGACGACGTCATCGTCATGCGCCACGGCAGAGTCGTTGAGGCCGGCGCCACCGCCGACGTGCTTGCCGCGCCTCAGCACCCCTACACCCGGCTCCTCCTTGAGTCCGTGCCCCATCCCGGCTGGGACCCGGAACGGATTGCGGCTGCCCGACGAGCTCTCGGACAGGCCGTCACCGGCACGACCACGTAAGACCGACGGGCAATTGGGGGGCGTGCCCCAGCCCCGTGACGCCGCCCCCCAAATGCCGGTCGGTCCAAGTCTTTCCACCCGACTGCGGACACTCCGCGAACAGTCCTCACAGGAGGCACAAGTGAACGATCACGCAGCGATCCGACCCTCCGGATCGGGCCCGGGCAGGCGAAGTTCCTGGGCAGCCGCAAGCCTGACCGCAAGGGGAGCGGCCCTGGCGGCGGCAGCCCAGGAACGCGGGGGCCGCGTTCCGACCGAGCCGGACCACAGCCCCGGCAGGCTCCTTCATTGTCCCGGTCGAGGACGTCCGCCGCACTTGCACCTGGATGGCCTGGCCGGACAGCACCGCCATCTGGGGGCGTGTGCTCAGAGGAGTTCAGGCGGATATCCCACTGATCGCCCGGACCATCGCCGCATACGACCCCGTCATCATGTGCGCCGACTATGCGGGCGACGCCAGGGCGCGGTCGGCTGCCCTGCCGAAGCGACGCAATGCCTGGCCCAGCCACCGCGCTTACGGTGGTGAGATGGCAGTCATCAACGGTTGGAGGCGGGAAGCACGAGCCAGGCCCGGCGTGGTGGACGCGCTGATGTCGGCCGTGCTGTTCGCGCTGTCGGTTGTGGCTTCTGCTGTTGTGCCGGACGAGCACCGGATCGAGTACCGGTGGCAGGGCGTGGTGCTGGCGGCGGTCGGCTGCTCGGCGTTGATGTGGCGGCGTCGTCACCCATTCGGCGTACTGGCTGTCGCGGTCGGCTGCGGGGTGCTTTTTCAGGTGCTCGGATTCCGGGAGAGCCCGGTGGTGGCCAGCCCGGTCGATGTGTCCATCTACACCGTGGCGGTGCAGACCGACCGGCGCACCACCTGGACCGCGACGTCGATAACGGCCGCCGTCCTGGTGGGGGCGGCCGTGGTGTTCGCCCCGGGATCGTGGCTGGAGCCGGAGAAGGCGGTGATGCTGGCGTGGACGGCTCTGTCGGCCGCCATCGGGGACGCGGTGCGGTCACGTCGTGCCTATGTGGCAGCCGTGGAGGAACGGGCGGAGAACGCGGAGCGGACCCGTGAGCAGGAGGCACAGCAGCGGGTGGCGGCTGAGCGGGTCCGGATCGCGCGCGAGCTGCACGACGTCGTCGCGCACCACATCGCCTTGATCAACGCTCAGGCAGGCGTTGCCGTCCATCTCGCGGAGCGGCAGCCGGAGCAGACACTCGCCGCTCTGGAGAACATCCGGGACACCAGCCGGTCGGCGCTGGACGAACTGCGCGTGACCGTCGGCCTGCTACGGCAGTCGGGTGATCCGGCCGCGCCGCGCGATCCGATGCCGGGTCTGACGCAGCTGCCGGCTCTGCTGGCGTCGTTCGAAGGCGCCGGCCTGGCTGTCAGGCACAGTCAGCGGGGTGTCAGTGAACCTCTGACGCCGGCAGTCGACCTGGCCGCGTACCGCATCGTGCAAGAGGCCCTGACCAATGTGCACAAGCACGCCGGCGCGGACCACGCCCGATTGTTCCTGCACTACCGCCCCGAATGGCTGACGATCACCATCGAGGACGACGGACGCGTCGGACCGAACCACCAGCCGACCCAGGGAACGGGGCACGGGCTGATCGGGATGCGCGAGCGGGCAGCCATCGTCGGGGGCACGCTGTACGCGGGAGCCCGCCCGCAGGGCGGCTTCGTTGTGACTGCCGATCTGCCCCTGCGAGCCGCAACGGCCACGGGCGGTCCGGCAACGAACGGACCGCCGAGGAGAGATGGGTATGACGATCCGCGTTCTGCTCGCCGATGACCAGGCCCTGCTGAGGGGCACCTTCAGGATGCTGTTCGATTCTGCGGACGACATGGAGACCGTGGGCGAGGCGTCCAACGGCCGCGAGGCGGTGGAGCTGGCCCATGCACAGCACCCGGATGTGCTCCTGATGGACATCCGCATGCCCGAGATGGACGGCCTCGCCGCGACGCGGCTGATCGGCGAGTCGGAGGACCTTGCAGGGGTGAAGGTCCTCATTCTGACCACCTTCGAGGACGACGAGTACGTCGCCGAGGCGCTGCGCGCGGGTGCGAGCGGCTTTCTCGGCAAGGGTGCGCGGCCCGAGGAGCTTCTCGAGGCCGTCCGCACGATCGCCGCCGGGGAAGCGCTGCTGTGCCCGTCTGCCGCCCGAGCGCTGATCACGCGGTTCCTGATGCAGCCCGAAGCGTTCCCGGCAGCCATGCACGAGCGGCTGGAGTGCCTGACACCACGGGAACGCGATGTCCTGGCGCTCGTCGCGCTGGGCCTGTCGAACGAAGAGATCGCCGATCGCCTGGTCATCAGCCCGCTGACCGCCAAAACCCACGTGAACCGGGCCATGACCAAGCTGGCGGCTCGTGACCGGGCCCAGCTCGTGGTCATCGCCTACCAGAGCGGCCTGGTCAGCCCGGCGACGGAGCCGAGTCGCTCAGCAACATCCGCGTAATCACCCCGGCACAGGTACCTGCCGGGGTCCGTCCCTGCTGTAGGCCGGCGGACTGCGTACCACGGACGTGGTACCCCGGAATCGCTGCACGGGGACGATGCGCAAGGGGCCGTCTCCGGGCGAAAGTGAGGTGGTGAACGGAGGTTTCGCAATGATCGAAGCCCACTGCCTGACCAAGAGGTACGGCGACAGAACGGCTGTCGAGGACTTGTCCTTCACGGTCCGCCCCGGCATCGTGACGGGGTTCCTCGGTCCCAATGGGGCCGGCAAATCCACCACCATGCGGCTCATCCTCGGCCTGGACGCCCCCACCGCAGGGCATGTCACCGTCAACGGCCGCCCCTATGCAATGCACGAAGCGCCCTTGCGCGAGGTCGGGGCGATGCTGGAGGCCCGCGCCATCCACACCGGCCGCACCGCCTACCACCACCTGCTGGCCCTGGCCGCCACCACTGGCATCCCCCGCCGGCGCGTGAACGAGGTCATCGACCTCGTAGGCCTGCGCGATGTCGCCGACAAGCGGGCCGGCGGGTTCTCCCTGGGCATGGGCCAGCGTCTCGGCATCGCCAGCGCACTTCTCGGCGACCCGGCCACGGTCATCCTCGACGAGCCGGTCAACGGCCTCGACCCGGAGGGCATCCGTTGGATTCGCAATCTCCTCAAGAGCTTGGCGGGCGAGGGGCGCACGGTGTTCGTCTCGTCGCATCTGATGAGCGAGATGGCGCTCACCGCCGAACATCTCGTCGTCATCGGCCGCGGCCGGCTCATCGCCGACACCTCGGTCGAGGAATTCACCCGCGGCGCGGCCCGCACCGTGGTGCGCGTGCGGTGCCCGGAGATCGGCCGCTTGAAGCGTCTGCTGGCCGGCCCGGACGTCACCCTCACCTCCTGCGCGCCCCACACCTTGGAGGTAGTCGGCCTGACGAGTGACCACATCGGCTCGGTCGCCGCCGGGCACGGGCTCACCCTGCTCGAACTCTCTCCCCAGAGGATCTCTCTGGAAGAGGCATTCATGGAACTGACCCGGGACGCGGTCGAGTACCGCGCCAACAGCACTGACGAGCCGCTCGAGGTAAGGAGCACGTCATGACTACGGTCCTTACGTACTCGCTCGACTCGGCAGCGCGCCCCGGCAAGGTGACCCTGCGGCGGGTCCTCAAGTCCGAATGGATCAAGCTGCGCACCGTGCGCTCCACGTCGATCACCTTGCTCACCGCCGTGGTAGCGATGGTCGGGTTGGGCATGCTGGTCAGTCACCTGCGGGCAGGCCACCTCGACGCGCGAGAACTGGCGCACTTCAACGGGGCCGAGGTCAGCCTGGGCATGTACCGGCCCGCACAGTTGGCCATCGGTGTCCTCGGCGTCATGGTGTTCACCAGTGAGTACTCCACCGGAATGATCCACGCCACGCTCACGGCCGTCCCCAGGCGGCTGCCCATGCTGCTGGCCAAGGCCGCCGTCTTCACCGGCGTCGTCCTCGTCCTGATGACCGCAGCCGCTTTCGCCGCCTTCTTCGGTGGCCAGGCTGTCCTGTCCTCCGCCCACCTGAACACGCATCTGTCCGACCCCGGCGTCACCCGTGTGGTTTTCGGAACCGCCCTCTACCTCACTGTCGTCGGACTGTTCGGCGTCGCTCTGGGCGCCATCATCCGCAGCTCTGCGGGAGCCATCGCCACGCTGGTGGGCATCCTGCTCGTCCTGCCCGGACTCGGCGCCCTGCTGCCGGCCGACTGGGCTCAGCACATCGACCCCTACCTGCCCAGCAACGCCGGACAAGCCGTGCTCTCCGTCGTCCCCGATCCCGCGATGGCTCCCTGGACAGGGCTGTCACTGTGCGCCGGATACGCAGCCGCCCTCCTGGGCCTCGCGGCCTGGCTCCTCAAGCGACGCGACGCCTGACCGGCGCAGGACGAAGCCGCACAGCGCCCGTCACCGCTCCTCCGGGCCGCGGCCCCGGCGCCCACGGCACCGCGCATCATTCGCTGCGCCGCCCGCCCGCCGCATCCCCGATCCACGGCTGAACCTCCTGGATCTTCCCGCTGCTGTTCGCAGCCGCAGTCTTCCTCTCCCGGCGCCGGGCCTGCCCGCAGAGCGGAGGCCCCGCCGATCGAAGGCGACCCACACCCATCAGGACAGCACCGCCGAACAGACCACGTCCACCGTGGACGTCACCGAGCAGGACCAGGACGGCGCCCGCGCCTGAACCCCATGGCCGCACCGACCGCGCGGCCCCCCCCGCACCGAGAGGACACCCGCCATGTTCACCACACCCCAGGAATGCAGCACGATCAGTGAGCTGCTGGCCGGATACGCACTCAATGCCCTCGCCGCCGACGAAACCGCTCGGGTCCGCGCCCACCTGACGACCTGCTCCGCCTGCCGGGACGAACACGACTGCCTCGCAGCGGTGAGCGCGCACCTGCCCTTGCTCCGCGATGCTCTCGCCCGCGACACCGGCCGGCGGCAGCACCTGTACGTGCCCGCCCCGGCGGAGGGCTGCCACACGCCCCGTCACCAGCCCCGTCGGCGTCGGCCGGCCCGGGGGGTCATGGCCAGGCAGCTCACGCTCACCCAACTGGTGAGCAGGACGCGTGCATCGGGTGAATCCGGCAAGAGCGTAGGCAGGGATGCCCAGGGCCCCCGGGCAACGGCAGACGGCGCGGAGGGGCCGGCCGCGCCTCAGCCTCTCCGCCGGGTGGCCACACCGCGGCCGGCCGCGTGAGGCCGAGGCGGGCCGACCGGGCCCTGCGGTCGTATACGCCTCGCCCGGCCGTTGAGGTTCGTTGCCCAGCGCTCCTCCCATGGTCTCGTCAACCACCGGATCGTCATCGGAGCGCTGGTGTTCGGCCTGCTGGGGGCGGGGGTGCTCAGCGCCTGACGGTCAGGCCGCGGGGAATCGCGAAGGCGGTGAGTGCCGCGCTGCCGGGTTCGAGCCGGGCCCACGGGCCCGGGAACAGGAGCACGGCGATGGCCGAGGTCGGGAACTTTCCGTGGGCCCCTGCGAGTGCCTGGTCGTCACCTTCTCCGGCCAGGGACAGGACCAGGTCCTGTACGCCTGGTTGATGGCCGATCAACAGCACGGTCCGCCGCCGCTCCGGGACCGCACGCACCACATCGAGCAGGGTGGAGGCGGTTGCCTCGTAGACCCGCGGCTCGAAGACCACCTTCGGAAGCACACCGAGTTCCGCCGCAACAAGCTCCCAAGTCTCACGGGTACGCCTGGAGGTAGAGCAGATGACCAGTTCAGGCACACACCGAGCCTCGCGCAGCCATCGCCCGGCCGCGGGGGCGTCCCGGCGGCCCCGCCCGGCGAGCGGACGCTCATCGTCGGTTACCCCCTCCGGCCAGGCCGACTTGGCGTGCCGCAGCACGATCAACCGGGTGTGCGCGGACCTGGGCACGGTCTCATCTCGCTTCCGCCGGCTGCCTGCCACCGACTCCGAGCCTGACGTCCTCCGCTGCCTGCCCGGATGCCGCCGGCGCGCCTGGAGCGCTCCGCGGTACGAGCGTGCAGCTCGCGAGGACGAGGAACAGCCACGTGCCCTGACCGGCTCGCAGAATCGTGAGGCCCACGGATGCTCCCTCAAACTCGATGGGTCGGTTCCCCCACTGGCGGGCCGGAAACCGGCCGCCCCTGACGGGACCAGTCTTGGTCGGCATCCGGCACCGAACCAGTCGATTGCTCCACCCGGCGGAATGCGCAAGGGAGCACCCCGGATACGGACCGGTTCATGACGGCGGCGTGGTGGGAGGCCCACCGTCGCCGGAAGTTCCGCTCCTGGACGGACAGTTCACCGACGAGGGAAGCCAGCCGGGCTGCTGCCGCAGCTCCGTCCCGGCCCCGCCTGTTTGACCCGTGGCCGTCCTCGCGGGCAATCAGCCTGCGATCTCCGTCGGGTATCGGCGACTGCGCCTGTCGGGTGACTTCGCGAGTGTGCAGCCGTGGGAGCCGGGGGGACGCGGCGCCGTCTGGTACCAGCAAGGAATGCCCAGGCGATCGCATCTCCAGCCCGACAATCCGGACCCCGGCTCCCGGCCTGGAGGGCGGAGGTATCCGGTCCGTGCGGCGTCGCGCCAGGCGATGCGTGGCATCAGAGGTCCCGCACCTCGGGATCTGGGCTCGCAGCGCGCAGCGACGGACCCGACGCAGGAACTGCATGTGCCTCCCGCGCTGCGGACGGCCGCTGCCTACGCCTGGCGGACGCTCGTCGTGGGAGCTGTCGTCTACGCTGCCTTCGCCGTGCTGGGACGGTTCCACGAGGTTGCGGTAGCAGTCTTCCTCGGCCTGGTTGTCACCGCGTTGTTGCGCCCGGCGGCTGACCTCCTGGCTCGTGTGATGCCGCGGCCACTCGCGGTGGCGGTGACGCTCCTCGGCAGTATCGTCCTGGTGCTCGGCGTGCTGTCCCTGGTCGGTGAGGCGGTCGCTGGAGAACGTGCCGGGCTGGAACGGCAGTTCAGCGAGGGCCTTGCCAGGATCGAGCGGTGGCTGGAGAAGCCACCTTTCCGGTTGAACCCCGGGGCACTGGGCGACTTGCAGGTCCGGATCGGCCAGTACCTGTCCAGCCATCGGTCCACCGTGATCAGTACGGCGCTCAGCGGTGTGGGCCGACTGGTGGAGGTGATGACCGTGGTCGCTCTCGCGCTGTTCTGCTCGGTCTTCTTCATCCACTCGGGCGACCGGCAGTGGGACTGGTTGTGCGAACAGCTTCCGGCGACGGCGCGGGAGAGAATGGAGATCGCGGGACGAGCGGCGTGGCGGACGTTCACCGGGTACACCCACGGCATCGTCGTGGTGGCCACTACCAACTCCGTACTCGTGGGAATTGCCCTCCTCCTGCTCGGAGTGCCGCTGGTGATGCCGCTGGCGCTGCTGGAGTTCTTCGCCGCCTTCGTCCCACTGATCGGTTCACCCATCGCCCTCGCAGTGGCTGCCGTTGTGGCTCTGGCGTCAAAGGGCCCGCTCGTCGCGGTCGTTGTCATCGCGCTGATCGTCATCATCGGCCAGATCGAGGGGCACCTGCTGCAACCGATCGTGATGAGCTGGGCAGTCCGCCTGCATCCAGTCGTGGTCGCACTCTCGGTGATCGGCGGCGCGATTGCGGCGGGGGTTCTCGGAGCGGTGGTGATTGTTCCGCTGGTGTCCGTCGCCTGGTCGGTCCATCAGGCTCTGCAGCGGGCACGGGGATCCACGCAGTCGAAGGCCACCCGTACGCGGTCGGCGACCGGCATGCGCGGGGGACGAGGGCCGAACCGTCCCGGCATGTAGCGACCCGGGGCCGGATCTCCGACAGCGCCTCCAGCGAATAACTCGATGAGCGCTACGCCCTCTTGCACGAAGTCGACGGCACAAGCCCGGCACCGTCACCACTGAGCTGTGCCCCGGCGCCGCCGCTCCTCGTACGGGCCTGGGCGAGCGCCCCGACTGATCAGTCAGGAGTCGGAATCATGAACTGCACGTCGGTCAAGCGTTCCGACAGCTCCCACAGGCGGCGGCCGGTCTCGGTGTCGGCCGCCGTGGGGGACAATTGCACCCGCGTCGGTCCGCCGCGCAGCTCGGCCAGGCCGTCCGGCCCGATGAACTGACCGCTCTCCGCATGCGGGTCGGTCGCCGCGTACAGCTGTGGCAATGCGCCGCGGGCCGGGGGCTGGGCGAAGAGCGGGTTGCCGATGCGGCCGAATATCACCCGCCACACGGCGACCGGCGCACTCGTCTGCAGGTTGGTGGCGGTATAGCCGGGGTGGGCGAGCAGGCTGCGCACGGGGCTGCCGGCCTCGGCCAGTCGCCGGTGGAGTTCCCATCCGAAGACGGCGTTGGCCAACTTCGACTGGTTGTAGAAGGCCATGGGTGAATAGCTGCGCTCGCCGGCGAGGTCGTCGTAGTGGATGCGTCCCTGTCGGTGGTTGATCGAACTCACCGTGACCACACGGGGGTCGCGCCCGACGGCCAGCAGGTCGAGCAGTGACCCGGTGAGTGCGAAGTGGCCGAGGTGGTTGCAGGCGAACTGCAGCTCGTGGCCCTGCGCGCTCAGCGATCGAGGCGGCGCCATCACACCGGCGTTGTTGACGAGCACATCCAGCCGCGGATGGTCGGTGTGCAACTGATCGGCGAAGGCGCGGACCGAGTCGAGATCAGCCAGGTCGAGGTGGCGCACTTCGAGGCAGGCACCCGGCTGCTCGGCGGTGATCTCCGCGACCGCCCGCTGCCCCTTTCCCTCGTCGCGCACCGCGAGGATCACGTGCCCGCCCTGGCGGGCGAGCGCCCGGGTGGTCGCCAGACCGAGGCCGCTGTTGGCTCCGGTGACGATGAACACCCGCTTGGTCTGGTCCGGGATCTGCTCGACAGTCCAGCGCCGCTTCTGTGTCATATGGCATACGTTGCCTTGCGTGGCACTTGGTGTCAAGGCGCTACTGGGTGCCATACGTGGCATGGCGCTACGATTGACGGGTGAATTCCCAGCCCGAAATCAGCCTGGCCCAGCGCAAACGTCAGCTCGTCTCGAACGAGCTGACCGAAGCTGCGCTGCAGCTGCTGGCGCTGAAGGGGTTCGACGCGGTCACCATCGACGAGATCGTGGCCACGGCCGGAGTGTCCAAGCGCACTTTCTTCCGGTACTTCGCGTCCAAGGAGGACGTGGTTGTCCAGTTTCTGGCCGGCATGGGCATCGGCATGCACGCGGAGTTGGCGGCCCGCCCCATCGAGGAACGGCCCTCCGTGGCGCTGCAGCACGCCGTCTGGGTCTCCATGGCTGCCTGCGGCGACCCATCCGACCGGGCACTGCGGGTGGTGCAGCTGATTCTGCGTACCCCTGCCCTGCACGCACGCTTTCTGGAGCGCCAGGCGCAGTGGCGCGACGACCTGACGGCGGAGTTGGCGCGTCGCCTGGAGCTCGACCCCGACGCCGATCTGTACCCGCAGCTGGCCGCCGGGATGGCGCTGACCGCCTTCGGCGCCGTGCTGCAACGGTGGAGCGGCAGCGAGGGTGCCGAGGACCCTGCCGAGCTGACCGACCGGGCTTTCAAGGTGATCGCCCCGGCGTTGGACGCCGTCGAACGGCGGGCGTCTTCCGGACACACGCCGAACGGCGCCTGAGGCAGCTGCTTCGGCGGTCCTGGGGAGGTCGTCGACCGGTTTGTGCCGGTCCGTGCGCTCGCAAGGTTCGTCGATGGACCGGATGACCGGCGAGCGCCTGAACCGGTCATCGTTCCACCGGTGCCGGAGACCGCCGGGGAGGGAAACGGCTTCCGTGTTCTGTCCCCGTACGACTGTCGATGCGGGGCAGTCCGGCCAGGCGGTGGCCAACTCGTTGCGCCAGGGCCAGGTCGCGGAGATCCGCAAGTGCAGACGGCGGCCACCGTGGGTGAGGCAGGCAGTGGCGTGCAGGGTGTGAACGAACCGGCCCGTGGAATCTCTTCCGCGGGCCGGTTCGCGTGCCGGGGCATGTCAGGGCGGGCGACGCCCGCCCGCCGATCAGGAGTAGAAGTTGCGCTGCCACCGGTGCTTGGCCAGCACGGCCAGCTGGTCTGTGGTGAGCGGACGCCCGTCGCTCAGAGCCGTGTTGCGCTCGACATTGCGGACGGTTCGCATGCCGGGGATGACGGTGGAAACCGCCGGCGAACTCAGTACGAACCGCAACGCGGTCTCGGCGATCTCATCGGGGGCGAGAGCGAGGTCGGCGACGATCGCGGCCACCCGCTGTTCGACCTGTGCCGGGCGGTCATCGCGGAAGTAGCGGTTGCGCCAGTCACCCTCGGGGAACGTGGTGCCCGCGGTGATCCGACCGGTGAGGCCGCCCTCGTCCAGCGCCACCCGCACGATGACACCGACGCCGTGTTCCTCACAGGCCGGCAGCAGCGCGTCGGCGGGCGCCTGGTCGAAGACGTTGTAGATGACCTGCACGCTGTCCACGGCGCCGCTGCGCACGAGTGCGAGTGCGTTGTCGGGCTGGTGGTCGTTGATGGAGACACCGAACAGGCGGATCTTTCCCTCCTGCTTCAGTTCGGCGATCGTCTCCAGCCAGTCGCCACGGCCGACCCAGTCGTCGCTCCACACATGGAACTGCAGTACATCGAAGTGGTCCAGGCCGCTGGCGCGCAGACTGGTCTCAAGGCTGGTGCGGATGTGTTCGCCCGGGAACGTCTCGGCCGGGTCAAGGCCGTGGGGCGCCGGCCATATGCCGTTCTTCGGCGGCACTTTGGTCGCGACGCGCACCTCGTCGCCCGCCCGCTCGCGGACGACCCTGCCGACGATCCGCTCACTCTCGCCGTAGCCGCGGGCGGTATCGATGAAATTCACGCCAAGGTCGATGGCACGGTGCAGGGCCCGTACGGACTCGTCCTCCGTGGCACCCACCCAGCTGGACTCACCGATACCCCACGCGCCGTACCCGATCTCGGACACGGACAGTCCACTTCGTCCCAGCTCGCGGTAGCGCACAGTCATCCTCCACGTCATGGTCCTTGTCCTGGCCGATCCGAGGCTTCCACCAGGAATCACGTTGACGATAGGCGACTTGGGTGGCAGGGGCAGGTGGATTTTACGGGGAACGCCGTCGTGGTCACGGATGTAACCGTCGGCGTGTGCGCGGTGGGCCCGGTGCACCAGCGGCCGGTCGACCACCTCGATCGGCGAGTCCGATACGGGTGGGTTCCGACCGCCGATGCCGGGCTCAGGAATTCATGGAACGATGATTCTCACGTTCCCGTTCTGTGCCCGGAGAACCTGTGCGTCGCGACGGGGCAAAGCTTGCCGGGAGGGGCATTAGGCACCGGAGATGCCTTCGACGGTCGTCTCGATGAGTTCGGCCGCTTCGATGTCACCGATCTGCGTATAGGCGACGTCGGACTTCTTCTCATCGGCGAGCTGGAGTCGGTCCGTCGGTTCCCAGCGCATGTCCTGGGTGAAAGCCTCGTCGCGCTGCTCTCCCCTGAGGAGGCGCCGCCGCAGGACCGGACCCCGGCGGTCTGCTGTCGCGTAGTAGGAGATCCGGCCTTCGGCATCCAGGGCGTCCAGCGTGCTGCTGCCGAGCGTGAGGAAGGGCATGTCCGTGAGATGGTTCTGCAGACCGCGGAGTTTGATCGATACACCGGTCAGGTCGAGGAATCCCGCACCATCCTGCAGGAACTCCCCGCCCCGCTCGTAGAAGAGGATCAGGGGCTCATAGAGGTCGGGCAGGTCGGGCAGCTCCGTGTTGTTCTGCGCGCGGAGCTCCGCAAGTCGTACGGCTGCACCGCAGGTCTTCCTGGCGCCGTACGCTGCCTCCTTGAGGAACTGGTCCAGTTCTGCGGCGAGTTCCGAAGGGAGCTGGAACTTCGCGTCAAGATATTCGGTGGCGTCGAAGAAAGGCCAGGCGTCTTCCGCACCGCATGCCTGCGACCACAGGGCGGAGCGCCGCAGATACTCGTGCATCAGTAGTCGGCGAGACTGCGCATGCCCGAAGGCGTAGTCCCAGTCACCGGACCAGTCGACGGCACGAAGCCGTTCCAGGCCGACTTCCCAGGCGTGGTGTTTCTCCTCCATGGGGTCGCCCCAGGGGAGTTTCGCGTTCTTGAGGTCGTCGGCGTTGAAGCCGTACTGGTCTTTGCGGTCGGATCCGTCGCCGGCGACCATCTGGGTTCCGCCGAACAGGGCGGTGATCTTGTTGTGGCAGGTGCGTTCGGCGGCCCAGAACGCCGTGACGGTCGCGGTGACGTCGTCGCGGAGCTGGTTGTGCTCGTCGATCTTGTCTTCGTCGTACTCCAGTCGTCGTCGTCCTTGACCTTGTTCACGAAGTTCGTGGCGTCGGTCTTGAGCTGGGCGAGTTTGGTGACGAGAGGGCGGACTTCGGTCGCGTAGTCCGACAGGGCGGTGGAGACCTTTTCCAGGTCGTCGCCGAAGGTGTCGGCCCGGTCCTGGACGGGTTTGGTGGAGTCGAAGAGTTTCTCGGCCTCGGGGGCTATGTAGTAGGCGGACAGGCCCTGGAACTGGGTGCGGACGTCCGAGCCGGTGCCGCGGATGTGCCCGGCGTCCGCCTTCAGCCCCGCGTAGTCCTTCTCCAACTGCCCCAGATCACCGGTGAACTGCGGAATCGCGTCCGGCTTGATCACTTGGTCTGCACTCCGGGCTTGGTGAGATCCAGATCGGGCACACCGAGCGCCTTGCGCTGGGACTCGGCAGCCATCTCCAGGTCACCGTTGAGGTAGGCGGTCGTCGCGTCGACCGCACCGGTCAGCGACTTCCCGGCCCGCGCCGCGATGAACTTCAGGTCGCTCGTGGCGTGTTCGGCGTACTGCGACAACGCCAGCGCGACGAGACCACCGGCCGCCTTCTCGCCGTCCTTGCCCCCGCCGTCACCGCCCTCGGTAGTGATCGTGCCCGCACTCGTCGCCGCCGACGTCAGATGCTCGCCGTACGACTTCGCATACGTCTCGATCTTCCCCGCCGTCTCACCCGTCGTCTTCAGCACGCCCTGAATGCCCTGCGGCTTCAGATCCCACCCGGTCATGCGCACACCCCCGTGCCCAACTGGCCGGGCAACTGCCCGACCACCAAAGGTTCGTCAAAAGATTCCGCACACACCCGGGCCCCGAGGACTCCCGTCCCGGGGCCCGACCCCACCCGCCTCAGCCGATGTTGTCGACCGCGGCCTTCGCGCGCGTGATGGTGTGCTGCGCGGTGCCGTCGTTCTTCTCCAGCGTCGTCTTCAGCAGCTGGATGATGTTCCTGACCTCCTGCGAGGCCCGGTTCCACCGCAGTTCCTTGCCGTGGTACTCCTCCGAGACACCGTCCGCGGCGAAGTCCGCCATCGCCGCCTTGACCTGCCCGTCCCGCGCCGCGATCACTTCCTCCAGACGCGCGATCACGACCTGGATATTGCCCTGCGCATCCGCCGACGCACCCGTGTCATACGCACGACGGTCACTGTCACCAGCCATCAACAATCACTCCCCGTGAATTCATGAAATCAGTGAACCGGCGAAACCAGTTCGGTATCTGTGCACCTTTGAACAGGGCACAGGAAACGTCAGCGTCCGCCGAAGCGGGCCGCGTCGAAGTTCGCCGCACCCATCTGCTGCCGGGCGTTGTCACCCTGCTCCTGGTCACCCGAGCCGAACGCCTGCTCCATGCCCGACTGACCACCCAGCAGCGCCGACAACGAACCGTTCAACGCCGCCGTGATCTCGTCCGAACGACTCTTGAACGAATCGAACGCCACCCGCCCCGGACCGCTGAACTTCCCCTCCAACGGCGCCGCCGCCTGGACCAATTGACGGATCAACGTGCCCAAGTCATCACTCGAACCACGCGACTTCGACGCCAGAGTCGACAGAACCTGCGCACCCATGTCGAACTTCATGTGCATCCCCCTGTCCGGCCAAGTGATCGTATCTGATCCATCTCTATCAATATCGAGATGACAGTGACAACGGCAGCCCCTCCGCTGTGACAGAGGTGTGACGGCTGTTGCCGTCACGCAGCGAGGGCGCCGCGCAGCGTCCCGGGGGGCCCGGGGAGGGTGTACAGGAATGGCGGCGCTGCTGAGTGTGCCGAGAGGGAGTGATGTTGCCCTCCGACTTCATCGACCGCGTTCGCTGAACGCGGATTGTCCCCCGTTTTTTCCTAGCGACAGGACCGAGCGCGCATGGTCCGACGCTCTGCCGAGAGCCCGGGCACGGGCATCAGCGCTCAGGTCGCCCCTACGAGTGGACTACTGCTCGTTCTGGTCGGGGACCACATGTACCGCCGCTTCCTCGGCGGAGGCTGCCGCGCCATCGATTCCCATGTCGAGGGCGATCATGCACCTCTCATTGTCTCCGTGTGCGCCCTCGTCGGGCGCGACCAGTCGCCCCGCGCGCAATTCACCTACCTCCCCGTCCCGGAGTTCACCGTCCGTGTCGACGACATCACCGATCCCGTCCCCGTCCGGGGGGTACACGTCCGGCTCCTCCTCGCTGAGGCGCTGGTCGAGACTTTCTCCCTCTCGCTGCTCGGCCGCAGTGACACCATGGTGTTCCACGGCCCATGGCCGCTCAGGGGGCGAATAGCCTGTGTCGAGCGGGTCCTGGCCCGGCCGGTCGTCGAGGGTGTCGGCCGGGTCCAGAAGCCCGGCGTCGTCCTGCACTTCCGAGCCGTCCGGCTGGTAGACCTCGTCACCCATCGTGGTGTCGCCGTCCATGGCACCTCCACTGTCGCGAATGAACCGTCGGGACAAATGTGCCATTTCGCGCCATGTCCTCTCTATCATCATCTGGGCTGTCGGCCGTCGGGACGACCGGAAGCGCTCAAGCGTCCCGACGCACTGCTCAGCGGGGCCGGTCGGATACGTGCGGGCGCCGCCGGGCCCGAGGTCGGCCGACGTGGATGCGCGGCCGCGGAGCGGGGTCAGGTTCCGCCCGGCGCAGCACTTCGCGGGTCACCGGGGCGACCTCGCCGTCGCCGAAGGTATGCCAGTGCGCGGCCGTTCGCCGCGTCGTCGTGCTGGACCGCCGGCGCCTGCCTCATCGAAGGCATCGAGGCGGGCACGGCCTGCGAACGGGTGCACGGCCGGACCGGTGAGCCGGTCCGGCCGATCGGCGGCATGCGCCGATCACCCGCACTCCGCGATCAGCCGTTCTTGTCGGCCGCCCGGGTCCGGTCCGCCGAGGGGGACGACAACGGGACGACCCGTAGCGGGGTGCGCGGCGGGCGGGCCCGCCATTCGCGCGGGTAGCCGATCGACACCTCCTCGAACCGTACGCCGTCGTAGTGAGTCACCCGCGGAATGTGTAGGTGTCCGTAGATCACGGCCGCGGCACGGAAGCGGCGGTGCCAGTCCCGGGTGAGTTCCGTCCCGCACCACTGGGCGAACTCCGGGTACCGCAGCACATCGGTCGGTTCCCGCACCAGTGGATAGTGGTTCACCAGGACCGTACGGTGGTTCTCCGGAACGGCGGCCAGTCGGAGCTCGGTCTGCCGTGCCCGCGCACGGCACCAGTCGTCGCGCGTCGGGTACGGGTCGGGGTGGAGGAGGTACTCGTCGGTGCAGACGACCCCGGTCCTGTGGGCATAGGCGAGGGACTCCTCCTTGGTGGTCGTTCCCGGTGCGCGGAACGTGTAGTCGTACAGCACGAAGAGAGGCGCCACGGTCACCGGCCCCTCTTCGTCCTCCCACACCGGATAGGGATCCTCCGGGGTGACGACGCCCAGCGTCCGGCAGAGCTCGACCAGATGGAGGTACCGCGCCTCGCCCTGCAGCTCCACGGGGTCGCGCGGGTGGGTCCACAGCTCGTGGTTCCCGGGGACCCACACGACCTTCGCGAAGCGCTCGCTGAGCATCTTCAGCGTCTGCTCGATGTCGGCGACCTTCTCGGCGACGTCCCCTGCGACGACGAGCCAGTCGGCGTCGGTGCCGGGACGCAGGGACGACACGATGGCACGGTTATCGGCGTAGGCGACGTGCAGGTCGCTGATCGCCAGCAGTTGTCCGTTCAGGGCAAGCCCTCCTCGTTCCGTGGGTTTCGCACCCGGCCGTCCCCGGCACGTCCCGTCAGTGGTGGAACAGTCCCGGACCGGAGCGGGCGAGCGTGACGCCGTGTGCCTGGCAGGCCCCTTCGCCCTTTCCGGCTCCGATCGAACCATCTGGCCCGGCAATGCACGAGACGCCATGACGCCGGGCGTGGTCGCCGAACTTCGGCAGGCCGATGGGTCCGGCCGCGAAGCCGGTGATCCTCTCGGATGCGGTACGCGTCTGCCGGCGCGCCATGGGCGACGCCGTGCGAGGTCAGGGCGAGTACACCTGTTCCGCGCGAAGGTGTGTCCGGCCCGACGGCGAGGGGGTGACACCCAGGGATCCGGCCTTGCCGGGGACTGGATCGAACGCTGCTCAGGTCCCCTCGTCCTCGTGCCCCGGCGTTCCTGCGCGGCCGCGTCGCTTCCGCCGCTGCCGCAGGGGACGCCGGGCGCGGTACGGGACCTCCACGACCGTCGTATCCGGGCCGGGGTCCACCGGCGCCGGCAGGCGGACCGGCCGCCCTCAGTCGCTGAGATCGACCCGCACGCTCAGCAGGTCGGTGCCGAGTGCCCGGACTGCAGCGCTGTTGAAGCGCGGCAGTGTCCTGAGCCGGGCGCGCGGGTCGTCCTGCGGGACCGGATGGGCGGTTCCGGCGTGCCAGCGCCCCCTGATCCGGACCCGTACCTCCGGATTCGCCCGGATGTTGCGTACGTACTGCGACTTCTCGCCGTACTCCGAGACCAGCCAGAATTCCTTGCCGGCCCGGCGGCCGCCGACCGGGGTCCGGCGGGGCACTCCGGACGTGCGTCCCGTGGTCTCCAGGAGGGTCTGGTTCGGCAGTCGGCGGAGCACCGGATTGCCGATCCGCCGCTGGAACGTTGTGACCGCCCGGAACTTCATCTCGTGATAGCGCGACATGGGTGACTCTCCCTTCGTTGCCGGCAGCTCTCGCCGGAGCCGGCCCAGGGACTGTCCCGGTATCCCTGGCGGGTGCGGAACCGACAGCTGCGGCACTTCGCCGCGGTGTCGGAACGCAGCGAATACGTCCAGTATGAGGACGCTCCTCCGCCTCGCGACGCACCGCACCCGACGCCACGACCTGTCCGGCCCCGATCTGCCGGACACCCCTGGTCGAGAAGCCGGTCGGGCTGCGGCGTCCACGGGAGGGGATCAGCCCAGCGCCCTGCCCTGCAGGAGCAGCAGTGCGATGTCGATCCCGGCCAGGCCGAGCGTGGCCAGGAACGGCAGGCGGCTGTCGAGTGCGGAGCGCAGCGGGAGGCAGACGGCCACGGCCAGGGTCCCGGTCACGACGAGACCGGTCCAGCCCGTGGCGTCCGGCGATCCCGGTGGGCCGAGGACGAGGACGGCCGATGCGGCGAGCAGCGCGAGTGCCGCGACAGTACGGGTCCGGCGTCGGCCCAACCGCTGGGGCAGGCCGCGGACGCCCGCGGCCAGGTCGGCGTCGATGTCGGGGAGGACGTTGGTGAAGTGCGCGCCGAAGCCGAGGAGCGCGCCCGCGACCACTGGCGTGGCGGCCGGCCAGGGGTGGCCCGGCAGCGCGAGCGTGACGAAGGCGGGCAGGAGACCGAAGGCGATGGCGTACGGGAGCCAGGACAACGGTGTTCGTTTGAGTCCCAGGTTGTAGGACCAGGCGGCGGCGACCCCGATCAGGTGGGCACTGCCCGCCGACGCGCCGTTCGCCAGCGACAGGGGGACGCACAGGACAAGTGCGGCACAGGCGGCCACCGCGACGGTTCGGGCCCTCACGGCGCCGTTCACGAGCGGCTTGTCGCGCCGGTTCGCCGCCGTGTCCCGTGCGATGTCGATGCAGTCGTTGCTCCAGCCGACGGAGAGCTGCCCGGTGAGCATGGTCAGAGCGACCAGGCAGCTGCCGGACGCATCGCGTCCCGCGGCCACGGCCAGTGCGGTGATCAGGGCGGAGACGGCCAATGCGGGGGCCGGGTGGGCCGACAGGAGCAGGGCGACCGCGACCCGGCCGGGGCGGGGAGCGGCCGCCGGCACGGCGGCAGGCATCGAGGCGGACACGGAAGCTGCCCGAAAAGTGTGATTCATGATGGACGATCAAAATACGTTATTCGCACGTATTGTGATGGGATGACGCGAATCGTCGCGATCCATGGTGTGCTTCCGCCGCACCGGTACGAGCAGTCCGAGATCACCCATGCCTTCGCCGATATGTGCCTGCCATCGGGCGCCGACCGCGGCGTGCTGGAACGCCTGCACACGTCCGCCACGGTACGCGGCCGCCATCTGGCCCTGCCCCTGGAGCGGTATGCCTCCCTGAGCGGCTTCGGGGAGGCCAACGACGCGTTCATCGAATCCGCGCTCCGGCTCGGGGAGCGGGCGGTGCGCGGTGCCCTGGACCGGGCGGGTCTCGACGCGAGCGAGATCGACCTGGTCATCTCCACCTCGGTCACCGGCATCGCCGCCCCGTCGCTGGAGGCGCGGCTCGCCGGACGGGTCGGATTGCGGCCCGATGTGAAACGCGTGCCGATCTTCGGTCTGGGCTGTGTGGCCGGAGCTGCCGGACTGGCCCGGGTTCACGACTACCTCGACGGTCACCCCGGACAGGTCGCGCTGCTGCTCTCGGTCGAACTCTGTTCGCTGACCCTGCAACGTACCGACGCGTCCGTGCCGAACCTGGTGGCGGGCGCCCTGTTCGGCGACGGCGCCGCCGCGGTCCTCGCGGTCGGCCGGGACCACCCGCACCGTCGGGAACAACAGCGCGGGCCGGAGGTGGTCGCGACCCGAAGCACGCTCTACCCCGGCACCGAACGCAGCCTGGGCTGGGACATCGGTGACGCGGGCTTCCGTATCGTCCTCGGCGCCGACCTCCCCGACCTGGTACGCGAGACGCTCGGCGACGAGGTGCGCTTCTTCCTCTCCGGCCACGACCTCAAGACGCAGGACGTGACGGCCTGGGTATGCCACCCCGGCGGTCCCCAGGTCCTGGAAGCCGTACGCGAGACGCTCGATCTGCCCGCCCGAGCGCTGGAACCGACCCGGCGTTCGCTGGCCGAGGTCGGCAATCTCTCCTCCGCGTCCGTCCTGCACATCCTCCGGGACACCCTGGCGCTGCACCCGCCACCGCCCGGATCGCCCGGTCTCCTCCTCGCGATGGGGCCGGGCTTCTGCACCGAACAAGTCCTCCTGCGCTGGTAGCCGCCCCGTGATCCCCTACACAGTCCTCATCCTCCTGGTCGCCGTCGAGCGCCTCGCCGAAGTCGTCACCGCCCGGCGCAACGCCGCCTGGAGCCGCCGCAACGCCGGAACGGAGTACGGGCGGGGGCACTACCCCGTCATGGTCGCCCTTCACACCGCGCTGCTGGCAGGCTGCCTGGGGGAGACCTGGCTGGGCGGCCGCCCCTTCCTGCCCGCGCTCGGCTGGCCGATGCTCGCCCTGGCCCTCGGTGCCCAGGGGCTGCGCTGGTGGTGCATCACCACGCTGGGGCCGCGCTGGAACACCCGCGTCATCGTGGTGCCGGACCTGCCCCTCGTCACCGCCGGACCGTACCGGTGGATGGACCACCCCAATTACGCCGCCGTGATCGTCGAGGGCGCCGCGCTGCCGCTCGTACACACCAACTGGCTTACCGCGACCGGTTTCACACTCCTCAACCTGCCGCTTCTCGCAACCCGCGTGCGGTGCGAGAACACCGCTCTGGCCGGGGCCGCCCCGGCTCCGACCCCTGCGGCCACGCCGTGATCGACCTGCTGGTGGTCGGCGGCGGCCCCGCCGGACTCGCCACCGCGATCCACGCCGCCGCATCCGGACTCGAAGCGGTGGTCACCGAGCCGCGCCCCACCCCGATCGACAAGGCCTGCGGCGAGGGCCTCATGCCGGGCGCCGTACACGCGCTGGCCGAACTCGGTGTCACCGTCACCGGACACCCACTGCGCGGGATCCGGTACGTCGACGACCGCCACAGTGCCGAAGCCCTCTTCGCACCCGCCCCCGGCTGCGGCGTCCGGCGCACCGAACTGCACGCAGCCCTGGCCCGCCGAGCGGCGGAACTCGGCGTACCGGTGATCCAGGCGCGGGCGGGCGGCATCCGGCAGAGCACCGACAGCGTCCGCGCAGCCGGCATCACGGCCCGCTACCTGGCCGCCGCCGACGGACTGCACTCGCCGATCAGGCGTCAACTCGGTCTGGACCGGCCGGATCCGCGGCCCGCCAGATTCGGCCTGCGCCGGCACTACGCGATCGAGCCCTGGACGGACTGCGTCGAGGTGCACTGGTCAGCACGGGCGGAGGCCTACGTCACGCCGCTCGGCCCGCGCCTGGTGTGCGTCGCCGTCCTGTCCGCGGAACGCGGACCGTTCGACAGCCACCTGGCCCGCTTCCCCCTCCTCGCACACCATCTGCCCGCGACCACCACCACCCCTGTGCGCGGCGCCGGACCGCTGCGCCAGCGTGTCAGCTCCCGGGCGGCCGGGCGGGTCCTGCTGGTCGGGGACGCTGCGGGATACATCGACGCGCTCACCGGTGAAGGGATCTCCCTGGCCCTCGCCGGGGCCGCGCAACTGGTGCGCTGCATCCGGGACGACCGCCCACTGGCGTACGAGCAGGCGTGGCGCAAGGTCTCCCGGCGCCACCGCCTGCTCACCGAGTCGTTGCTCAGGGTCCGTCAGCACCCGCGACTCGCCCGTCGTATCGTTCCGGCCGCGACCCGCCTTCCCACGGTCTTCACCGCCCTGGTCAACCAGTTGGCGTGACCGGCTCTCCGGGGTGTGGCCGTCCGAGCAGGTTCCTCCTTCATGCCGCGGCGGACCCCGCCGAACTGACCGAGGGCGCCCGCCGCCTCGGCACTGCGGTGCAAGGCACCGAACGCTGAGGGCCACAAGTCACGTGGCGCCGCACCTCAGGGGCGCTGGAAGGGCGACGGCCCCCCGGGAGCGGTGTATCCGGTACCTGTACCTGCGTACCCGGTAAGAGGCGGGGGCACCGTGGCCCGGTGCCGCCGTGTCAGCCCGCCCACCAGCGCACAGACGGCGCCCGCGAGGGCGAGAACCACACCGAGCATGGCACCGAGGCCCAGCATCATCGGCGCGGTGGCATCGTCAAGTGCCCGTCCCCGCACGGCCGTCACGGGCACGGTTCCGGAGTCCTCGCCGGAGAAGTAGCGCGAGTCGTTGGAGTTCCCACGGTTGTCGCCGAGGAGGAACATCCGCCCGGCCGGAACCTTTACGTTGTAGGGGCCGTGCCCGCCGTCGACCTCCGCCCCCTTCAGGTACGGCTCCTCGAGCGGTGTCCCATTGACGGTCAACCGGGTCCCGTCAAAGACCACATGGTCGCCTCCGAGGCCGATGACACGCTGCAGCACGGCCTCGCCGTTGAAACGGTCCGGCAGGCCGAAGAGCACCACATCGCCCTTCCGTATCTTCTCGCCACCGGTCCTCGCGAAGAAGACCCGATGACCCGGGGCGTATGTCGGCTCCATGGACTCACCCCTGGGCGTCACCATCGTGTAGCCGCTGCGGAGGGTCCAGAGCGACCCCGCGGTCAGCACGATCCCCAGGACGGCCAGTACGGCTCCCGTGATCAACAACCCACGTCCAGCGCGTCGCATCCGCCGGTCTCCCCTCACAGCCGTCATCATCACCCCACACGTGCAGCGATACCGTAGAAGGCCCCGGTCACCAAGCACGCACCGGGGGCAGTGACGACGGACGGCGGGCCCGGACGGCTCCACTCCAGACCGGAAACCGTGAACACGATCCGGGCCGTGCGACGGTCGATACGGTCACCGAGCTGCCGCAGCGCCGTCGCCCCCCCCCGAGCAGCGTCCCGCGGCCCATGCAGATGCGCGCGTCCTCGTCCAGCCGGTGCCACAGGGCCGGGTCGGCGACGAACACCCGGAGTGATGGCGGCATACGAGGTGCCGGGCATCGAGCTCGTCGAGAGTTTCCCGATGACCGCCACCGGCACGATTCAGGAAGGCTGAGCTCCGGTCAGCCAGTCGTACGCGGTCTGCGCTGTGAATTCGCCCTGACCACCGCGGAAGCGCAGCCCCGCCGTGGTGAATGCCGGATCGTCGGCCGTCGATGCCACATAGGGAACCGCGATGCAGCGCATGCCCGCCGCATGCGCTGCCGCCGCGCCCGGCGCCGCATCCTCCAGCACCACGCAGTCGCCGGGCGCGGCGCCCAGCCGCCGCGCGGCCTCCAGGAACACATCCGGCGCCGGTTTCCCGTGCGCCACCTCGTCGGCGGAGACATACGTCGTGACGTGCGCGCCGAGTCCGGTGCCTGCGAGCACCGCCTCGATCGCGGCCCGGGACGAACCCGATGCCACGGCCGTCGCGATCCCCTCCTGATGCAGCCGTTCCACGAACTTCCGCATCTCAGGGAACACCTCAGTCGATGATCGCGCCAGCTCCAGATAGAGAGCGTCCTGGCCGGCGAGGAGTTCATCGACGGGTGCCGCGATCCTGTACTCGGCCCGCAGCGCCGTCAGCGTCTCGCGGGTACTGATCCCGATGTACCGGGTGTGGTGCTCCCAGGTGAAGTCCGGCACGCCGTGACGGGCGAGGAGCCGGCGCCCCGCCTCGTAGTAGTTCGGCTCGCTGTCCACGAGAGTGCCGTCGAGATCGAAGATGACCGAGGGGGCAGGGGTGGGCCGATTGCTCATGGCACCCAGCATGCCAAGGAGGTGATCAGTCCGACGATCCGGTCGCGGCTCGGCCGACGGATTCGACCAACGGCAGCAGCCGGTGCGGGACCCGCTCGCGCAGGGCCACTTCGGTGCGGGTCCGCACCACGCCGGGCAGCTGGATCAGCAGCTGGATCACATCCTCCAGGTGCTCGTTGTCGCGGGCCACGACCCGCGTCAGCAGATCCCCGCCGCCGGTGGTCGAGAACGCCTCGACGATCTCCGGCACGGCGGCGAGGGCCTCGCCCACCTCGTCCAGATGCCCCTGGGTGACCTCCAGATGGACGAAGGCGAGCACCGGGTGGCCGAGCGCGGCGGGGGAGAGGACCGGGCCCGTACCGGTGATCACACCGTTCCGCTCCAGCCGGTCGATACGGGCCTGCACGGTGCCCCGGGCGATGGAGAGGATCCGCGCGTACTCCCGCACGCTGGTCCGGGGCTGCTCGATGAGCAGCCGCAGGATGCGGGTGTCGAGCGCGTCCACCGCCATGGTCCGTCGGCCTCTCCCTGGTCTGCTGATACGGACTCCGACTGTACCAATGGCCCAGTGGACGGGCATGGGCCCGTCCACGTCGGGTCAGGGGCGGGCATCCTCGGGGAGGGTGACCAGCCAGCGGGTGTGGGGGCGGGGGCGGAGGTAGAAGGCCCAGTAGAGGGTGGCCGCCGCCATGATGCCGCCGGTCCACAGCAGGTACGTGACCTCCTGCTGGCTGAGGATGTAGACGAGTACGACGATCAGCGCCACCGGCACCGCCGGCCAGAGCGGCATCCGCCAGGCGGGCAGCTCCTTGTGACCCGTGCGGCGGGCGGCGAGCGCGGCGACGGCGACCAGGAGGTACATACCGGTGACCGAGACGCCGGTCACGCCGTACAGCGTGTCGAGGTTGACGAAGCACAGTGCCGCGCCGGGAACTCCGACCAGCAGGGTGGCGACCCACGGCGAACCGAAGCGGCCGAGACGGGCGAGGGCGTTGTTGACCGGTTCGGGCCACGCCTTGTCCCGGGCGGAGGCGAACAGTACCCGGGAGTTCTGGATGACCATGACGATGCCCGCGTTGATGATCGCGAGTGCGACGCAGAGGCTCACGAACGTACCGACGGCTGAGTTGCTCCAGGCAGTGACCATGCCGCTGATGTCACCGGAGGTGAGCGCCGCGAGGTCGGGTGCACCCATGGTGATCGCGACCACCGGGACGAGGATGACGGCTGTCGAGATGGCCAGGGTGGCGAGGACGGTGCGGGCGACGTTGCGCCGCGGGTTCTCCATCTCCTCGGAGAGGTAGACAGCGGTGGAGAAGCCCTGGGTGATGAAGAGTGCGATGGCCAGACCCGAGACGACCAGCATCGCGGTGACCGGGCGGGACGCTCCGCTGTCGCTCGCGACCACACCATGGATCAGGCTGCCCGCGCCGCGCTCGGTGTGGGCGAAGCCGAGCACGGCGACGACGGCCGCCGCGATGACTTCCAGAACCAGGAAGATGCCGGTGATCCAGGCGTTGGCACGCAGGTCCAGCAGACCGGCCAGGGTGGCGAGCACCATGACCCCGGCCCCGGCGGCCTCGGCCGGGATGTGGACCAGCGGGGCGAGGTAGTCCGCCGTGCCCATGGCGATCACGGGCGGGACGATCATCACGACCAGCAGGGACAGGACGAATACCAGCCACCCGGCCAGCCGGCCGGTCAGGGTGGTGACCATGGCGTACTCGCCGCCCGCGCTGGGGATCATGGTGCCCAGCTCCGAGTAGCAGAACGCCACGGCGATGCAGAGCAGCGAACCGATGGCGATGGTGAGCGCGGTGGCGGAGCCGAGGTCGCCGAACAGGTCGGGCACGACCACGAAGAGCGTGGACGCGGGCGTCACGCAGGAGAGGGTCAGCAGGGTTCCTCCGACGACCCCGATGGAACGCTTGAGAGTGCGGGGGCCGTCCTGGCCGTGGGGATCGGCCTCCGCCGGTGCGGTGCCGGAGGTGACGGGCTGGCTGAGCGTGTCGGTCATGGAGCGGTTCCGATCGACTGGGTGTGACGGGTACGGCGGGAGCGCTATCGCCTCCGTGGCTTGCTGCGCTGTTGGTTTCGTCTGCTCCCGGCGCGCTATGGAAACCTGTGGGATCCGTCACGTCAACCACCTAATACCTACGGAATTCGTTGCCGTCAGGAGTGCAACTGGCGGTATTCGTAGATTGGGCGAGAGTCGGCCGCTTATTGACAACTTGATGGTTCGGTGCCCGTGTTCACTTGATGATCTTCGAAATGAAGGCTTTTGCTCGCTAGTTCCTTCGATGAGCGAGTCGGCGGCGAGGGGTTCGGGTGCGGCGAACCGCGCTCGGACCGCAACGGGATGCGCAGCGTGTAACCGGTCACGTTTTGCGGATTTTTGCCTGCGAAGCGCGCGGGGGCTCCGGCCCGGACCGCGCCCAGGTGAGAGGCGACCAGGAAATCTCCGCCCGCGTTCCGGCGGGGGCAAAGCTGGCCGAAAGGGGCGCAGGTCGCGCCCAGCACGTGACGCCCGCTCCTCATGACGTAACGACTGTTACGTTTGCTCGGTGGGTGAGGAGTCTTCGGCGTCCCCGCTGCGGTGGGTGGTGCTGATGGTGTGGCTGCCGACGCGGCCGTCCCGGCACCGGGTCGCGGTACGGCGGCAGCCGTGACCCCCGGGCCTGCCCAGGAATCGAGGCTTCTGCCCGCGGGATCGCGGCGGCGGATGTGGCCGCTGTACGCAGCCGGGTTCACCACCGCCTTCGGCGCGCACGGCGTCGCCGCCAACCTCGGCCAGGGCGATGCCGGGCTGACGCGTTCGGTGCTGTATCTCGGGCTGTTGCTCGCGCTCTACGACGGGGCCGAGGTGGTGCTCAAGCCGGTGTTCGGGACGCTCGCCGACCGGATCGGCGCCCGGCCGGTGCTGCTCGGCGGGCTCATTGCGTTCGCCGCCACCTCCGCAATCTTCGTGGTGGTCCGCGACCCCGGCTGGCTGTGGGCCGCCCGCCTCGGACAGGGCGCGGCCGCGTCCGCGTTCTCACCTGCCGCCTCCGCGCTGGTGGCCCGGCTCAGCCCGCAGGCCCGGCACGGCCGCGCATTCGGCTCGTACGGATTCTTCAAGGGCATCGGCTACACCGCAGGACCCTTGCTCGGCGGCGTGCTGGTCTGGGCCGGCGGCCTGACGCTGCTGTTCGCGGTGCTGGGCGCGCTGGCTGCCGCGGTCGCCCTGTGGGCCGTGTTCGCGGTACCTGCTGTTCCGCCTCTGCCCAAGACCCGTCAGACCGTCCTGGGGCTCGTCCGGCGACTGGCCGACGGTGCTTTTCTGCGGCCGGTGGCGGCCCTGGCCGCCGCCACCGCCGCGCTGTCCGTCGGGGTCGGGTTCCTGCCGGTGTCCGGAGTGGCTGCCGGTCTGTCGCCGGTGGCCACCGGCGCGGCTGTCTCCGTCCTCGCCCTGTGCGCCGCGCTCGTGCAGCCGTGGGCCGGGCGAGCCCTGGACCACGGGCGCCTGGGCGCCGGCGGGGGGCTGGTGGCCGGACTGCTGGTCACCGCGTGCGGACTCGCCGCCGCCATGCTGCGCGGCCTGCCGGGCATCCTGTCGGCCGCCGTGCTGATCGGGGCCGGAACCGGGCTGATCACTCCGCTGGGCTTCGCCGCCCTCGCGGGTGCCACCCCGGAGGAACGACTCGGTCAGACCATGGGGACGGCCGAACTCGGACGTGAACTCGGCGACGCCGGAGGCCCGTTGCTGGTCGCCGCCGTCGCCGGTGCCGCGACCTTGACCTGGGGCTTCGCGGTACTCGCCGCGGCGACCGCCGTTCTGCCGCTTCTCCTGCGCGCTCGCCGCACACCCCCGGAGTGCGGCTGACCTCGCGGGACGGATCCTGGAAGCGCGCCCGTGCCGAGGCCCGCGCGTGAATCGCTCGGACGGCCTTTCTTCGGCCCGACGGTTGCGCAGGACGTGGTCCATTGGTGCGCGCCTGGCACATCGAAAGCCCATCAGGCTGTGCCAATGGCTCAACTGTGTCTGCTCGACTTGAGCCAGATGGTGGCGAGATGCTCTGATTGGACCAGTCGATGGCGCTGCGGATCCCGCGGCGCCTTTTTCATGCCCGGACAGAACAGGGAGTGGTCATCGGTGCTGAAGCGGATGTTGGTGGCTCCGGACCCGGGGCGGCTGCGGCTGCGCAGCTCGGCCCGGGCCGTTGTCGGCATCGGTCTGGCCGTGACCCTTTCGGGCCTCGTCAGTCACTCGCTTCCCGCGTCCGTCGCCGGCGGCCTCGCCGCTCTGCTTGCACTCTTCACGGTCACCGACGCCCAGGTCCGCGACCAGGCGCTCACCACCGTGCTGCTGCCCGTTGTCGGATTCCCGGTCCTGGCGCTCGCGACGGCGCTGCACGACTACCCCCTGGCGCGTGACGCCGCGTTCCTCGCCGTTGTCTGTGCGGGGGTGTACGCGCGCCGCTGGGGTCCCCGCGGTCATGCCCTGGGGGTTTTCGCGTTCATGGCGTTCTTCATGGCGCAGTTCCTGCACGTCGTACCAGGCCAACTGCCCGAGCTGTACGCCGCCGTCGCACTCTCGCTCATCACCGCCTCGGCCATCCGCTTCGGCGCCTGGTGCTACGAACGTCGGCTGCCCACGCCCGTCGTACCCACACTCCAGGGCAGTCGCGGGCTGGCCCGGGCTACGACGCGGCAGGCGCTCCAGGCGACCGCCGCCAGCGCCTTCGCGCTCGGCATCGGGCAGCTGCTGTCCGCCGACCGCTGGTACTGGGCCGTCGGCACCGTCTGGTGGGTCTTCGTGAACACCGCCTCGCGCGGCGAGACGCTGGTCCGCGGCTTCCGCCGCATCCTCGGCACGGCGGCCGGGATCGCCGCAGGGCTGCTGGTCGCCGTGCCGCTGCACGGCGACACGGTCCCCACCGCGGTCCTCGTCGCCGTCTGCGTCTTCGGCATCTTCTACACCGCCGCCGTCTCGTACAGCTGGATGGTCTTCTTCGTGACCGTGATGGCCGGACTGCTGTACGGCCTGCTCGGCGTCCTGAATCCGGGGCTGCTCGTGCTCCGCCTCACGGAGACCGGGGCCGGAGCCCTCGGCTCGACGCTCGCCGTCCTTCTCGTGCTGCCCGTCACCCTCCACGCGACCACTGACGCCTGGATCCAGCGGGCACTGCGCTGCGTGCACGCCTGCACGGCCGGGGCTGCCGCCCGTCTGGCCGGTTCCCCGACCGCCGACCCCGGTCCGCAGGTGACCGAACTGGAGGCGCTGCTCGGCCGGGTCCGGCTCTCGCTCGCCCCACTGGTGCATCCACTCAACCCGCTGCGGGCCCGTAAGGCGCGCGCCCGCCAGGTCCTCGCCCTGCTCGACCTGTGCGCCCGCGAGGTGCGTGGTCTCGCCGCGGTCACCGCCGATCCCGACGCTTCGCACGACGCCCGGCTCGGAGCGGCCTGCCGCCGCGTCGAGGCCGCGGTGCTCGCCCTGGCGCAGCCGGGACCCGTCCGTACGGAACTGAACGCCGCGCCCGCACACGCACCGCACCACCACCCCGGCGCCGAGGCCGCACTCGCGCATCTGCACGCCCTGGAGCGGGCCCTCGCGGAACTCGCCGCGACCCTGCGCACCTCGCCCCGCGCCCCGCTCGTCCCGGCCTGACCTGTGACCCGCGGCAGCAGACGGTGGTGACACGGCCCTGGTCCAGCGCTCCCCCCGGCTCTGCATGCACCGGACGACGCTCCTCATGGGGCACACACTGCCGGTCACGGCACTGGGCCGCACAAGCTGCACTGCTACCGTCGCGGAGGATCACGGCGGTCCGAGCCGTCGTGATCAGTCGGCGGAGAGGGGCAGAAGCGGTGAGCAGCAACGGTGCGGGACGGGCATACATAGGGTCGTTCACGTCGGCGGGCGGTCGGGGGGTCACCGTCGCGGCCGTGGACCGGGAGACCGGGGCGCTGACCGTCCTCGCCACCACGGACATCGTCCCCGATCCTTCGTATCTCGCCCTGGGCCCCGGCTCCACCACCCTCTACACGGTCAGCGAGACCGAGTCCGGCGCGGCCGCCGCCCTCGACCTCACCGGCGACGACCTGCGGCTGCTCGGCAGGATCCGGCCGGTGGACGGCAGTGGACCCACCCACCTCGCACTGACCGGTGGATACCTGATCACCGCCAACTACGGCTCCGGCAGCGTCACCGCCCTCCCCGTGCGCGCCGACGGATCGCTGGACGCCGCCACTTCCGTGCTCCGGCACGAGGGAAGCGGACCGCACCCGGTCCGTCAGCAAGCCCCGCACGCCCACCAGGTGCTCGCCGACCCGTCGGGCGCCTGGGTGCTGAGCGTGGACCTCGGAACCGACTCCGTACGCGTCTGCGCCCTCGACCCGAGCACCGGCACGCTGCACCTGCACGACGAGACGGCGCTGCGACCGGGCACCGGACCGCGCCACCTGGCCTTCCACCCCGCAGGCACCCATGCCTACGTCCTGAACGAACTCGAACCGACCGTCACCGTCTGCCGGTGGGAAGCCGCCACCGGAACCCTCACACCGGTCGGCGAAACGACCGTCGTGCCCGAGGACGTGGCCGCCGACGCGGTCGTCTACCCGTCCGAGCTCGTCGTCTCGCGCGACGGCCGCTTCCTCTGGGCCGCCAACCGAGGACACGACAGCATCGCCGTCCTCACCCTCGACGCGACAGGCGAGAAGGCGTCCCTGGTCACAACCGTGAGCTGCGGTGGCCACTGGCCGCGCGACCTTGCCCTCGACCCCACCGGGCAGTGGCTGTACGCGGCCAATGAACGGTCCGGGAACGTCAGCTGGTTCGCCGTCGACCCGAGCACCGGCATCCCACGCCACACGGGTTCCCTGACCGCTCCTGCCGTCTCCTGCGTGATCTTCGACTGATCCGACCCGCGGTCCGCCCCCGGGTGCGAGACGGCAGACACAGCGGGCCCGTACCGGCCGAACGTCCGGTACGGGCCCGCTGCTCCGTGCTGATCAGGTCAGTGGGCCTGGGCCCCCTGCGGGGTCGCCGGGGCGATGCCCAGCGCCGTCGTGTACAGCGACAGGACGAGCTTGCCGATCGCCGGGTACGCGCCGAGCGGCTCGGCCGTCGCGCAGCCCGCCTCCTTTGCGGCGGTATCCAGCAGCCCCTCGGGCACCTCGGGACCCACCAGGTAAGGCGCCACGGCCAGTTGCACCGAACCGGAGGCCTTCAGCTGGTCGGCGATGGACGCGACCGAACCCTCGACATCGAGAGCAGCGGCCATCACCGGCACCGCGAGGCGGGCGGCCAGCAGCATGCCGGTGATCCCCGCGGCCTGCACGGCCTCCTCGCCACCCACCGTGGCCAGCACGATCCCGTCCGCGGCCGTGGCCACGGTGAACAGCCTGGCGCGGTCGGCGCGGGCCAGACCGGCCTCGGAGAGGCGTACGTGCAGCGCCTCGGCGAGCAGCGGGTGCGGGCCGAGCACGTCGGTCAGCTCGACCGGCGCACGGCTGTCCATGACGGCTTGACGTATCCGCCGGAGCAGGGCGTTGTCCGGCCCCGCGAGGAGCGGCACCACGACGGCGGCCGGGCCCTCGGGCTCGGCGGCCTCACGGCCCGCGGCCTTCGCCTGCTCGAAGCGCGCGATGCGCTCGGCGGCGGCATCCGCGAGTACGGAGACGAGCGTGGGGTACTCGGCATCGTCGCCGTCGAGGTACCCGATCCGGACATGGAGACCGGGCAGCTCTGAACGGGCAATGCTGATCACCTCTTCGGCCAGACTGCGCGTGGCCGAAGAGGGGGTACCGGGAACGGCGAGAACGAGCGCGGCAGCGCCCTCGGGTGCGACCACGGGCTCCGGGCGGCGGTGCCGTCCGGACTGGCGAGGTCGCGGCATTCGTACAGGCAGGCCGGAAGCGGGCTCAGTGGGGGTGCTCATGGCGCCGCATGCTACTGGTTTTGGGTGCCTCACCGTTCGGGGAGGGCCCAGTCAGGCGTTATCTGTCCGCTTTTATCCGATCAATGGCTTACCGGTCAACTGCCCTGCTCTGTCGCCCCTTACGGTCGCCCCGGCCCGGGCCCGTACGCGGGTACGCACAGCAGCGTCGGGTGGAGCGGCAACCGCAGCTCACCGGTGGCCATCGCCTCGGCGATGCGCAGCGAACCGGTCAGCGGATCACCCGAACCGGGGACCGTCCGCGCCCGCGGCAGTTGCCGGGAGAGCTCTTCACGCAGCGGTACGAGCAGCGGATCGCCCATCCGGAACAAGCCACCCGTCAGGGCCACTTCGCACGGCTCGTCGGCCACCCCGCGCTCCGGGCACACCGCGGCGGCCGCCTCTGCGATATGACCGGCGGCGTCCCGCAGAATGCCCGCGGCGACCGGATCGTCCCCGGCGCACGCGGCGACCTCGGGGGCGAACGAGGCCAGCAGTGCCGGGCGGTCGGTACGCGGATAGAGCAGACCGGGGAGCTCCGGCGCCGGACCGAACACCGCCTCCAGCCGGGCCAGTAGCGCGGCCGAACCGCCGCGCCGCCCGTCATGGGCGCGCATCGCCGCGTCGAGTCCGGCCCGCCCGATCCAGGCGCCGCCGCCGCTGTCGCCGAGGAGATGACCCCAGCCGTCGGCCCGGCGCCAGCTCGTCAGATCCGTCCCCAGCGCGATCATGCCGGTGCCGCCCGCGACGACGGCTCCCGGTCGCTGCCCGACCGCTCCCGCGTACGCCGTCACCGCGTCGGCCGCCAGCGCCAGCAGCTGCACCCCGAGTGCCCGCTCCAGCGCCGCCGGCAGCTCCGCGCGCAGCTGGTCCCCGAGCGTCGCCATGCCGGCGGCGCCGATCGCCACGGCGACGACGGACAAGCCTGCGGCCGTCTCCGCCCGCTCCCCGGCCTGCGCCCGCAACTCGTCGATGGCGGGAAGCAACTGCTCCAGCAGGTGTCCGGCATCGATCCCGGCCGGACCCGTACGCACCGGCTCGGCGCAGACTGCCGTCGCCACCGGCTTCTCGCCCCCGATCGAGCCGAGCGCCACTCGGAGCCCGGAACCGCCCGAGTCCACTCCGAGGACGTACGACCCCGCGGCGGCAGTCACGGAAGCTGCCAGTCGACCGGCCGGGCGCCCTGGCGCTCCAGCAGTTCATTGGCCCGGCTGAACGGCCGCGAGCCGAAGAACCCGCGGTCCGCGGACATGGGAGAGGGGTGCGAGGACTCGATCGCCGGGAGGTCACCCAGCAGCGGCCGCAGATTGCGGGCGTCGCGCCCCCACAGGACGGACACCAGCGGTGTTCCGCGCGCCACCAGCGCCCGGATCGCCTGCTCGGTCACTTCTTCCCAGCCCTTGCCGCGATGCGCCGCCGGCTTACGGGGCGCCGTGGTCAGCGCCCTGTTGAGCAGCAGCACCCCCTGGCGGGTCCAGGGTGTCAGATCGCCGTTGGACGGCCGGGGCAGCCCCAGGTCTGTGTGAAGTTCCCGGTAGATGTTCTCCAGGCTGCCCGGCAGCGGCCGGACCTCCGGCGCGACGGCGAAGCTCAGTCCCACCGCATGTCCCGGTGTGGGGTACGGGTCCTGACCGACGATCAGGACCCGCACCTCGTCGAACGGCTGCTGGAACGCCCGGAGCACATTCTGCCCCGCGGGCAGATAGGTGCGCCCTGCGGCGATCTCCGCGCGCAGGAAGTCGCCCATCGCGGCGATGCGTTCGGCCACGGGTTCCAGGGCCTGCGCCCATCCCGGCTCGATGATTTCTTTCAACGGTCTTGCTGCCACGGGCCGCACTCTACTGCTCATACGACCGGGGTGATCAACCGCCGACGACTGCCGCCCGTACACAGAGGACATCCGGCAGATGCGAGGCGAGCTGTTCCCAGCTGTCCCCGTCGTCCTCGCTCGCGTACACCTCGCCGTTGCGATTGCCGAAATAGACCCCCGCCGGATCGGCGTCGTCCGTGCAGAGGGCGTCGCGCAGCACCGTGCCGTAATGCGTCTCCTCGGGCAGTCCGGCGGACAGCGGCTCCCAACTGTTGCCCGCGTCGCTCGTACGGAACACCCGGCAGCGGTGCTCGGCCGGGACACGGTCGGCGTCCGCGTTGATCGGGAAGACGTACGCCGTCTCCGCCCGGTGAGGATGCGCGGCCGCGGCGAAGCCGAAGTCGGAGGGCAGCCCCCCGCCGACGTCCGTCCAGTTGTCCCCGGAGTCGTCACTGCGGAACACACCCCAGTGGTTCTGGAGATAGAGCCGGTCCGGATCGACCGCATCCCGGGTGACTTTGTGGACGCACTGGCCGAACTCCGGGTTCGGATCCGGCAGGAAGACCGCCGACACCCCCTTGTTCGACGGAGCCCAACTCGCCCCGCCGTCCTTGGTGCGGAACACACCGGCCGTGGAGACCGCGACGGTCACCGCCTGTGGGTCCCTCGAATCGGTCAGGATCGTGTGCAGCCCCTCGCCGCCCCCGCCCGGGACCCATTTCGAGCGCGTCGGATGCTCCCACAGCGGGCGCACCAGCTCGAACGATTCCCCGCGGTCCTCGGAGCGGAACAGCGCGGCCGGCTCCGTCCCCGCGTACACGACATCCGGCGCTTCCGCCCCGGCCGGGTGCAGCTGCCAGACCCGCTCCAGCGAGGCCCCGGTGAACTGGGGGAATTTCACCGCCGGTTGCTTCGGCTCGACCCAGGTCGCGCCCAGATCGTCGGAGTGGAACACCGAGGGTCCCCAGTGCGCGCTGTCCCCGCCGACGAGCAGCCGGGTGGCCCGCCCGCGGGTGTCGATGGCGATGGAGTAGATCGCCTGCGCGTTGAAATGCGGGTCGCCGAACTCCCATGTGCCACGGCGTCTGCGGCCGATGAAGAGTCCTTTGCGGGTTCCCACAGTGAGCAGTACGTCGGGCATTGCCGACACCTCCCGAAACGCCTTTGTGACGGATACGGGCCAGTCTGCACCCGGCCACTGACAGTGGCCCGCAGAGTAGGCGTTTGTGCAGGCCGGACGGCGAGTGCGGAGGAGGGGCCCGATCCGGCACCCCGGGGCGTGGCCGACACTGCCGGGGCACCCTTGACCGCCGTCCCGGATGGGCCGTAATTTCCTCGTAGAAAGCGCTTGCCCATGTGGTGGGCCATCGATCGGCCCCCGACGAACAGCCGACGAACCGGACCGAGGAGCGCGCGTGGAGACCTTCGAAGGACTGCCCGGCGCCGTGGCCGTCTCCCACCTCAGGGTCTACGACTGGCCCACCGAGGACGGACTGCGCGGCGGCACGCCCCACCTCCATCTCACCTGTTCCGAAGGGTATGTGGTGGTCGGGGGCACGGGCTCGGTGCAGACGCTCACCGTGTCCGGCTACCGGCAGACTCCCCTGGCCGCCGGTTCGCTGGTGTGGTTCACCCCCGGTACGATCCACCGGCTCGTCAACGACGACGACCTGCGCATCGTCGTTCTCATGCAGAACAGCGGACTGCCCGAGGCGGGCGACGCCGTGCTCACCCTCCCGCCCCGCTTCCTGACGGACCCCGACACGTATCGCGCGGCCGTTGCTCTGCCCGTCGACGGTTCCGAGCCGGAACAAGAAGGCGCCGCCCGTGCCCGCCGCGACCTCGCCGTCCAGGGGTTTCTGGCTCTGCGCCGGGCCGCGGAGGCGGGCGACACCGAGCCGCTCGCCGCTTTCCACCGGGCGGCCGCCGCGCTCGTGAAGCATCGGACGGACGACTGGCGGGGGCGCTGGGAACAGGGCGCCGCCGCCGCGTCCCGGGCAACCGGTGAACAGCTCGACGCCCTGGCGCTCGGGGACGGCGGTCATCTCGCCGCTGCCCGTGTGCACGCTCAACAGCCTTCGGCCTACGGAAAGTTCGGGATGTGCGGTTGTCTCGACGTCTACAGCGGCTGAGTGTCCGTGGCCGCGGTCGCGGTAAGGACCCGGGTGATGCTCCCGTCGTCCTCCGTCCTGTTCCGCACGTGCCGGAAGTCGATCCGGCCCAGCAGCGCGAGCGACGCGGCGTTCTCCGCGGCGACCGTCGCGTGCACCGCGGTCAGCTTCAGGGTGGCGAACCCGTACACGGTGAGTGCCTGCGCGATCTCGGTCCCGAGCCCCTGCCCCCAGGAGCTCTGAGCCAGCGCGTAGACGATCTCGTGGCCGTCCACGTCCGACGACGGCTTGATCTCCGCATGGCCGACGAACCGGCTGTCCTGCCGCACCGCCCAGATGTTGAATAGATCCTGCGCGTACACCTTGCTGAAGATCCGCCCGAACAGGGCACGGTCCTCGGCCTCCGCCGCAGGGCCGTCCCCCATCCACCGGGATACCCGGGTGTCCTGGAAGAGCGCCACGAAATCGTCCTCGTCGGCAGGTGTGTACGGTTCCAGGCGCAGCCGTGCGGTGTGCAGGGTGAGGAGCGTCATGCCGGTCGACCGTACGCACACCCTGTCCGACCTGCAACGGAATAAGACCGACCGGCAATGCCCGGACGCCGAGGTTGTTGTGCTCGATGAGGGACGGCCGGAAGCTTGCCGAGGCACACGTCCTGGGCGGGCTTGTGCCGCGACTCCCCACCGCGAGGCGCCGGTTCATCCGGCGACGGCGCTCATGGCGGTGCGCTCAGAGACCCAGGGTCCCGTCGTTCCACTCGAACTCCGGCGCCTCAGCCGCGCCCGGTGTCTGTTCGGACCAGATGACCTTGCCCTCGGCTGTATAGCGGGTGCCCCAGCGATCGGCGAACTGGGCGACGAGATACAGTCCGCGGCCACCCTCATCCGTCGTCGACGCATAGCGCAGATGCGGTGCGGTGCTGCTGGAGTCGGACACCTCGCAGATCAGAGCACGGTCGTGCAGCATCCGGACCCGGATGGGAGGGGCGCCGTAGCGGATGGCGTTGGTGACCAGCTCACTGAGGATCAGCTCGGTGGCAAAGGTCTCTTCCTCCAGTCCCCGGTCGATGAGCCACTGGGACACGTCCTTGCGGATCCCGGCGACGGCCGACGGGTCGGGCTCGACGTCCCATTCGCCGACACGGGAGGGGGCGAGGATGTGGGTGGCGGCCACCAGGAGGACGGCGTCGTCACCCGGAGGTGTGGGCAGGAGCGCAGAGATCAGGTCGTCGCAGGTCTCTTCCGGAGTCCGGTGCTGTCCGGCCAGCGTTTCGCGCATCGTGCCGAGTCCGGTGGTGAAGTCCCGCTCGCGCGACCGGACGAGACCGTCCGTGTAGAAGACCATGCGGCTCCCCTCCGGCAGGGACAGCTCCATCGCCTCGAAGGGCAGTCCGCCGATGCCCAGGGGCAGGCCTGCGGGGACGTCGGGGACCTGCACCGTGCCGTCGGGCAGCACCAGGACGGGACCGGGATGACCGGCCCGGGCGGCGGAGCAGGTGCCGGCCACCGGGTCATAGACGGCGTACAGGCAGGTGGCCCCCGTGATCTCCGCGGCCCCGTCGTCGGTGTTCTCCGTCCGGTCGATCCGTGCGATCACTTCGTCGATGCGGGCGAGGAGCTCGTCGGCCGGAAGGTCCAGTGCGGAGAAGTTGTGGACCGCGGTGCGCAGGCGGCCCATCGTCGCGGCGGCGTGCAGACCGTGCCCGACGACGTCACCGACGACCAGCGCGACGCGGGCACCGGGCAGCGGAATGACGTCGAACCAGTCACCGCCCACCCCCGCCTGAGCGGGCAGATAGCGGTAGGCGACGTCGAGAGCAGCTTGTTCGGGCAGGCCGCGGGGCAGCAGGCTGCGCTGCAGCGTCACCGCCATCTCGTGCTCGCGGGTGTAGCGGCGGGCGTTGTCGATACAGACGGCCGCCCGGGCGACCAGTTCCTCGGCGAACGTCAGATCGTCCCCGTCGAAGGGGTCCGGATTCTCCGAGCGCCAGAAGTTCGCCATGCCCAGGACCGCACCGCGTGCGTGCAGCGGAACGGAGATCAGGGAGTGGGCACCGTACGCGACGATCCTCGCCGCCCGCTCGGGGTCGGCTCCCAGCCAGCCCCGTTCGGCGGACAGGTCCGGCACCAGCTTGGTGTGCCCACGGATAAGTCCCAGGGCCTCCGGGCTGGTGGGAACGAACCCGACGACTTGCCCGATCGGGTAGAAGGGGTGGCCGGCGCGCATGCCTGCCACAGCTGTACGCCGCAGGTCCAGCACGGTGCCGAGCGGTATCGACGGTTCCTCGCCGCGCAGCACGGGCTCGGCGAGGTCGACCGAGGCGAAGTCGGCGAAGCGGGGGACCACCACCTGCGCCAACTCCTCCGCGGTCCGGTTCACATCCAGTGTCGTACCGATGTGTGCACTGGCTGTGTGCAGCAGAAGCAGCCGCTCCCGTACCTCTGCGGCCCGGTCGGCAAGTGCGGCCAGTTCCGTTGTGTCCCGCAGGGTCGCGACCGTCCCGGCAGGTCCGCCATGTTCGTCGGTGGGCCGCAGATTGACGGCCAGCAGCCGGTCACCGGCCATGCGCACCTCGTCGGAGGCGTTGCGGCCGGAGGCGAGCAGTTCCGCGAGGGGAGGAGGCAGGCCGATGGCTGTTACTGGAAGCCCCTCGGTGTTCGCGGGCAGGCTCAGCAGCCGCCGGGCCTCGTCGTTGGCCAGGAGCAGCCGCCCGTCGCCGTCGATGATCAGGACACCTTCGCGCACGGAGTGCAGCACCGCGTCGTGATGCTCGTACAGCCGCGTCATCTCGGCGGGGCCGAGGCCATGCGTCTGCCGCCGCAGACGTCGGCTGACCAGTGCCGCACCGCCGGAGGTGAGGGCGAGTGCGGCCACCGCGGCGCCGACCAGCACCGGCACTTCGCGGTCGGCCACTTTGTTCACGTTATTGATCGCGATGCCCACGGACACCAGGCCGGCGGTCGAGCCGTCGGCCCTCGGTATGGGCACCACCGAGTTCACGGCCGGCCCCCGGCTCCCCGTGAAGGTACGGGTGAAGCCATGCCCGAGAACCGCCTCCTTGTACGGGCCGAGGATGTGCTTGCCGATCAGCGAGGGATCGGGGTGGGTGAGGCGGATGCCGTGTATGTCGGCCACGACGACCGTATCGACGTGGGTGGTTTTCCGGATTTCCTCAGTGAGCGGCTGCAGTACTGCGGTGGGATCAGGGCTGTCCAGCGCCGCCACGATGCCGGGGGAGTGAGCGAACGTTTGGGCGACGGCGTACGAACCACTCTCGGCATCGCGAACGGCGGCGTTCCGGGCCTGCACCACGAGCGAGAACGCCGCCGTGGCGACGAGCAGCACTACGAGCACCAGCTCCAGCAGCAGGACTTCCCCGGCCACGGTGCGCACGCCGAGCAGGGTGCGGGAGCGCCCGGTGTTCGATCGTCGGAGCCTTGAAATATATCCGCCAAAGCCTCCCATAGCTCCTGTTTACCCGCTATATCCGCACAAAATGTCGCACGTGTGATGCCGATGCGGGGTCAGGCTGCGGCCTCCTTCCTATCGCACCGCATGGTGCACCACGCCGGTCCGAGCCGGTGTCCATGTGCTGAAATTCTGGATGGTCGACCCGACGATGGTGCTGCAGAACCTGGCGGTCGACACCGGCGGCCTCAAGCCCGGCTATCTGGGCCCGCCGGAGAGCCTCCGGCTGAAGTGAGCCGGGGGACAGGCAAGGGGAGAGCAGAGCGATGAAGAGTGAGATCGAGGGCACCGGCGGACGCGGTGCGATCCTGGGCGTGACCCCCGTTGCGGCTGGGGTCGAGGTCCGGGCGGCGGGTCCTTCGGGGGAGTTCTCGCTGATCTGCACCCCTGCCCAGGCCCGGGAGCTGGCTGTGGCTCTCGTTCGTGCGGCGGACGAGGTGGAGAGCGCGCAGTCGGCTGAGCCCGTGACGGTCAAGGCGGGGCAGCTGCGTCGCGGCGATGTACGGGACGGCGACCGGGCCATGACCGTGGAAGCGGTCAGGGTCGACGGGGCCACGGCCCACATCACCTGGAAGTCGGGCGCCGGGCGCAGCTGGACCCAGGGTTACGACGCCGATGCGGAGATTGCGCTGCGGCGCCGCGGCTGAATTCTGAAGGGCCGGCCCGGATGGGCATGAGGCCCCTCCCGGAGCCGGACCAGCAGTGTCCAAAGCCGGGAGGGGCCTCATGCGCGTGCGGGTCGTTGTACGAGAACCTTCGTAATTTGACGATTCTCGTACTACGAGATGTATCGTACTAGCGATCCTGTCGTTCCCGGCGAAACGGAGTCTGCCGTGAGTGTCCTTTTCGAGCCCTACACCCTGCGCTCGCTCACCATCCCGAACCGCATCTGGATGGCCCCCATGTGCCAGTACTCCGCCGCTCCCGAAGGCCTCGAGGCCGGCGTCGCGCACGACTGGCACTTCGCTCACTACGCGGCCCGCGCCGCCGGCGGCACCGGACTCATCCTCCTCGAGGCGACCGCGGTCAGCCCCGAGGGGCGGATCTCCCCCTACGACCTGGGCATCTGGAACGACCACCAGACCGAGACCCTGCGCCGGATCACTGACTTCCTCAAGAGCCAGGGCACCACCCCAGGAATCCAGATCGCGCACAGCGGACGCAAGGGCAGCACCGACCGCCCCTGGAAGGGCGGCGCCCCGGTCGGGCCCGGCGCGCACGGGTGGCAGCCGTCGGGCCCCAGCCCCGTGGCCTTCGCCGATGGCCACCCGGTGCCCATCGAGCTGACCACCGATGAAATCCAGGAAATCGTCGGGCAGTTCGCGGACGCCGCACGCCGCGCGCTGGAAGCCGGCTTCGAGGTTGTCGAGGTCCACGGCGCCCACGGCTACCTCATCGGGGAGTTCCTCTCCCACCATTCCAACAGGCGCACCGACGCCTACGGTGGCTCCTTCGAGAACCGCACCCGCTTCGCCCTCGAAGTCGTCGACGCCGTGCGTGCCGTCTGGCCCGACCACCTCCCGCTGTTCTTCCGTATCTCCGCCACCGACTGGCTCGAGGACAACGGCTGGACCGCCGACGACACCGTCCGCTTCGCCGCCCTGCTGAAGGAGCACGGCGTGGACCTCCTCGACGTCTCCACCGGCGGCAACGCCTCCGGCGTCCGCATCCCCACCGCCCCCGGCTACCAGGTCCCCTTCGCCGCCCGAGTCAAGAACGAGACCACCCTCCCCGTCGCCGCCGTCGGCCTCATCACCGAACCCGAGCACGCCGAGAAGATCCTCGCCAACGATGAAGCCGACGCGATCCTCCTCGGCCGCGAACTGCTGCGGAACCCCTACTGGGCCCAGCACGCAGCCCGCGGCCTCGGCGGCGACGTCCACGTCCCGGACCAGTACCACCGCTCCTCAGCACTTCGGTGACGGGGCGGGCCAGTGCTGAGCGGTTCGGCGCTGCTACGCGTCGGCTCTTGGGTCCTCGCACGGGCGGTGTCGAGGTGCTGGGTTCAGTTCTCGTGGTGCAGGCCGTCGAAGAGCACGCTCGTCAGGGCCGTCGCGAGTGCCGAAACGGGTAGGTCGCCGTTCGGGCGGTACCACTCGATACAGGGAGTTGACCGTTCCGAACAGCAGCCTGGCGGCCAGGTGGGGATCGATGTCGCCGCGTACGCCGCCCTCGGCTGCTGCTCGGGTCATCAGTTCGGCCACTCGGTGATCGAACTCACGCCGCCTCTCCAGCGCCCGCCGTTCCGCCGCGCTGTTGCCGCGGATCCGGAGCAGCAGCGTCACATAGGGCAGTTCGGCGGCCAGCACCTCGACGCTGCGGTGGACGACCCGCTCCAGGCGCGCGGTGGCCGAGGTCCGGGGGTCCTGGTCCTCCTCAAGCACGGCGAACAGCGCGTTCAGGGCGCGGCTGACGGCGAGGTCGAGCAGTTCCGCCTTGCCGGAGACATGGTGGTAGATGCTCGACTTGCTCAGGCCCAGGCGCCTGGCCAGCTCTTCCATGCTGGTGCCGTCGTAGCCGCGCTCATTGAAGACCACGACCGCGACCTCCAGCAGGGAGTCACGGTCGTAGCTGGGGCGGCCCCGACGGGCGGCGGCGCTCTGTACCGGCGTTCTGCTCACCGGTCCATCCGTGATCTTGCGTGGGTATCCCCGGCTTCAGCCGGGGAGGGAAACGCATCCTCGGCCCGGAGGCGCGAAGCGCCAAAGTTCGCTGTGTTGTCAGTGGCCTGCACTATGTTGATCACGACAGCCGAAGGGGGGTGGGCCGGATGATCCGTGCGTACAAGTTCCTCATGCGGC
>NZ_JBLVKW010000010.1:24727-176486 GCF_048270745.1 Streptomyces sp. NPDC056231 | reverse complement strand
GCCCGGCTCCAGCGGCTCGATCACGAACCGGGAGCGGAACTCGTCGACGACCTCTTCGGTCAGCGACGGACGCTGAGCGATAAGCATGCTGTGGTCCTTCAGTCGTGGGCGCCCACTATTTGACGCCCCCAGATACTGACAAGGGTACGGGCGGCACGACCCGAAAGAGCCGTACCGCCCGGACCCGCGAGCTCTCCTACTTGGAGTAGAGCTCGACGATCAGCTGCTCCTGCACCTGGGTGTCGATCACCTGGCGCTCGGGCAGGGAGTGCACGAGGATCCGCAGCGTCGACGGCACGGCTTCGAGCCATGCCGGGACGGTGCGCTCGCCGGCCTCGGCCTGGGCCACCTGGAAGGGGGTCAGGGCCTTGGACTTCTGGCGGACCTCGATGACGTCGTTCACGGCGACGCGGGCCGACGGAATGTCGGTCTTCGTGCCGTTGACGGCGATGTGTCCGTGACGCACCAGCTGACGCGCATGGTCGCGGGACTTGGCAAAGCCGGCCCGGTAGACCACGTTGTCGAGGCGGGTCTCAAGGATGCGCAGAAGGTTCTCACCGGTCTTGCCGGTCTTCTGGTTCGCTTCCTTGTAGTAGTTCACGAACTGCTTCTCAAGGACACCGTAGATCCGCGAGCACTTCTGCTTCTCACGAAGCTGAAGAAGGTACTCGCTGTCCTTGGTGCGCCCGCGTCCGTGCTCACCCGGGGGGTAAGGACGGATCTCGATCGGGCACTTCGCGCTCTCGCACTTGCTGCCCTTAAGGAACAGCTTCTGCTTCTCCCGACGGCAACGCTTGCAGTCGGCCCCGGTGTATCGCGCCATTTTCCAGTTGTCTCCGTTGCTTCAGTGCGTCAGACGCGACGGCGCTTGGGCGGCCGGCATCCGTTGTGCGGAGTGGGGGTGACGTCCTGGATCGAACCGACCTCGAGGCCGGTGGCCTGGAGGGAGCGGATCGCGGTCTCGCGGCCGGAGCCGGGACCCTTGACGAAAACGTCAACCTTGCGCATGCCGTGCTCCTGCGCGCGGCGGGCGGCCGACTCGGCGGCCATCTGCGCGGCGAAGGGGGTGGACTTGCGCGAGCCCTTGAAGCCGACGTGGCCGGCAGAGGCCCAGGAGATCACGTTGCCCGAGGGGTCCGTGATCGAAACGATCGTGTTGTTGAACGTGCTCTTGATGTGCGCGTGGCCGTGAGCAACGTTCTTCTTTTCCTTGCGACGCACCTTCTTGGCTGCGCCCTGACGTCCCTTGGGGGGCATGTCTTTACTCCAGATGGAGAGGGGAGGTGATCGGTCCTACAGCGAAGACCGCTGGATGCTGCAACGGCCCGGGGTTCCGGACTGCCGCAGTGCGTCCGCTGAGGACTACTTCTTGCCCGGCTTCTTCTTACCGGCGATCGCGCGACGCGGACCCTTGCGGGTACGAGCGTTCGTGCTGGTGCGCTGGCCGTGGACCGGCAGGCCGCGGCGGTGGCGCAGACCCTGGTAGCAGCCGATCTCGACCTTGCGGCGGATGTCGGCCTGAATCTCGCGACGGAGGTCACCCTCGGTGCGGAGGTTGGCGTCCACGTACTCGCGGATCTTGACCAGGTCCTCTTCGGCCAGGTCGCGAACGCGCGTGTTCGGGTTCACACCCGTGGTGGCGAGGATCTCCTTGGACCGGGTGCGCCCGATACCGAAGACGTAGGTGAGGGCAACCTCCACGCGCTTTTCGCGCGGGATGTCAACACCTGAAACGCGTGCCATTGAATGGCTCCAGTTGTTATTTCGGGGGTCTTCCGCAATACCACTCCCGGCCGCCGACCGCTCCCGGAAGGGAAGCGGTGGTACGTCCGGGTCCCCGGCCCCCGCCGGAGGTGTCGTCAGCCGAAGCTTGGACGGGCACTGCGTATGTACGTATTACGTGCGTCGCGCGAAGTGCTGCGAGATGCAGGGGGTCGTGCGTCAGCCCTGGCGCTGCTTGTGGCGCAGGTTGTCGCAGATGACCATGACCCGGCCGTGACGGCGGATCACCTTGCACTTGTCGCAGATCTTCTTGACGCTCGGCTTGACCTTCATGGGATGTCAGGTTCTCCGGGTCAGTGCCATCACCCCGCCGCAGCAGGGCGTGGGCAAGATCTACTTGTATCGGTAGACGATCCGGCCACGCGTCAGGTCGTACGGAGAGAGCTCCACCACGACCCGGTCATCCGGGAGGATACGGATGTAGTGCATCCGCATCTTGCCGCTGATGTGCGCGAGGACCTTGTGACCGTTCTGGAGTTCCACCTTGAACATGGCGTTCGGGAGGGACTCGATCACGGTGCCCTCAATTTCGATGGCACCTTGCTTCTTGGCCACGCTTCGCCTTTCGAATCGGCTACCTTGATCGACTCTTCGCTCCATATGCGGACACACGGATGCACAAGAGCCGACGAGTCAGTCTACGTCAGCGGACCCCAAAAGACGAATCCGTCAAGTTTGCCCACTGGAGGAGATCCTTAGACCCCCGTGTGCCGGCCGGTCTTGGACCGGCCCAGGGGCGCGTTCTCAGCGGGTGGGGCGCTCAGCCCAGCGGGTCCGGCGCGGCCTGGATCCCGTACTCCGCCAGCTTCGCGCGGCCGCAGTCGGGGGCCGTCAGGACCAGGGGCCCCTGCTCGGTCAGGGCGATCGAGTGCTCCCAGTGCGAGGACCAGGTGCCGTCGGTCGTGATGACCGTCCAGTTGTCCTCGAGCACCTCGGTCCGCGGCGTACCGAGGGACACCATCGGCTCGATGGCCAGGCAGACGCCGGGAACCAGCTTGATGCCCTTGCCGCGCTTGCGCGCGACGTAGTTCAGCAGGTGCGGGTCCATGTGCATCTCGGTACCGATGCCGTGGCCGCCGTAGTCCTCGATGATCCCGTACTTGCCGGTGGCCGGACGCGGCTGGCGGCGAATGTAGGACTCGATCGCCTTCGAGATGTCGACGAGGCGGTTGTTCACCTTCATCGCCGCGATCCCGGCCCACATGGACTCCTCGGTCACCCGGGACAGCTCGATGAGCTCCGGAGCATGACCGGTGCCGACGAACGCCGTGTACGCCGCGTCGCCGTGCCAGCCGTCCACGATCGCGCCGGCGTCGATGGAGATGATGTCGCCGTCCTTGAGGACAGTCTTCTCGTCCGGGATGCCGTGCACGACGACCTCGTTGACCGAGGCGCAGATGGTCGCGGGGAACCCGCCGTACCCGAGGAAGTTCGACTTCGCACCGTGATCGGCGATCACCTTGCGTGCGACCTGGTCCAGGTCGTGAGTGGTGGCGCCGGGCACCGCTGCCTCGCGGGTGGCGGCATGAATGGCAGCGACCACCAGCCCCGCCTCACGCATCTTCGCGATCTGCTCGGGGGTCTTGATCTGCACCATTGCGCGGCGCCTCTCTGCATCGAACGGGAACGGGTATGCGGCGTACTCCACGATACGGCGCAAACAGTCGGCCGCGGCGCCCAAGGACGCCGCGGCCGTCTGTACAGGTATTACGTGTGTTCCTCAGTCCTCGCGGACCTTCTTGAGGGCTTCCATCGACCGCTTGGTCACGTCCTCGACCTTGCCGAGCGCCGAGATCGTCACCACCAGGCCCTGGGCCCGGTAGTAGTCGATGATCGGCTCGGTCTGGGTGTGGTAGACCTCGAGCCGGGTCCGGACCGTGTCCTCGGTGTCGTCGTCGCGCTGGTACAGCTCGCCGTCGCAGGTGTCGCAGACACCCTCGGTCTTCGGCGGGTTGTACGTCACGTGGAAGACGTGCGCGCTGTCGTTGCGGCAGATGCGCCGCCCCGCGATGCGCTTGACGACCTCGTCCTCGGGGACCTCCAGGTCGAGAACCGCGTCCAGGGTCACGCCCTCGCTCTTGAGCATCTCGTCGAGCGCCTCGGCCTGGCCCACGTTGCGCGGGAAGCCGTCGAGCAGGAAGCCGTTCACGGCGTCCGGCTGGGACATGCGGTCCTTGGCCATCGCAATGGTGACCTCGTCCGGCACCAGCTGCCCCGCGTCCATGTAGGCGCGGGCCCGCTTGCCAAGGTCAGTGCCCTGGCTGATGTTGGCGCGGAAGAGATCGCCCGTGGAGATGTGCGGAATCGACAGGTTCTTGGCAAGGTACGCAGCCTGCGTTCCCTTGCCGGCACCGGGCGGCCCGACGAGGACGATTCGCATCAGCGGAGGAACCCTTCGTAATTGCGCTGCTGGAGCTGACTCTCAATCTGCTTCACGGTCTCCAGACCCACACCCACGATGATGAGGATGCTCGTCCCGCCGAACGGGAAGTTCTGGTTAGCGCCGCCGAAGCCTGCCAACGCCATCGTCGGCACGAGAGCGATCAGACCCAGGTACAGCGAGCCCGGCCAAGTGATCCTGTTGAGCACGTAGCTCAGGTACTCGGCGGTAGGTCGACCAGCCCGGATACCCGGGATGAACCCACCATACTTCTTCATGTTGTCGGCGACTTCCTCGGGGTTGAACGAAATCGCCACATAGAAGAAGGCGAAGAAGACGATCAACAGGAAGTACGCCGTGATGTAGTACGGGTGGTCGCCCTTGACGAAGTTGTCCTTGATCCATGTGGCCCAGCCCGCAGTGGAGTTGGAGAACTGGACGATCAGGGCCGGGATGTAGAGCAGCGAAGAAGCGAAGATGACGGGAATCACACCCGCCTGATTCACCTTCAGCGGGATGTACGTGGACGTACCGCCGTACGACCTGCGGCCGATCATGCGCTTCGCGTACTGAACCGGGATACGGCGCTGGGCCTGCTCGACGAAGACCACGAGGGCCACCATGACGAAGCCGACCAGGATGACGGTGCCGAACTCGATCCAGCCGTCCGCCAGCTTGCCGCTCTGCTTGATGGCCCACAGGGAGCCCGGGAAGCTGGCAGCGATCGAGATGAACATCAGGATCGACATGCCGTTGCCGATGCCGCGGTCGGTGATGAGCTCACCGAGCCACATGACGGCAGCGGTGCCCGCGGTCATGGTGATCACCATGACGACGGTCGTGAAGATGGAGTGGTTCGGGACGATCTGGTCGGCGACCGGGCAGCCGCTGAACAGCGCGCCGCTGGTGGCGGTGGCCACCAGGCCGGTGCCCTGGAGGATGGCGAGCGCGACGGTCAGATAACGCGTGTACTGCGTGATCTTGGCCTGGCCGGACTGCCCCTCCTTCTTGAGCGCCTCGAGTCGGGGAATGACCACGGTCAGCAGCTGAAGGATGATGCTGGCCGTGATGTACGGCATGATGCCGAGCGCGAAGATCGTGATCTGCAGCAGTGCACCACCGCTGAACATGTTCACCAGGCCGAAGAGGCTGTTGTTGCCCTTGCTTGCCTGGTCAACACAGGTCTGGACGTTCTCGTAGCTCACTCCCGGTACCGGGATGTGTGCCCCGAGCCGGTAAAGCACGATGATGCCGAGCGTGAAGAGCAGCTTCTTGCGCAGGTCGGGCGTCTTGAACGCCCGGGCGAACGCGGTGAGCACGGTGCCTCCTGCGACCCCCGCGCAGAGCGAGAGGTGACGGTCTTGAGGATCGACAAATACGAAAGAGTCAAAGATTCCTGGGCATGCGCCCAGGGGTTACCACAGCAACAACGCACGCCACCTTACCGGCGACCATGCCCACCTAGGAACGACCAACCGGGGATGCCCCAAATAAGAGGCATCCCCGGTCGGATGTTCAAGCCATCGAGTTGTCCGAGTTGTCTCAGACGAGCTCAGTGACGGTGCCGCCGGCGGCGGCAATCTTCTCCTTGGCGGAGCCGGAGACGGCGTCAACCGAAACCTGCAGCGCCACGGAGATCTCGCCCTGTCCGAGGACCTTGACGAGGTGGTTGTTGCGCACCGCACCCTTGGCGACCAGGTCGGCCACGGTGACCTCTCCACCCTCGGGGTAGAGCGTCGCGAGCTTGTCCAGGTTCACGACCTGGTACTCGGTGCGGAACGGGTTCTTGAAGCCCTTGAGCTTCGGGAGACGCATGTGGAGGGGCATCTGCCCACCCTCGAAGCGCTCCGGAACCTGGTAGCGGGCCTTCGTGCCCTTGGTGCCACGACCAGCGGTCTTACCCTTGGACGCCTCACCACGACCCACACGGGTCTTGGCGGTCTTGGCGCCCGGGGCAGGCCGGAGGTCGTGGGCCTTCAGCGGGTTGTTCTCCGCCATGTCAGTCGACCTCCTCAACCGTCACGAGGTGGCGGACGGCGTGAGCCATGCCGCGGAACTCGGGACGGTCCTCCTTGACAACCACGTCGTTCAGGCGCTTGAGCCCGAGCGAACGCAGGGTGTCGCGGTGGTTCTGCTTGCTGCCGATGTACGACTTCGTCTGCGTGATCTTGAGGCGAGCCATTACGCACCCGCTCCCGCACGTGCACGAAGCAGAGCCGCGGGGGCGACGTCCTCGAGCGGCAGACCACGGCGAGCCGCGATCTCCTCGGGACGCTGCAGGCCCTTGAGGGCCGCCACGGTCGCGTGCACGATGTTGATCGCGTTGTCGGAGCCGAGCGACTTCGACAGGATGTCGTGAACGCCGGCGCACTCCAGAACGGCGCGCACCGGGCCACCGGCGATAACACCGGTACCGGGGGAAGCAGGCTTCAGCAGGACGACGCCCGCAGCCTTCTCGCCCTGGATCGGGTGAGGAATGGTGCCCTGGATACGCGGAACCTTGAAGAAGTTCTTCTTGGCTTCTTCCACGCCCTTGGCAATGGCCGCGGGAACTTCCTTGGCCTTGCCGTAACCGACACCGACGGTGCCGTCACCATCGCCCACCACGACCAGCGCGGTGAAGCTGAAGCGACGACCACCCTTCACAACCTTGGCGACGCGGTTGATCGCGACAACGCGCTCAACGTACGCGGTCTTCTCGGCGGCAGCTGCGCCGCCGTCACGGCCCTTCCGGTCCCGCCGCTCGCCGCCACCGGCACCGCTTCCGCGGCGCTGGGGTCCAGCCATTGGATTTACCTCTCTCTGTTACGTCCGCTGTGCGTAGGAACCGGGGCTTAGAACTTCAGCCCGGCTTCACGGGCGGCGTCAGCCAGAGCGGCAATCCGCCCGGCGTACTGGTTACCACCGCGGTCAAACACGACGGCCTCGACGCCTGCGGCCTTGGCACGCTCAGCGACCAGGGCGCCGACCTGCTTGGCCTGGGCGCTCTTGTCACCCTCGCCACCACGGATGGACACGTCCAGGGTCGACGCCGACGCGAGCGTGTGGCCCGCGATGTCGTCGATGACCTGAGCGACCATGTGGCGGTTGGAACGCGTCACGACCAAGCGGGGACGCTCCGGCGAACCGGAGATGTGCTTGCGGACGCGGATGTGGCGACGCTTGAGGGCGGCACGCTTGTAGGCGTCGCCCTTGGCGATCTTCACGCCGTATGCCATGGCTACTTACCAGCCTTTCCGACCTTGCGGCGGATGACCTCGCCGGCGTACTTGACGCCCTTGGCCTTGTACGGGTCAGGCTTCCGCAGCTTGCGGATCTTGGCCGCGGTCTCGCCGACCTTCTGCTTGTCGATGCCCTCGACGGAGAACTTCGTGGGGGACTCCACCTTGAAGGTGATGCCCTCCGGGGCCTCGATCAGGATCGGGTGGCTGTAGCCCAGGGCGAACTCCAGGTTGGAGCCCTTCGCCTGGACGCGGTAACCGACACCACTGATCTCGAGCGCCTTGGTGTATCCCTGGGTCACACCGGTGATCATGTTCGCCACCAGCGTGCGGGACAGGCCGTGAAGGGCCTTGTTCTGACGCTCGTCGTTCGGGCGGACGACGTTCAGGACGCCGTCCTCACCCTTGGTGACCTCGATCGGCGACGCGACGGTGTGGGTGAGGGTGCCCTTGGGGCCCTTCACCGCGACCGTGCGGCCATCGATGGTGACGTCCACACCGGCGGGAACCTGGATGGGGAGCTTGCCGATTCGCGACATGAGCTATTCCTCCGTTCCCGACTACCAGACGTAGGCGAGGACTTCCCCACCTACGCCCTTCTTCTGAGCCTGCTGGCCGGTCAGGAGACCGTGGGACGTGGAGATGATCGCCACGCCCAGGCCGCCGAGGACCTTCGGCAGGTTGGTGGACTTTGCGTATACACGCAGACCCGGCTTCGAAATGCGCTTGATGCCGGCGATCGAACGCTCGCGGTTCGGGCCGAACTTCAGCTCGAGGACGAGGTTCTTGCCGACCTCGGCGTCCTCGACCTTCCAGCCGGTGATGAAGCCCTCCTGCTGGAGGATCTCCGCGATGTGCGACTTGATCTTGCTGTGCGGCATCACGACGGAGTCGTGGTATGCCGAGTTCGCGTTACGCAGACGCGTGAGCATGTCTGCGATGGGATCAGTCATGGTCATGAATTGGCCTTCGGCCTCTCTCGCCGGGGTTTCCTGTATGCGCCATCCCTCTCCCCACTCATTGGCGGGACGGGTGCGGTGCGGGGACCTACGGCGTAGTAAGTCGGTCCAGGGCGGCAGGCGCCCAACCCTTCAAGCCTACGGCATGAAGAGCCGGACTCCTGCCGACCAGATGCTTACCGAGAGCTTCCGGGTAGTTCCAACGCCCAAAGGGCGAAGGAGATTTACCAGGAACTCTTGGTCACGCCCGGCAGCTCGCCACGGTGAGCCATCTCACGAAGGCACACGCGGCACAGGCCGAACTTGCGGTAGACGGAGTGGGGCCGGCCGCAGCGCTGGCAGCGGGTGTACCCGCGGACGCCGAACTTCGGCTTACGGGCGGCCTTAGCGATCAGAGCCTTCTTCGCCACGGTCAGTTCTCCTTGAACGGGAAGCCGAGGTGACGAAGGAGGGCACGACCCTCGTCGTCATTGGTCGCCGTGGTGACCACGGTGATGTCCATGCCCCGGACCCGGTCGATCTTGTCCTGGTCGATCTCGTGGAACATGACCTGCTCCGTGAGACCGAAGGTGTAGTTGCCACGGCCGTCGAACTGCTTCGGCGACAGGCCACGGAAGTCACGGATACGCGGCAGCGCGAGCGACAGCGTACGGTCCAGGAACTCCCACATCCGGTCACCGCGGAGGGTGACGTGGCAGCCGATCGGCTGACCCTCGCGCAGCTTGAACTGCGCGATGGACTTGCGGGCCTTGGTGACGGCCGGCTTCTGGCCCGTGATCGTGGTGAGGTCGCGCACGGCGCCATCGATCAGCTTGGAGTCGCGGGCGGCGTCGCCCACACCCATGTTGACCACGATCTTGACCAGGCCGGGGATCTGCATGACGTTCTCGTACGAGAACTCCTCACGCAGCTTGCCGGCGATTTCCTCGCGGTAGCGCGTCTTGAGACGCGGCGCAGTGGTGGCAGTCATCAGATGTCCTCACCGGTCCGCTTGGCAACGCGGATCTTGTTGCCCTCGTCGTCAAAGCGGTAGCCGACGCGGGTGACGACCTTCTTGCCGTCCTTCTCCACAACCAGCTGAACGTTGCTGACGTGAATCGGGGCCTCGGTGGTGACGATGCCGCCGGTCTGCGAACCGCGAGCCGTCTGACCGGCCTTGGTGTGCTTCTTGACCCGGTTGACACCCTCGACGAGGACGCGGTCCTGAGCGGGGTAGGCCACGATGACCTTGCCCTGCTTGCCCTTGTCCTTACCGGTGATGACCTGAACCAGGTCGCCCTTCTTGATCTTCATGCTTACAGCACCTCCGGCGCGAGCGAGATGATCTTCATGAACTTCTTCTCGCGCAGCTCACGGCCCACCGGGCCGAAGATACGGGTGCCGCGGGGGTCGCCGTCGTTCTTCAGAATGACGGCGGCGTTCTCGTCGAAGCGGATGTACGAGCCATCCTGACGACGACGCTCCTTGACGGTGCGAACGATGACGGCCTTGACGACGTCACCCTTCTTCACGTTGCCACCGGGGATCGCGTCCTTGACGGTGGCGACGATGACGTCACCGATGCCCGCGTAGCGGCGACCCGAACCACCGAGAACACGGATGGTGAGGATTTCCTTCGCACCCGTGTTGTCGGCGACGCGAAGTCGCGACTCCTGCTGGATCACGTCTATCTCCTGATCGTCTGCCGGTTCCCGGTGGGGTTCGAACCCTGAACGGGTCGAACCCCACCGAGCCTGGCGGAACTTGCCTGAGGGGAATGCCCCTCAGGAATTACTTGGCCTTCTCGAGGATCTCGACGACGCGCCAGCGCTTCGTCGCAGACAGCGGCCGGGTCTCCATGAGGAGGACACGGTCGCCGACGCCCGCAGCGTTCTGCTCGTCGTGAGCCTTCAGCTTGTTCGTACGGCGGATGACCTTGCCGTACAGGGCGTGCTTGACGCGGTCCTCGACAGCGACGACGACAGTCTTGTCCATCTTGTCGCTGACGACGAGACCCTCACGGGTCTTGCGGAAACCGCGGTCGGTGTTCGTCTCAGTCACAGTCTTCTCGCTCATCAGACGCTCTCCACCGTCTCGATGCCCAGCTCGCGCTCGCGCATCAGGGTGTAGATCCGGGCGATGTCCTTACGGACGGACTTGAGCCGACCGTGGTTCTCGAGCTGTCCGGTCGCCGCCTGGAAGCGGAGGTTGAACAGCTCTTCCTTGGCCTCGCGGAGCTTGTTGAGCAGCTCCTCGTTGCCCAGCTCGCGCAGCTCGGACGCCTTGGTTCCGGCCGACATCACGCCTCACCTGCCTCGCGCCGAACGATGCGGCACTTCATCGGAAGCTTGTGAGCAGCGCGGGTGAGCGCCTCACGAGCAATCTTCTCGTTCGGGTAGGACAGCTCGAACATCACCCGACCCGGCTTGACGTTCGCGATCCACCACTCGGGAGAACCCTTACCGGAACCCATGCGGGTCTCGGCGGGCTTCTTCGTCAGGGGACGGTCCGGGTAGATGTTGATCCAGACCTTGCCGCCACGCTTGATGTGGCGGGTCATCGCGATACGAGCTGCCTCGATCTGGCGGTTCGTCACGTACGCCGGGGTCAGCGCCTGGATGCCGTACTCGCCGAACGCAACCTGCGTGCCACCCTTGGACATACCGCTGCGCTTCGGGTGGTGCTGCTTGCGGTGCTTGACCCTACGGGGGATCAGCATTTCGGTCAGGCCTCCGTTCCGGTGCTCTCAGCCGGAGCAGCGGCGGCGGGAGCGTCGGCCTTGGGGGCCTCGGCTGCCGGCGCGGACTGCTGCGGCTTACGGCCGCGACCGCCACGCTCGCCACCGCGGCCACCGCGGCCGGCCGGGCGGTCAGCGCCGCCACGGGCCGGGCGGTTGCCTGCGCGGGCAGCAGCGTTCTCGGCGCGGACCTCGGCGATGTTCTTGACGTCGCCCTTGTAGATCCAGACCTTCACGCCGATGCGGCCGAAGGTCGTCTTGGCCTCGAAGAAGCCGTAGTCGACGTTCGCACGGAGCGTGTGCAGGGGCACGCGGCCCTCGCGGTAGAACTCCGAGCGGGACATCTCGGCGCCGCCGAGGCGGCCACCGCACTGGATCTTGATGCCCTTGGCGCCGGCCTTCATCGAGCTCTGCATGCTCTTGCGCATCGCACGACGGAAGGAGACGCGGGAGGAGAGCTGCTCGGCGACGGCCTGGGCCACCAGCTGAGCGTCCACCTCGGGGTTCTTGACCTCGAGGATGTTCAGCTGGACCTGCTTGCCGGTCAGCTTCTCCAGCTCGCCACGGATGCGGTCGGCCTCGGCGCCACGGCGACCGATGACGATGCCCGGGCGGGCGGTGTGGATGTCAACGCGGACGCGGTCGCGGGTGCGCTCGATCTCAACCTTCGAGATACCGGCCCGCTCCATGCCCTTCGTCATCATGCGACGAATGGCGACGTCTTCCTTGACGTAGTCCTTGTACAGCTTGTCGGCGTACCAACGGGACTTGAAGTCCGTGGTAATGCCGAGTCGGAACCCGTGCGGGTTTACCTTCTGGCCCATTACCGGGTTCCTTCCTTGCTGCTGACGACCACGGTGATGTGGCTGGTCCGCTTACGGATCCGGTAGGCACGGCCCTGAGCACGCGGACGGAACCGCTTCAGGGTCGGGCCCTCGTCCACGTACGCCTCGCTGATGACCAGCGAAGAGGCGTCGGTGTGGTCGTAGTTGTGTGCAGCGTTGGCAATGGCGCTGTCCAGCACCTTGCCAACCGGCACGCTCGCGGCCTGCGGGGCGAAACGCAGGACCGCCTGAGCCTCCGTGGCATCCATGCCACGGATGAGGTCCACCACGCGGCGGGCCTTCATGGGCGTGACGCGGATGTACCGCGCCTGGGCCCTGGCTTCCATGGTTGTCCCTTCGGTGTAAGTCATAGTCGTTCCACTCCGCGGTTAGCGGCGCTTCGACTTCCGGTCGTCCTTGACGTGGCCGCGGAAGGTGCGAGTCGGCGAGAACTCGCCGAGCTTGTGGCCGACCATCGACTCGGTGACGAACACCGGGACGTGGATCTTGCCGTTGTGCACCGCGATGGTGTGACCCAGCATGGCCGGGACGATCATCGAGCGACGGGACCAGGTCTTGATGACGTTCTTGGTGCCTGCCTCGTTCTGTACGTCCACCTTCTTGATGAGGTGGCCGTCGACGAAGGGCCCCTTCTTGAGACTGCGCGGCATCTAAACCCGCTCCTAGCGCTTCTTGTTCGTCTTGCGGCGGCGGACGATGTACTTGCTCGATGCCTTCTTCGGCGAGCGAGTACGACCCTCCTTCTGACCCCACGGCGAGACCGGGTGGCGACCACCGGAGGTCTTGCCCTCACCACCACCGTGCGGGTGGTCAACCGGGTTCATCGCGACACCGCGGACGGTCGGGCGAACGCCCTTCCAGCGCATACGGCCGGCCTTGCCCCAGTTGATGTTCGACTGCTCGGCGTTGCCGACCTCGCCGATCGTGGCGCGGCAGCGGGCGTCGACCAGGCGGATCTCACCCGACGGCATACGAAGGTGGGCCATGGTGCCCTCCTTCGCCAGCAGCTGCACGGAGGCACCCGCGGAACGGGCGAACTTCGCGCCGCCGCCGGGCCGCAGCTCGATGGCGTGGATGGTCGTACCGACCGGGATGTTGCGCAGCGCCAGGTTGTTACCGGGCTTGATGTCGGCCGTCGGGCCGTTCTCGACCCGGTCGCCCTGCGTCAGTCCACGCGGCGCGATGATGTAGCGCTTCTCGCCGTCCGCGTAGTGCAGGAGCGCGATGCGCGCGGTGCGGTTGGGGTCGTACTCGATGTGCGCGACCTTGGCCGGCACGCCGTCCTTGTCGTGACGACGGAAGTCGATCACTCGGTAGGCGCGCTTGTGGCCACCGCCCTGGTGGCGAACGGTCACACGACCGGCGTTGTTACGGCCGCCCTTGCTGTGCAGGGGGCGGACCAGCGACTTCTCCGGCGTGGACCGCGTGATCTCGACAAAGTCGGCGACGCTGGAGCCACGACGGCCCGGGGTCGTCGGCTTGTACTTGCGGATACCCATTTCTCAGTCCTCGTCCGATTCCGGACGACTCGACCTCCGTCAGGAGGTCGGGCCGCCGAAGATGTCGATACGGTCGCCCTCGGCGAGGGTCACGATGGCGCGCTTGGTGTCAGCGCGCTTGCCGAAACCGGTCTTGGTGCGCTTGCGCTTACCCTGCCGGTTGATCGTGTTGACCCCGGTGACCTTGACCGAGAAGACCGCTTCCACGGCCTGCTTGATCTGGGTCTTGTTGGAGCCGGGCGCGACGATGAACGTGTACTTGTTCTCGTCGAGCAGCGCGTAGCTCTTCTCGGAAACGACCGGCTTGACGAGAACGTCGCGCGGGTCCGTGAAGGTCTTGCTGGTTACGGTCGCCTCGCTCATCAGGCGTCGCTCCCTTCGGTCTCATCGGCCTTGGGGCCAGACACGAAGGACTCGAAAGCGGCCTGAGTGAAGACCACGTCGTCAGAGACGATCACGTCGTACGTGTTGAGCTGGCCCGGCTCCAGGATGTGCACCTGGGGCAGGTTGCGGGCGGACAGCCACGCGGCCTCGTCGGCGCGGTCGACGACCAGGAGCAGGTTCTTGCGCTCCGAGATCTTGCCGAGCAGCGTCTTCGCGGCCTTCGTGGAGACTGCACCGTCGACCACGCCGGTGACGACGTGGATACGGGAGTGGCGTGCCCGGTCGGAGAGGGCACCGCGCAGGGCGGCGGCCTTCATCTTCTTCGGGGTGCGCTGCGAGTAGTCACGCGGCTGCGGACCGTGGACGACGCCACCGCCGACGAACTGCGGTGCGCGGGTCGAACCCTGGCGGGCGCGGCCGGTGCCCTTCTGGCGGTACGGCTTGCGGCCACCACCACGGACTTCGCCGCGACGCTTGGTCTTGTGCGTGCCCTGCCGGGCAGCAGCCAGCTGAGCGACAACGACCTGGTGGATCAGCGGAACGCTGGTCTTCGCGTCGAAGATCTCCGCGGGGAGCTCGACGGTACCGGCCTTGTCGCCTGCCGGCGAAAGGATGTCAATGGTGCTCATAACCTCAAGCTCCCTTGGCCGCGGTACGGACCAGGACGAGGCCGCCGTTCGGGCCGGGGACTGCGCCCTTGATGAGGAGCAGACCCTTCTCCGCGTCAACCGCGTGGATGGTCAGGTTCTGGGTGGTGACACGCTCGTTGCCCATGCGACCCGCCATGCGCATGCCCTTGAAGACACGGCCGGGGGTGGCGCAGCCACCGATGGAGCCGGGCATACGGTGCACACGGTGGGCACCGTGGGACGCCTTGCCACCCTTGAAGTTGTGACGCTTCATCACACCGGCGAAGCCCTTGCCCTTGCTCTTGCCCGTGACGTCAACCTTGACGCCGGACTCGAACACTGCGGCAGTGACCTCCTGGCCCAGCGTGTACTCGCTGGCGTCAGGGGTGCGGAGCTCCACCAGGTGGCGGCGCGGGGTGACGTCGGCCTTGGCGAAGTGACCCTTGAGGGGCTTGTTCACCTTGCGCGGGTCGATCTCGCCGAAGGCGATCTGGACCGACTCGTAACCGTCGCTGTCGTTGGTGCGGACCTGGGTGACGACGCAGGGCCCGGCCTTGACGACGGTCACCGGGACGACCCGGTTGTTCTCGTCCCAGACCTGGGTCATGCCGAGCTTCTCGCCCAGGACGCCCTTAATGTTCTTAGCCATCTCGCGCGTCACCTCAGAGCTTGATCTCGATGTCGACGCCGGCCGGCAGGTCGAGACGCATCAGCGAGTCAACCGTCTTCGGCGTGGGGTCGAGGATGTCGATGAGGCGCTTGTGCGTGCGCATCTCGAAGTGCTCGCGCGAGTCCTTGTACTTGTGCGGCGACTTGATGACGCAGTACACGTTCTTCTCAGTGGGCAGCGGCACCGGGCCCGCGACCGACGCACCAGTGCGGGTCACCGTCTCGACGATCTTCTTCGCCGAGGAGTCGATGACCTCGTGGTCGTAGGCCTTGAGCCGGATGCGGATCTTCTGTCCCGCCATGGCTACTAGTAGTCCTGTCTCTCGTAACGCTCTGGAACCCGGGGGTTCTCGTGACTCCTCCTCCGACCCACGCGGTCGGGCGTGTCGCATCCCCTCTACGCAGATCTCCCGAAGGATTTCCCAACCAAGGGGGTGCGGGCCGTGGACCGCGCTGTGCTCAATTAAGAGCGTCGGGGGTGGAACACCCGCCGGGTGCCTGGTCGGCGCCCCACTTACGCTTCCCGAAAGATTCCCGTACGTCCGGCCCACATGGGGCCGACGAGTACTGTGGGACTCGCTTCCGGTCCTCCCGGCGGGAGGCGCGCAGCATTGACACTCAACCGAGCAACCTGGTCAGTGTGCCATACGCGGCGGGAGCCTGGCCAATCCGGCCGAAGAGATTACCCCGCGGGTGTTGCGTGTCAAACCGTGCCTCACCCGACGCCCTGCGACGCGGCGTCCGGACGCCGGAAGATGCGCAGGGGGAATATCCGCTGGAACGCCGCTCCCCCGCCCTCCTACGCTGACCACGTCATCGACACGGGGGCCTCGACCGTCATGCGTACGCCCTATCCACGCACACCGCATCTGCCGTGGTCTCCAGGGGCGACCACGGACGATGTACGGGTGACCGGCCTGTCCGGGTTCCGTGGCCGCGAGGTCGTCGTCACCGAGAAGCTCGACGGCGAGAACACCACCCTGTACGCCGACGGTCTGCACGCACGTTCGCCGGATTCGGCGCCTCACCCGTCCAGGACCTGGGTCAAGGCCCTGCAGGGGCGGATCGGCCACGCGATCCCCGCGGGCCGGCGGGTGTGCGGCGAGAACATGTACGCCCGGCACTCGATCGCGTACGAGGACCTGGACAGCTACTTCTACGGCTTCTCCGTGTGGGAGGCGGACGGGCGCTGCCTCGGCTGGGACGAGACCGTGAGCTGTCTGCGCGCACTCGGCATCCCCGTGCCCAGGGTGCTGTGGCGGGGCACGTTCGACGAGCGGGCGCTGCGGGCGCTCAGGGTCGACCAGGACCGCCAGGAGGGATACGTCGTCCGGACCGTCGAAGGATTCACCGACGACGACTTCGGGCGGCGGGTCGCGAAGTGGGTCAGGCCCAACCACGTACGCACCGGTACGCACTGGATGCACGCGGCCGTCGTCCAGAACGGTCTGGGCCGGCACGCGCCACTGTGGGCGGTGCGCGCGGGCGCCGCCGCCGACGCGCAGGCTCTGGCCGCCGCGCTGGGTGTGCCCGGCGGGGACGCGGAGGCCCTCGGGCGGCTGGAGGCCGTCGGGCAGTCGGGGGACGTCCGGCTCTCCGGCGTACTGGCCGCGCTGCTGCACGGCAGTCGGCGGTCGTGGCTCGCGCCGACGCTCGCCCCGACGCTGGGCATGCCGTTGGCCAGGCGCGTCGCCGACCTCGTCGGGCTGCATCCGGCCCTGCACCGGCCCTACCCGGACGAGGAGCGGCGCGCCGGCCTGGTGCGCCTGTCGTACGCCGCCGACCTGGGCGTCCTCCATGCCGTCGCGCGCGCGACCGCCCGGGACCACGAGGCACGCGAGCAGGTGGAGTGGTCCGCGCTGCACGCCCAGGACGCCGGACCGCTCGCGGGGCTGCGGGAGGTGTTCGCCGGGCTGGACACCGACGCCTCGGCCCGCTGCCTGGCCGAGGCGCGTGAGGCGTACGCGCTCGGACGGATCCGCACCGCCGGGGAAGCGGTCGCGGCCACCTGGCGGTGGCGGTCGGGCGCCTTCCCGAAGCTGATCCAGATGGTCGGCCCGTCGGGCAGCGGAAAGAGCACGTTCGCCCGGGAGCTGGCCGGGGTGGACGCCCTCGTCTCCCTCGACGACCTGCGCGAGGCCCGCGGCTCCCGCGCCGACCAGAAGGCCAACGCGGACATCCTGCGCACCGGACTCGACCGGCTGGACGCCGCGCTGGCCTCCGGCGGGACCGTGGTGTGGGACGCGACCTCACTCAATCAGCAGCAGCGTTCCCTGGTGCACTCCGTCGCCCGGCGCCGGGACGCACTCGTCACCCACACCGTGGTGCTCGTCGACGAGGACGAGCTGACCCGGCGCAACGCCGCACGCGAGCACCCGGTACCGACCCGCGTCCTCGCCGCCCAGCTGCACCGCTTCGGCCCGCCGTACCCGGGCCAGGCGCACCGCACCTGGTACATCGGGGCGAGTGGGACCATCGAGGAGGAGGCGTAGCCGTGCGCACCAGCGAAGAGATCTACCACCGGGTGTGCTGGGACGCGCGCTTCGACCCCGCCCGTTTCGTGGTCGGGATCAACCAGCGCGGCGCCCCGCCCGAGCGCATCCCGCTGCCCGCGTTCGTGCCGGGCGGCGAGATCCCCTGGCACCGGGTGCTGTTCTTCGAGGCAGACGGCGAGGTCGTATGGAGCCGGGCCACGGGCGTCGACCGGATCGACGACACGGACGCCGGGAGGGTGCGGAACGCACGCCGGCTGCGGGCGCCGTTCTTCGCGGCCCGCACGCCGTACGCCTGGGACGGCGCCGACTGGATCCCCGCGCGGACACCCCGGGCTGCCGGGCCCGCGGGACGGCTGCGCGTGCTGACCTGGAACGCCCTGTGGGACCGCTACGACGCCGACCGCATCGGCACCGCCGTACGCAGACCGCTGCTGATGACCGCACTGCGCGAGGCCGACGCCGACATCGTCGCGCTCCAGGAGGTGGAGCCCTCGCTGCTCACGCTGCTGCTCCAGGAGCAGTGGGTGCGTGAGACGTACACCCTGGGGACGGAGCCGGCCTCGCGGGACGTCGACGAGTGCGGTGTGCTGCTGCTGAGCAGACTGCCCGTGCGGGAGGCCGGACACCACGCGCTCGGGCCGCACAAGGCGGTGGTCGCCCTCGTCGTGGAGACCGGCGCCGGTCCGGTCACGGTCGCCGCGACCCATCTGAGCAGCAACCACTCGGAGAACGGCGCAGAGCGGCGGGACGCCGAACTGGCCCGGATCGCCGAGGGTCTGGCAACCCTCGACGGCGACGTCGTCCTCATGGGCGACTTCAACGACGGCACCGAGGCGCCGGGCACGGTGCTCGGGATGCGCGACGCGTGGAGCGAGGCCCACGGCCCGGACGACGCGACGCCGACGTTCGACCCGCGCGTCAATCCGCTGGCCGCGGTCTCCTCGCTGAGCGGGCGGGCGTCCCGGCTGGACCGGGTGCTGCTGCGCGCGGACGGGCTGCGGGTGCGGCGCGCCGAACTCCGCGGCGATGTCCCCACGGCCGAGGGCCTGTACATCTCCGACCACTACGGCGTGCTGGCCGAACTGGCCGCTGTGGTCACGGAGAGCGCCGAGGTCCTGGACGTACCGCCCACGCCCCGTACAGCACTGGCATGGATCCCGCCGCAGGAACTCTGGCCGCCGCTGCAGGCGATCCGGCGGGACCACGACCCGCAGATCCGCCGCTGGCCGCCGCACGTCAATCTGCTCTTCGGCTTCGTCCCCGAGTACGCCTTCGAGCAGGCGGCCCCGTTGCTCGCCGCCGCAGCCGCCGCGTGTGCGCCCTTCGATGCGCGGCTGGCAGGTGTGCAGTGGTTCGGGCACCGCGAGGGGGCCACGGTGTGGCTGGACCCGGCGGCCGCGGGCGAGGAGCCGTGGGCCGGCCTGTGGGAGGAGCTGGTGCGGCGGTTCCCCGCCTGCCGCGGCCACCACGGGGGCTTCACCCCGCACCTCAGCCTGGGCCGGACCACGGACCCGCACGCCCTGGCCGCCGAGTGCGGTTGGCGGCTCGATCCGATGCCGGTCCGGGTCGGGGAGCTGGCGCTTCTGTCGCGCCGCGGCGACGAGCCGATGCGGGTACGGGCGACGGTGGCGCTGGGAACGGGCGAGGTGCGCTGGGTACCGGACGCACAGTCGCCGGACGAACTCCCCGCGCCCGGCCACGGGAACCCCGGCCCGGCCCCGGGTGGCGCCCACCCGGTCGCGGACGCCACCGGTGTCGTACGCCGGGTCCGCGAGGCACTGGCCGACGGGGTCGTCCATGTCGTCGGCTCCCGGCGCATGGGCTGCGCCCTGCCCGGAGCCGATCTGGATCTGGTGGCGGCGCTGCCGGGCGAAGCCGAACTGACCGTTGTACGAGCCCGGTTGGCGACGGCCCTGCCGGAGGCGGCGGACGTCCGGGAGGTGACCGGAGCGCGGGTCCCCGGTCTGCGGACGGACGTCGACGGCCTGCGCGTGGACCTGGTCGTGGTCCCCACCGGAACGATGGACCCGGCCGATGCGGTGGAGCACCGAGCGGAGTTGGGCGGGCCGGCGGCGGTCGCGCTCAGCGCGGTGAGCGACGCGGAGGCGGTGCTCGCCCTGGCGGGCGACCGGCAGGAGGCTTTCGCGCGACTGGCCCGGGAGGTCAAGGCGTGGGCGAAGGCACGCGGCCTGGACTCGGCACCCTTCGGCGGACTTCCCGGACTGGCGTGGTCCGTCCTGGCGGCCCGTACGGTCCGCGGGGCGGATGACCTGTCGCCCGACGCGCTGCTGCGGCACTTCTTCGCGACCTGGGCGGCCTGGGACTGGCGCGTGCCGGTGGGTACGGCCGGACCGCAGGCACCGGAAGGGCCGGTCACGGTCACGACTCCGTCGGAGCCCGTACGCCCCTGCACCGATCAGGTCACGCCGGGCATGCGCGACCTGCTCACCCAGGAGCTGTTCCGCGCCTGGGAGCTGCTGGAGACGGGCTCCCCCGGGCTGCTGTCGCCGCCGCCGCTGCACCGCCGCCACGCGGCCTGGGCGGTCGTGGCCGTACCCCCGGGACCGGACGAGGGCCGAGTGTGCGGCCGGATGCGCGCCCTGATCGGCGACCTGTCGGACATGGCCCCCGAGTGCCACGCCTGGCCCCGCCCCTTCGACACGGACCCGGTCCGCTACGCGATCGGTCTCGGTCCGGTCCCTCCGGACCGCGCACTGGTCGAAGAGATCGCGGAGCGCCGGCTGCGGGGACTCACCGGGGTCACGCTCACGCACGTCGACGGCGGGGCCGTGCCGACCCTGCACTGACGGGACCCAGCCCCGCGACGCCGCCTCCCATGTGCGGGTCGGTCTCAGACCGACGGGCACATGGGGGGTGGGAGTAGGAACGGGGCTGGGTGCGTGCGGCTGCAAGGCGGAGGAGGGAGGCAACGCGGAGCGTTGTCGACCGACGACAACGCCGCAGAGGTGCGCAACCGGCCCCGCGACGCCGCCTCCCATGTGCCCGTCGGTCTTACGGTGCGCCGCTCCGGCGTGTAGCCGCGACAAGCAACGCGACCGCTCCGATCCCCGTCTAACCTGCCGCGGGAAGCGGCACTGACCGGCTGCTTCCACGGAGTGAGCGGACGGAGCACGGGGCGTGGAGGATCGATTCGGCCTGGAACCGGGCCGTGCCGGGGTGCGGCGGCGCAGCGTCGTGGCAGCCGCCGCAGCAGCCGCCCTGATGGGCGTCGGAGCCTGTTCCGTACCGGCCCCCCGGCGCAGTGACACCATGGCCAATCCGGCGCCCGGAATGGTGATCGGCGATGCCCGGCAGTCCCTGCTGATGCAGATCCTCGCCCACCCGGACGACGACCTGTACTTCATGAACCCGGACACCCAGCAGGCTCTGGACGCCGGGACCCCGGTGGTCTGTGTGTACCTCACCGCCGGTGAGGCCGTCGGCCTCAACCGGATTCCCGGAGCGCCGCGGCCCGCCGCCGACAAGGCGGCGTACTCCTCCGCCCGGCACCAGGGGCTGCGCCAGTCGTACGCGGTCCAGCTCGGGCTGCCGATGTTCACCGCCTGGCAGAAGTCCGTCACCGCGCTGGCGGGCGGGCTCCGGGCCGAGATCAACACCCTGACGCACGGCGGCCGCCGGGTCGAGCTGATCTTCCTCAACACGGCGATGCACACCGGCCGCGGCCGCCTGGGGCTGCCCAGCCTCTGGCGCGACCGGGAGCTCGGCCTGCCCACCGTCGTAGCCGAGGGCTCACCGCTGGAACAGGTGGGCTCGTACACGTACGACACGATGATCAACGTCCTCGTCGGGCTCCTCGCCCACTACCGGCCGACCCTCGTCCACACCATGGATCCGGACCCGGACACCCAGCACAGCACCGAGGCCGTCCGCCGCCGGGACAGCGAGCAGCCCGGCTACTCCGACCACCCCGACCACACCGCGGCTGCCTCGTTCACCTGGGCGGCACTGATCCGGTGGGTGGCCCGCGCCACCGGGGACGGTGGGCCCGTGCCGCGCTTCGTCACCACGGCGTACCGCGGCTACTACAACCGGCACTGGCCGAAGAACCTGCCGTACCGCGTGCTGAAGGAGAAGGCGGCGCATCTCGTCCCGTACGGGGGCGAAGCCGACTGGCGGTGCGGGAACGTGGCGGGCTGCGGGGACTACAACGTGGGCGGCAACAGGCCGCTGACCAACCGCAAGGGCTGGGTCCGCTCCACCCATTACCGCTACCCGGGCCCCCGCCCCACCCTCGCCACCGGAAAGGACGGGCGGCTCACCGCGTACGGAGTCCTCGGACTGCGGGCGGTGCGGTGGCGCGAGAGGGCACCCGGCAGCGGGGTCTGGGGCGATCCCGACGATCTCGGCGGCGGACCGCTGGCCCCGGTGCTCGGCGGGGCGACGACGGCGGACGGCAGGCAGCTGCTGTTCGGGCTGCGCTTCGCGGCGCTCGGCGGGCACGGGGCAGCCGACGAGCGGGAGATCGTGCTCCTCGAACAGAGTTCCCCGGGCGGCGCCTTCCGCGCCTGGCGGGGGCTGGGCAACCCGGAGCGGGACCAGGACCGCGGCCGCAGGATCGGCGTCCCGGTGGCGGTGACAGCGCCAAACGGGCGGGTCCATCTCTTCGTACGGAACGCGGAGAAGGGCCTCAGTACGCGGGCACGGGACACGGACGGCCGGTGGAGCGGGTGGCGGGACATGGGCGGGGGCGAGGTCCAGGACGGGCTGAGCGCCGTGGTGGACGGACAGGGCCTGGTCCATGTGTTCGCCGCCGGGCATCACGCGGTGCACCACTGGACTCAGGAGACACCCGGAGCCGAACTGACCGCCCGTCCGCAGATCGACGGGGCGCCGGTGCCGGGCGACGGGCCGGCCGCACAGGTCGTCGCGGACGGGTCCGTGGAGCTGCTGTACCGGGCGGCCGCGCGGGCCGCACTGATGGTCGTCCGCGCGGGGGCGGCGGAGGAACACACCGACTTCGACGGGTACGGGCCGGTGACCGTGGCCGGTTCGCCGTTCGGGCAGGTGCTGCTGGGCCGCACCGAGAAGGGCTTGATCCAGCTCCGTACGGGCGCTGGACTGTCCGTACGCACCCGGGGACCAGTGGCCCTCGACGGTCCCGCGCTGTACGCGGAGGGCATGCGGCGCCCGGCGGTGGTGGGGCTGGGGCCGGATGCCCGCCCCTGGTTCTGGCGCCCGTGACACCGCACCGGGACATGGCAAAGGGCCCCGGTCCACCGCTTGCGCGGCGGGCCGGGGCCCTTCTTGGTGCTCTGTGCGGAGCAACCAGGTCAGACAATCAAGTAATTACTTGACGATCTTGGTGACCTGGCCGGCGCCCACGGTCCGGCCACCCTCACGGATGGCGAACTTCAGGCCCTCTTCCATGGCGACCGGCTGGATCAGCACGACGTTCATGACGGTGTTGTCGCCCGGCATGACCATCTCGGTGCCCTCGGGGAGGGTCACAACGCCCGTCACGTCCGTGGTACGGAAGTAGAACTGCGGGCGGTAGTTGTTGAAGAACGGGGTGTGACGGCCACCCTCGTCCTTCGACAGGATGTAGGCCTGGGCCTCGAACTCGGTGTGCGGCGTGACCGAACCGGGCTTGATGATGACCTGGCCGCGCTCGACGTCCTCGCGCTTGATGCCACGGAGGAGCAGACCGACGTTCTCACCGGCCTGGCCCTCGTCGAGCAGCTTGCGGAACATCTCGATGCCGGTGACCGTGGTGGTGGTCTTCTCCTGCTTGATACCGACGATGTCGACGGTCTCGTTGACCTTCAGGACACCACGCTCGATACGACCGGTGACGACGGTGCCACGACCGGTGATCGTGAAGACGTCCTCGATCGGCATCAGGAACGGCTTGTCGACGTCGCGCTCGGGCTGCGGGATCGACTCGTCGACGGCCTTCATCAGGTCGAGGACGGTCTGGCCCCACTCCTTGTCGCCCTCAAGAGCCTTGAGCGCCGAGACCTTGACGACCGGCAGGTCGTCGCCCGGGAACTCGTACTCGGAGAGGAGCTCACGGACCTCGAGCTCGACGAGCTCCAGGATCTCCTCGTCGTCCACCATGTCGGCCTTGTTCAGGGCGACGACGATGTACGGAACGCCGACCTGGCGGGCCAGGAGCACGTGCTCCTTGGTCTGCGGCATCGGGCCGTCGGTGGCGGCGACCACGAGGATGGCGCCGTCCATCTGCGCGGCACCCGTGATCATGTTCTTGATGTAGTCCGCGTGACCCGGGCAGTCGACGTGCGCGTAGTGACGCGACTCCGTCTGGTACTCGACGTGCGCGATGGAGATCGTGATACCGCGCTGGCGCTCCTCGGGAGCCTTGTCGATCTGGTCGAAGGCCGAGGCCTCGTTCAGGTCCGGGTACGCGTCGTGCAGCACCTTGGTAATGGCGGCCGTGAGGGTCGTCTTACCGTGGTCAATGTGACCGATGGTGCCGATGTTGACGTGCGGCTTAGTCCGCTCGAACTTCGCCTTCGCCACTGGGTCCTCCTGTGGAGTGGTTCTGTACGCCTTGCTTCATCGGCGCCAGGTGATCTTTGCTGGGATGCCGGGGCCAGGGGCATTCACCGCATTGCTTGCGCTCTGCGACGAATGCCCCATCAGGCTCCGGTGACAAGCCTAAAGCGTGAGCTCGGGAGAGTTACTCGCCCTTGGCCTTCGCGATGATCTCCTCGGCGACGTTCCGCGGAACCTCGGCGTAGGAGTCGAACTGCATCGAGTAGCTTGCGCGACCCGAGGTCTTGCTGCGGAGGTCTCCGACGTAGCCGAACATCTCCGAAAGGGGCACGAGGCCCTTCACGACGCGAGCGCCGCTGCGCTCCTCCATGGCCTGGATCTGGCCACGGCGGGAGTTGATGTCACCGATGACATCGCCCATGTAGTCCTCGGGCGTGGTCACCTCGATGGCCATCATCGGCTCGAGGAGCACGGGGGACGCCTTGCGGGCACCCTCCTTGAACGCCTGCGAACCAGCAATCTTGAACGCCAGCTCGGAGGAGTCGACCTCGTGGTAGCCACCGTCGAGAAGGATGACGCGGACGCCGACCATCTCGTAACCGGCCAGGATGCCGAACTGCATGGCTTCCTGAGCACCCGCGTCCACCGAGGGGATGTACTCACGGGGGATGCGGCCACCGGTGACCTTGTTGACGAACTCGTACGAGGCCTCGCCGCCCTCGATGGGCTCGATCGCGATCTGCACCTTGGCGAACTGACCGGTACCACCGGTCTGCTTCTTGTGGGTGTAGTCGATGCGCTCGACGGCCTTGCGGATCGTCTCGCGGTACGCGACCTGGGGCTTGCCGACGTTGGCCTCGACGCGGAATTCGCGCTTCATCCGGTCGACGAGCACCTCGAGGTGAAGCTCGCCCATACCACCGATGATGGTCTGGCCGGTCTCCTCGTCCGAGTGCACCTGGAAGGACGGGTCCTCCTCGGAGAGACGCTGGATGGCGACACCCAGCTTCTCCTGGTCACCCTTGGACTTGGGCTCGATGGCGACCTGGATGACCGGCGCCGGGAAGTCCATGGACTCCAGGATCACCGGGTTCTTGTCGTCGCACAGCGTCTCACCGGTGGTGGTCTGCTTCAGGCCCATGACGGCGATGATGTCGCCGGCGCCCACCGACTCGATCTCCTCACGCTTGTTCGCGTGCATGCGGTAGATCTTGCCGATGCGCTCCTTCTTGCCCTTGACGGAGTTCAGCACCGAGGTGCCGGACTCCAGGCGGCCCGAGTAGACCCGGACGAAGGTGAGCTTGCCGAGGTGCGGGTCGCTCATGATCTTGAACGCGAGGGCCGCGAGCGGCTCGTCCTCGGACGGCTTGCGCTTGACGACCTCCTCCGGGTCCTTGACGCTGTGGCCCTCGATGGCCTCGACGTCCAGGGGGGAGGGGAGGTAGCGCACGACGGCGTCGAGCAGGGGCTGAACGCCCTTGTTCTTGAACGCGGTGCCGCAGAACACGGGGGTGACGGTCGTCTCGCCGCCCTTGCCCGAGTTGATGGTGATGCGACGGATGCCCTCGTAGAGCTGCTCCGCGGAAGGCTCTTCGCCCTCCAGGTAGAGCTCCATGAGAGCTTCGTCGTTCTCCGCGGCGGCTTCGAGGAGCTTGGCGCGGTACTCCTCGGCCTTCTCCACGAGGTTCGCGGGGATGTCGACGATGTCGTACGCCTCGCCCTTGGTGGCTTCCACCGGGTAGACGAACGCCTTCATCGTCACGAGGTCGACGACACCAGTGAAGTCTGCCTCGGCACCGATCGGGAGCTGCATCACGATCGGGGTCGCGCCGAGGCGGTCCGTGATCATGTCGACACAGCGGAAGAAGTCGGCACCGGTGCGGTCGAGCTTGTTGACGAAGCAGATACGCGGCACGCCGTAGCGGTCCGCCTGACGCCAGACGGTCTCGGACTGCGGCTCGACGCCGGCGACACCGTCGAACACGGTGACAGCGCCGTCGAGGACGCGGAGCGAACGCTCCACCTCGACGGTGAAGTCGACGTGACCCGGGGTGTCGATGATGTTGATGGTGTGGTCAACATCATTGAGCGCCCAGTGGCAGGTCGTCGCGGCCGACGTGATCGTGATGCCGCGCTCCTGCTCCTGCTCCATCCAGTCCATCGTGGCAGCGCCGTCGTGGACTTCACCGATCTTGTACGAAACGCCGGTGTAGAAGAGGATCCGCTCAGTGGTGGTCGTCTTGCCCGCGTCGATGTGGGCCATGATCCCAATGTTGCGGACCTTGGCCAGGTCAAGCGAAGTGGTGGCCATAAGGCTCAATCTTCTCTCGGTCTCGATGTGGGTAGCGACTACCAGCGGTAGTGCGCGAAGGCCTTGTTGGACTCGGCCATCTTGTGGGTGTCCTCGCGCTTCTTGACAGCAGCGCCAAGACCGTTGGAGGCGTCGAGCAGCTCGTTCATGAGACGCTCGGTCATCGTCTTCTCGCGGCGGGCGCGGGAGTAACCCACGACCCAGCGCAGCGCGAGGGTGGCGGCGCGACCGGGCTTGACCTCGATCGGCACCTGGTAGGTGGCGCCACCGACACGGCGGGACTTGACCTCGAGCGAGGGCTTGACGTTCTCAAGCGCGCGCTTCAGCGTGATGACCGGGTCGTTGCCGGTCTTCTCGCGGAGGCCTTCCATGGCGCCGTACACGATCCGCTCGGCGGTGGAACGCTTGCCGTTGAGCAGGATCTTGTTGATCAGCGAGGTGACAAGAGGAGAACCGTAGACCGGGTCGATGATGACCGGGCGCTTCGGGGCGGGGCCCTTACGAGGCATTCTTACTTCTCCTTCTTGGCGCCGTAGCGGCTGCGGGCCTGCTTGCGGTTCTTGACACCCTGGGTGTCAAGCGAGCCGCGGATGATCTTGTAACGAACACCCGGCAGGTCCTTCACACGGCCACCACGCACGAGCACGATGGAGTGCTCCTGCAGGTTGTGTCCCTCACCCGGGATGTAGGCCGTGACCTCGATACCGGAGGTCAGACGCACACGCGCGACCTTACGGAGGGCCGAGTTCGGCTTCTTCGGGGTGGTCGTGAACACACGCGTGCAGACGCCGCGGCGCTGGGGCGAACCCTCAAGTGCGGGCGTCTTGTTCTTCTCGACCTTGTCCTGCCGGCCCTTCCGGACCAGCTGCTGGATCGTAGGCACTACTTCTCCGGTTTCTGTGTGCCGTTCGTGAAACTAACCTGGAACGTCACCGACCCACGCGGTCGGGTGTGTCGAATGCTGCGGACTCCCGCCCGAGGGCAGAAGGGGCACAGATCGCGGTGGCCACTGACGGGCTCGCCGTGCGGTTGAGGACACGCACACGAGCCCAGGCACACCCCAGGCACAAGGTCTGAGCGTACCTACCTCACGGACTCCGGTCAAAACAAATGCTGTCCGCCGGGATGCGCGGGACAGAGCGTTGCGTCCCGTTCACCACCTGGCACAAACCAGTCGTTCCTCGCACATGCCACGGTCACTTTCATCAGCCTCTCGCCCCACCGGCCGGCAGCGACGGAGAGCTACGAGCGTGAGGGGTCGAAGACGCTCGCTCTGCGGGCCTGAGCCATGTTCCGAACCAGCTGCTTCCCGGGTGGGCCCCGCAGAACCCCGCGCCGCCACAGCTGCCGCTGGACGCCCGGGCGGGGCCGTACAGGGGACCGGCTGGACCGGGCGCACGGCCCCGCCGGCGTCCGGCGAGCCACGGCATTCCGGGCCGCAGCCCGGACGCCGACCCCGCACACGCCGGAGGGCGGCCACCCCGTACGCAACGGGGTGACCGCCCTCCGGTCGATCAGGCGACTCGCTTACTGGTTGTACGGACCGTAGTCGTAGTCCTCCAGCGGAACGGCCTGGCCGGAGCCCGTGCCGAACGGCGAGTAGTCGATGTCGTCGTAGCCGACGGCCGAGTACATCGCGGCCTTGGCCTCCTCGGTCGGCTCGACCCGGATGTTGCGGTAGCGGGACAGGCCCGTACCGGCCGGGATGAGCTTACCGATGATGACGTTCTCCTTGAGACCGATCAGGGAGTCCGACTTGGCGTTGATCGCCGCGTCGGTCAGAACCCTGGTCGTCTCCTGGAAGGACGCCGCCGAGAGCCACGACTCGGTGGCGAGCGAGGCCTTGGTGATACCCATCAGCTGCGGACGGCCGGAGGCGGGGTGACCGCCCTCGGTGACCACACGACGGTTCTCGGTCTCGAACTTCGACCGCTCGACCAGCTCGCCCGGCAGCAGCTCCGCGTCGCCGGACTCGATGATCGTCACGCGGCGCAGCATCTGCCGGATGATGATCTCGATGTGCTTGTCGTGGATCGACACGCCCTGCGAGTTGTACACCTTCTGGACTTCGCCGACCAGGTGGACCTGGACCGCGCGCTGACCGAGGATGCGCAGCACGTCGTGCGGGTTGGTGGCACCCACGGTGAGCTTCTGGCCCACCTCGACGTGGTCGCCCTCGCCCACGAGCAGACGGGCACGCTTCGAGATCGGGAACGCCGTCTCGTCGCTGCCGTCGTCCGGGGTGACGACGATCTTCTTGGTCTTCTCGGTCTCCTCGATACGGATGCGGCCGGCCGCCTCCGAGATCGGGGCGACACCCTTGGGCGTACGGGCTTCGAAGAGCTCGACGACACGGGGCAGACCCTGGGTGATGTCGTCACCGGCCACACCACCGGTGTGGAAGGTACGCATCGTCAGCTGGGTACCGGGCTCACCGATGGACTGGGCGGCGATGATGCCGACCGCCTCACCGATGTCGACCAGCTTGCCGGTGGCGAGCGAGCGTCCGTAGCAGAAGGCACAGGTGCCGACCGCGGACTCACAGGTCAGGACCGAACGGGTCTTGACCTCCTCGACGCCGGCGCCCACCAGGGCGTCGATCAGGACGTCACCGAGGTCGACGTTGGCAGGCGCGATGACCTTGCCGTCGACGACGACGTCCTCGGCGAGCATGCGGGCGTAGACCGAGGTCTCGACGTCCTCCGTCTTGCGGAGCACACCGTCCGCACCCTTGACGGCGATCTTCAGCTTGAGGCCACGGTCGGTGCCGCAGTCCTCCTCGCGGATGATCACGTCCTGCGAGACGTCCACCAGACGACGGGTCAGGTAACCCGAGTCGGCGGTACGCAGGGCGGTGTCCGCCAGACCCTTACGGGCACCGTGCGTGGAGATGAAGTACTCCAGAACGGTGAGGCCCTCACGGAAGGACGCCTTGATCGGACGCGGGATGGTCTCGTTCTTGGCGTTGGACACCAGACCACGCATACCGGCGATCTGACGCATCTGCATCATGTTTCCTCGGGCACCCGAGTCAACCATCATGAAGATGGGGTTCGTCTTGGGGAAGTTCGCGTTCATCGCCTCGGCGACCTCGTTGGTCGCCTTGGTCCAGATCGCGATGAGCTCCTGCGTGCGCTCGTCCTTGGTGATCAGACCGCGCTCGTACTGCTTCTGGACCTTCTCGTCCTGAGCCTCGTAACCCGCGACGATGGCCTTCTTGGCCTCGGGCACGACGACGTCGGAGATGGCCACGGTGACACCCGAGCGGGTCGCCCAGTGGAAACCGGCCGCCTTCAGGTTGTCGAGCGTCGCCGCCACGATGACCTTGGGGTAGCGCTCGGCCAGGTCGTTGACGATCTCGGAGAGCTGCTTCTTGCCCACCGAGTAGTCGACGAACGGGTAGTCCTCGGGCAGCAGCTCGTTGAAGAGCGCGCGACCCAGGGACGTACGCAGCCGGAACGTGTCGCCCTGCTGGTACTCCTGCTCGCCCTCCTCGGCGACCGGCGGCACCCAGCCACGCGGCGGGATGGTGCCCACCGGGAAGCGGATGTCGACCTGTGCCTGGAGCGACAGCTCGCCGGCGTCGAAGGCCATGATCGCCTCGGCCGTGGAACCGAAGGAACGGCCCTGACCGATGACCTTGCGCTCCTCCTCGTCCGTGGTGAGGAAGAACAGGCCCAGCACCATGTCCTGGGTCGGCATGGTGACGGGACGACCGTCGGCCGGCTTCAGGATGTTGTTCGAGGACAGCATCAAAATGCGGGCCTCGGCCTGCGCCTCCGCGGAGAGCGGCAGGTGCACGGCCATCTGGTCACCGTCGAAGTCCGCGTTGAACGCGGTGCAGACGAGCGGGTGGATCTGGATGGCCTTGCCCTCGACCAGCTGCGGCTCGAAGGCCTGGATGCCGAGGCGGTGCAGGGTCGGTGCACGGTTCAGCAGCACCGGGTGCTCGGCGATGACCTCTTCGAGGACGTCGTACACCACGGTGCGGCCGCGCTCGACCATGCGCTTGGCCGACTTGATGTTCTGCGCGTGGTTCAGGTCGACCAGGCGCTTCATCACGAACGGCTTGAAGAGCTCCAGCGCCATCGCCTTCGGCAGACCGCACTGGTGCAGCTTCAGCTGCGGACCGACGACGATCACGGAACGCGCGGAGTAGTCCACACGCTTACCGAGAAGGTTCTGACGGAAACGACCCTGCTTGCCCTTGAGCATGTCGCTCAGGGACTTCAGCGGGCGGTTGCCCGGACCGGTGACCGGGCGACCACGGCGGCCGTTGTCGAACAGCGCGTCGACGGCCTCCTGCAGCATCCGCTTCTCGTTGTTCACGATGATCTCGGGGGCACCGAGGTCAAGGAGACGCTTCAGGCGGTTGTTGCGGTTGATCACACGGCGGTACAGGTCGTTCAGGTCGGAGGTCGCGAAGCGGCCACCGTCCAGCTGCACCATCGGACGCAGGTCCGGCGGGATGACCGGCACGCAGTCGAGCACCATGCCCTTGGGGCTGTTGCTGGTCTGCAGGAACGCGGAGACGACCTTGAGGCGCTTGAGCGCACGGGTCTTCTTCTGGCCCTTGCCGGTACGGATGATCTCGCGGAGGCGCTCGGCCTCCTCGTCGAGGTCGAAGGACTCCAGGCGCTTCTGCAGGGCAGCGGCACCCATGGAGCCGTCGAAGTACGTGCCGAAGCGGTCACGCAGCTCGCGGTAGAGCAGCTCGTCGCCCTCGAGGTCCTGGACCTTGAGGTTCTTGAAGCGGTTCCACACCTCGTCGAGACGGTCGATCTCGCGCTGCGCACGGTCGCGCAGCTGCTTCATCTCACGCTCGGCACCCTCGCGCACCTTGCGGCGTACGTCGGCCTTGGCGCCCTCGGCCTCGAGCTCGGCCAGGTCGGCCTCGAGCTTCTTGGCGCGGGCCTCCAGGTCGGAGTCGCGACGGTTCTCGACCTGCTGACGCTCGACGGAGACGTGCGCCTCCAGCGAGGGCAGGTCACGCGTACGGCGCTCCTCGTCCACGAACGTGATCATGTACGCGGCGAAGTAGATGACCTTCTCGAGGTCCTTCGGCGCGAGATCGAGCAGGTAGCCGAGGCGCGACGGGACGCCCTTGAAGTACCAGATGTGAGTGACGGGAGCGGCAAGCTCGATGTGGCCCATGCGCTCACGACGCACCTTGGCGCGCGTGACCTCCACGCCACAGCGCTCACAGATGATGCCCTTGAAGCGGACACGCTTGTACTTGCCGCAGTAGCACTCCCAGTCCCGGGTCGGACCGAAGATCTTCTCGCAGAAGAGTCCGTCCTTTTCGGGCTTGAGCGTGCGGTAGTTGATGGTCTCCGGCTTCTTCACTTCGCCGTGCGACCAGGTCCGGATGTCGTCCGCGGTGGCAAGGCCGATCCGCAGCTCGTCGAAGAAGTTGACGTCGAGCACTTGTCGTCAATCCCTCTTTCGGGGTCGAGTCTCAATCAATGGTCTGAACGGGTCCGGGGAGAGCCGGCCGCCCCTCGACGGGGCGGCCGGCCGGCCCGTCAGACCTCTTCGACGCTGCTCGGCTCGCGCCGGGACAGGTCGATACCGAGCTCCTCCGCCGCGCGGAAGACGTCCTCGTCCGTGTCGCGCATCTCGATGGACATGCCGTCCGAGGAGAGCACCTCCACGTTGAGGCAGAGCGACTGCATTTCCTTGATGAGCACCTTGAAGGACTCAGGGATGCCCGGCTCGGGGATGTTCTCGCCCTTGACGATGGCCTCGTAGACCTTCACGCGGCCGGTCACGTCGTCGGACTTGATCGTCAGCAGCTCCTGGAGGGCGTAAGCGGCGCCATATGCCTCCAGCGCCCACACCTCCATCTCACCGAAGCGCTGTCCACCGAACTGAGCCTTACCACCCAGCGGCTGCTGGGTGATCATGGAGTACGGACCCGTCGAGCGAGCGTGCAGCTTGTCGTCGACGAGGTGGTGGAGCTTGAGGATGTACATGTACCCGACCGAAACCGGGTCCGGGAACGGCTCACCGGAGCGGCCGTCGAACAGCTTGGCCTTGCCGGAGGGCTGGACCAGGCGGTCGCCGTCGCGGTTCGGGATCGTGGCCTCGAAGAGGCCGGAGATCTCGTCCTCGCGCGCACCGTCGAAGACGGGGGTGGCGACATTGGTGCCGGGGGCGACCTGGTCGGCGCCGATGGCCTGCAGGCGCTTGGCCCACTCGTCACCGAGGCCGGAGACGTCCCAGCCGCGGCTGGCGAGCCAGCCGAGGTGGATCTCCAGGACCTGTCCCGGGTTCATTCGGGACGGGACACCCAGCGGGTTGAGGATGATGTCGACCGGGGTGCCGTCCTCCAGGAACGGCATGTCCTCGATCGGGAGGATCTTCGAGATGACGCCCTTGTTGCCGTGACGGCCGGCGAGCTTGTCACCATCGGTGATCTTGCGCTTCTGCGCGACGTAGACGCGGACCAGCTGGTTCACGCCCGGCGGCAGCTCGTCGCCCTCTTCGCGGTCGAAGACGCGGACGCCGATGACCTTGCCGATCTCACCGTGCGGCACCTTCAGCGAGGTGTCGCGCACCTCGCGCGCCTTCTCACCGAAGATCGCGCGGAGCAGGCGCTCCTCGGGGGTCAGCTCGGTCTCACCCTTGGGCGTGACCTTGCCGACGAGGATGTCACCGGCGACGACCTCGGCACCGATACGGATGATGCCGCGCTCGTCGAGGTCGGCGAGGACCTCTTCGGAGACGTTCGGGATGTCCCGGGTGATCTCCTCCGGGCCGAGCTTGGTGTCACGGGCGTCGACCTCGTGCTCCTCGATGTGGATCGAGGAGAGGACGTCGTCCTGCACGAGGCGCTGCGACAGGATGATCGCGTCCTCGTAGTTGTGACCCTCCCACGGCATGAACGCCACGAGCAGGTTCTTGCCGAGCGCCATCTCACCGTTCTCGGTGGCCGGCCCGTCGGCGAGGACCTGGCCCTCGATGACCCGGTCGCCCTCGGAGACGACGACCTTCTGGTTGACCGAGGTGCCCTGGTTGGAGCGCGAGAACTTGGCGATGCGGTACGTGGTGTACGTGCCGTCGTCGTTGGTGACGGTGACGTAGTCCGCGGAGACCTCCTGGACCACACCGTCCTTCTCGGCCTTCAGGACGTCACCGGCGTCGGTGGCGCAGCGGTACTCCATGCCCGTGCCGACGAGCGGAGCCTCCGACTTAATCAGCGGCACCGCCTGACGCATCATGTTCGCGCCCATGAGGGCACGGTTGGCGTCGTCGTGCTCCAGGAAGGGGATCATCGCGGTCGCGACGGACACCATCTGGCGCGGCGAGACGTCCATGTAGTCGACCTCGGCCGGCGGCACGTAGTCGACCTCTCCGCCACGACGGCGGACCAGGACGCGGGGCTCGGTGAAGCGCAGCTCCTCGGAGAGGGTCGCGTTCGCCTGGGCGATGACGAAGCGGTCTTCCTCGTCAGCGGTGATGTAGTCGACCTCGTCGGTGACCTGGCCTTCGACGACCTTGCGGTACGGCGTCTCGATGAAGCCGAACGCGTTGACACGTCCGTACGAGGCGAGCGAACCGATCAGACCGATGTTCGGGCCTTCAGGGGTCTCGATCGGGCACATGCGTCCGTAGTGGGACGGGTGCACGTCACGGACCTCGAAGCCGGCCCGCTCACGGGAGAGACCACCCGGGCCAAGTGCCGACAGACGGCGCTTGTGGGTGAGACCCGACAGCGGGTTGTTCTGGTCCATGAACTGAGACAGCTGGCTGGTGCCGAAGAACTCCTTGATGGAGGCGACGACCGGCCGGATGTTGATCAGGGTCTGCGGCGTGATCGCCTCGACGTCCTGGGTCGTCATGCGCTCGCGCACGACGCGCTCCATACGGGCGAGACCCGTACGGACCTGGTTCTGGATGAGCTCGCCGACGTTGCGCAGACGACGGTTGCCGAAGTGGTCGATGTCGTCGGTCTCGACGACGATCGTCCGGCCGGACTCGCCGACCGTCTCGGTCTCCCCGGCGTGCAGCTTGACCAGGTACTTGATGGTCGCGATGACGTCGTCGGTGGTGAGCACCCCGGCGTCCAGCGGCTCATCGGCGCCGAGCTTCTTGTTCACCTTGTAGCGTCCGACCTTCGCGAGGTCGTAGCGCTTCGGGTTGAAGTAGAGGTTCTCGAGCAGCGTCTGAGCAGCCTCGCGGGTGGGCGGCTCGCCCGGGCGCAGCTTGCGGTAGATGTCGAGCAGCGCGTCGTCCTGGCCCTGGGTGTGGTCCTTCTCCAGGGTGGCGCGCATGGACTCGTACTCGCCGAACTCCTCGAGGATCTGCTCGGTGGTCCAACCGAGAGCCTTCAGGAGAACGGTCACGGACTGCTTGCGCTTGCGGTCGATGCGGACACCGACCATGTCGCGCTTGTCGATCTCCATCTCGAGCCAGGCACCCCGGGACGGGATGATCTTGGCGGAGAAGATGTCCTTGTCGGACGTCTTGTCGATGGAGGAGTCGAAGTAGACACCCGGCGAGCGGACGAGCTGCGACACGACGACACGCTCGGTGCCGTTGATGACGAAGGTGCCCTTGTTGGTCATGAGCGGGAAGTCGCCCATGAAGACCGTCTGGGACTTGATCTCGCCGGTCTCGTTGTTGGTGAACTCGGCCGTGACGAAGAGCGGGGCGGCGAACGTGAAGTCGCGCTCCTTGCACTCGTCGATCGAGTTCTTCGGGGGCTCGAAGCGATGGTCGCGGAACGTAAGCGACATCGACCCGGAGAAGTCCTCGATCGGTGAAATCTCCTCGAAGATTTCCTCCAGGCCGGACTTGGTGGGGACGTCCTGTCCACTGTCCAGAGCAGCCTCGACGCGAGCCTTCCAGGCGGCATTGCCGAGGAGCCAGTCAAAGCTCTCGGTCTGCAGCGCGAGGAGGTTCGGAACCTCGAGGGGCTCCTTGATCTTTGCAAAAGAGATGCGCAGCGGGGCGGTGCTGGCACCGTTGTTCGTATTCGCGGTCGAGGCGTTGCGCGAGGCGGCCAAGAGGGGGTCCTTCCGAGGGCTCGGACTCACTACGCGCGTGCCGGTCCCAAGTTGGACACGGAGACAGAAGTCCCAGGTCAGAGACGTTCGGTCATCGGTGCTCAAGCGTGGGCATGCCCCTGGTGACGGGCAGGAGGCAGCTAACAGGCAGCGCAAAGGGTCAGTGTAGCCAAACGGCACACTGATGTCCAGTCCGGGTTCTCAGAGACCCTCGTAGCTCGCAACAGCTGTTCTCAACACCTATGAATCGCCCTCGCGCGGTGTGCGCTCTTCTTTACTGCCCGCTTCGTCATCGATCCATGCCTCGAATTCGGATCGATGTGACGACGCGTCCTGAGAATTGCGCGCCGCGTGCGGTTCGTCAAGGCCCCCCTGCCAGGACAGAGCCGCCGAGACCGTCACCCGCCGCCCCTCGGCATCGGCCGACGGCCCCGAGAGGCGTACGGCGATGATCACCATACTCGTCAACCGCGGAAGAGCAAGGCAACCGCCTCGGGTACGCCGAAGGGCGACCCCCCATACGGGTGGTCGCCCTTCGTGATGTGACGTCCGTGCCGTGCGGCACGGGCCGTCAGAAGGAGTCAGCAGACTCCCTGAGTCACTTGACCTCGACGGAAGCGCCGGCGGCCTTGAGGGACTCGGCAGCCTTCTCGGCGGCCTCCTTGGCGACCTTCTCGAGGACCGGCTTCGGGGTGCCGTCGACGAGGTCCTTGGCCTCCTTCAGACCCAGCGAGGTCAGCTCACGCACGACCTTGATGACCTGGATCTTCTTCTCGCCGGCGCCGGTGAGGATGACGTCGAACTCGTCCTTCTCCTCGACGGCCTCAGCGGCGGCACCGGGGGCACCCGGGGCGGCAACGGCGACCGCGGCGGCGGCGGTGACGTCGAACTTCTCCTCGAAGGCCTTCACGAACTCGGAGAGCTCGATGAGGGTCATCTCTTCGAACTGCGCAAGCAGGTCGTCCTGGGACAGCTTCGCCATGATGGCGTCCTTCCACTAATTCGGCTGGTGCCGGATGTACATGTAGGCGGGCGTACGTTCGGCCCGCTGCGACCGTCGCCCTGGCGGGCGACGATCAATGCGCGAGCCGAATTACTCGGCACCGCCCTGCTCGGCGAGCTTGACGCGAAGCGCTTCCGCGGTGCGGACGAACTTCGACGGCAGCGCCTGGAAGAGCGAGGCAGCCTGAGACTGCTTGCCCTTGAAGGCACCGGCCAGCTTGCTGAGCAGAACCTCGCGGGACTCGAGGTCCGCAAGCTTCTTGATCTCATCGGCGGACAGCGCCTTGCCGTCAAGGACACCGCCCTTGATGATCAGGTTCGGGTTCTCCTTGGCGAAGTCACGAAGACCCTTCGCCGACTCCACCGGGTCACCGGTGATGAAGGCAACCGCCGTCGGACCAGTGAACTGGTCGTCCAGCGAAGTGATCCCGGCCTCGTTGGCCGCAATCTTGGTCAGCGTGTTCTTCACCACGGCGTACTGGGCGTTCTCACCGAGCGAACGACGCAGCGTCTTGAGCTGCGCCACGGTGAGACCCCGGTACTCGGTCAGCACGGCGGCGTTCGAGCTGCGGAACTGGTCCGCGAGCTCGGCTACCGCGGCAGCCTTGTCGGGCCTTGCCATGAGCGTCGGCCTCCTTCCGGGTGATGAGGACCGCTCAGAAGGGGCCGGGAAAGACGAAACGCCCCGGCGCAGGCGCCAGGGCGTAGCTCGACCGAACGAAGTCCGGGAGCTTTCCACAGTCACCTGCGCAGGTCGCCCGCACTCAACGGATCCTTCGGTCACTGCCCCCTCTTGCGAGAGCGCAGCAACGACCAGCGGTCTTTGGCTTCTGGAGGAGAGTACGCGACCGGGGTCGCGCCTAGCAAATCCGCCGCGATTCGGGCGGTGCGGGAGGTTTAGACCGACCGGTACATGGCCGGCGGCGTCACGGGGCTGGGGCTGCTTCACGAGCCTCTAGAAGCCCACCGTGCCGGCTGCCGGAGGCTCCTCGACCGTGACCTGGGTGCCGTACCGGCGTCGAGCCGGGAGTCCTTCGCAGTAGGCCTGCGACGTCGGCGGCGTGGTGGCGACACCCCGTACGCCTCGTACGCCCCCTGGCGGATACGAGGACGGGCCCCGCACCTCGAAAGGTTGCGGGGCCCGTCAATGTCACACGTGACACGGCTTTCGTGCGAGCGCGGAGGCTCAGACGGCGGCCGGGTCCTCCTCGACGAGGAGGTTACGGGTGCGGTTGGCGTCCAGCGGGATGCCGGGGCCCATCGTGGTGGCCAGGGTGGCCTTCTTGATGTAGCGGCCCTTGGCGGCGGACGGCTTCAGACGGAGGATCTCCTCCAGCGCCGCGGCGTAGTTCTCGACCAGCTTCGTGTCATCGAAGGAGACCTTGCCGATGATGAAGTGCAGGTTCGAGTGCTTGTCGACACGGAACTCGATCTTGCCGCCCTTGATGTCGTTGACAGCCTTCGCGACATCGGGGGTGACCGTACCGGTCTTCGGGTTCGGCATCAGACCACGCGGACCGAGCACGCGGCCGAGACGGCCGACCTTGCCCATGAGGTCCGGGGTGGCGACGACGGCGTCGAAGTCCAGACGGCCCTTCGCCACCTCGTCGATGAGCTCGTCGGCGCCGACGATGTCGGCGCCCGCGGCTTCCGCGGCCGCAGCACGGTCACCGGTCGCGAAGACCAGGACCCGGGCGGTCTTGCCGGTGCCGTGCGGGAGGTTCACGGTGCCACGGACCATCTGGTCGGCCTTGCGAGGGTCAACACCCAGGCAGAACGCGACCTCGACGGTGCCGTCGAACTTGGTGGTGGCGGTTTCCTTGGCGAGACGGACGGCCTCGAGGGGGGCGTAGTTCCGCTCCCGGTCGACCTTGGCGTCCGCAGCGCGGAGGTTCTTGCTGCGCTTCACTTCTGCTCCTGTGGTTTCAGGTGTGGAGGCGTGGTACGGGCCAGCGCTTGGCCCTGCCACTGAAGGACTACTGGGGCTGATCAGCCCTCGACCGTGACGCCCATCGAACGGGCAGTGCCGGCGATGATCTTCTCCGCGGCGTCCAGGTCGTTGGCGTTCAGGTCGGGCAGCTTGACCGTGGCGATCTCGCGGACCTGGGCGCTCGTGAGCTTCGCGACCTTGGTCTTGTGCGGCTCGCCGGAGCCCTTGTCCACACCTGCGGCCTTGAGGATGAGCTTGGCAGCCGGCGGGGTCTTCGTCACGAAGGTGAAGGAACGGTCCTCGTAGACCGTGATCTCCACCGGCACGACCATGCCACGCTGCGACTCGGTCGCGGCGTTGTAGGCCTTGCAGAACTCCATGATGTTGACGCCGTGCTGGCCGAGCGCGGGGCCGACCGGCGGGGCCGGGTTGGCCGCACCGGCGTTGATCTGGAGCTTGATAAGCCCCGTGACCTTCTTCTTCTTGGGAGGCATTGCTCTCTCCGGGTCCTAGTGAGAGTTTTTCGCCGTCATCCGGTCATCCGGATGCAGGCATACCGCACAACGATAACGGGTATAGCTGCGCGACCAAAAACCAAGCAGGTCAGAGGAGCCGCGAAGCCTCTCTGACCTGCTCGGTAGGCATATGTCCAGGAGTCGGCGGAAACCGCCGATGCCGAACCGGCAAGCTTCGCCCGACGGGGCAAAGCTAGCCGGGAGGGGCACTAGTTCTTCTGGATCTGGTCGAAGCTGAGCTCGACCGGGGTCTCGCGGCCGAAGATCTCGACGAGACCCTTGACCTTCTTCGAGTCGGCGTTGATCTCGTTGATCGTCGCCTGCAGTGTCGCGAACGGACCGTCGGTGACCGTGACCGAGTCGCCCACCTCGAAGTCCAGCACCTGGACCTCGACCTTGCGGGACGGAACCGGCTTGCCCTCGGCCTCCGCGGCCTCGCGGGCGGCCTTCTCCTCGGCCTCCGGGGCGAGCATCTTGACGATCTCGTCCAGGGTCAGCGGGTACGGGTCGTAGGCGTTGCCCACGAAGCCGGTGACGCCGGGCGTGTTGCGGACGACGCCCCAGGACTCGTTCGTCAGGTCCATGCGCACCAGGACGTAACCCGGGAGCTTGTTCTGACGGACGTTCTTCCGCTCGCCGTTCTTGATCTGGACGATCTCTTCCTCGGGCACCTCGGCCTGGTAGATGAACTCCTCGACGTTGAGCGAGACGGCGCGCTGCTCCAGGTTGGCCTTCACACGCTTCTCGTAACCGGCGTATGTGTGGATGACGTACCACTCGCCGGGGAGACCGCGGAGCTCGTCACGGAGCGCGGTGACGGCGTCGACGGGAGCGGCCGGCTCGGCCTCCTCCTCGGACGCGCTGTCCTCGTCCTCGGAGTCGGTCTCGTCCTCGGCGTGCAGGGCGGCCTGCTCGGCGGGCTCGCCCGCGGCGGCGTCGCCGGCTTCGGCCTGGTCCGGCTCCACAGCGTCCGCCGCCTCGACGATCTCGAACTCGTCCTCGGCGGACTCGACGTCGCCCGCCGTCGCGTCGACGGCGTCGTTCAGGTTCGGGTCAGACACGGTGGCTGCTTCTTCCTGGATACAAATGGGTGGAACATGCGAAAGGGGCGCCCTTGGGGCGCCCTCCGCGGGATCAGCCGAAGACGTACTTGATGACCCGCTGGAATCCGAAGTCAATCACGGTCACAAGACCGATCATGACGACGACGAAGACGATCACCACGGATGTGTACGTCGTGAGCTGGTTACGAGTCGGCCAGACAACCTTGCGCAACTCGGCGATGATCTGGCGGTAGAACAGCGCGAGGCGGCCCAGGGGGCCCTTCTTGCCGCGCTTGCCGCCCTTCCGAGTCTTCTTCTTCGACTCGGGGACTTGATCCTCAGCATCAGGCATGTCGATGGAGCCCACGGCGTCCGTCACGCTACTCACCTGATTCCGGGTCGTGGCCGTGCCGCGCCCGGTGGAGCCGCACGGCGGTGCATTGAAGTACGTACATGCGCACACATCCTGGCGAAGGAGTGTGTAGCAGGGCCGGAGGGACTTGAACCCCCAACCGCTGGTTTTGGAGACCAGTGCTCTACCAATTGAGCTACGACCCTTTGTGGTTTCCACCAACCTACCGCATCTTTCCCGATACCCCGGGTGCAGCAACGGTGTGGCTGGTGAAGGCCAACGACAGGTGAGTGTACGTGCTCAGCGGCCCGGCGTCGAACAGACAGCTCCCGACAACTCGTGGCCGCATGTTGTCCGCATGCTGTCCGAGTCCTGTCCGGTCCCTGAAACCCGTGTGCCGACAGGGATCGGGGTCTGGGACGATGGGCCCCATGAGCGCTGCAACTCCTCCCTCCGAGCGCCGGGTCTCCGCCCGCATCGGTGCCATCTCCGAGTCCGCCACCCTCGCCGTCGACGCCAAGGCCAAGGCCCTCAAGGCCGCCGGCCGTCCGGTGATCGGCTTCGGTGCCGGCGAGCCCGACTTCCCGACCCCCGGCTACATCGTCGACGCCGCGGTCGAGGCCTGCCGCAACCCGAAGTACCACCGCTACACCCCCGCCGGCGGGCTCCCCGAGCTCAAGGCCGCCATTGCGGAGAAGACGCTGCGCGACTCCGGTTACGAGGTCGACGCCTCCCAGATCCTGGTGACCAACGGCGGCAAGCAGGCCATCTACGAGGCGTTCGCCGCGATCCTCGACCCGGGCGACGAGGTCATCGTCCCGGCGCCGTACTGGACCACCTACCCCGAGTCGATCCGTCTCGCCGGCGGCGTCCCGGTGGAGGTCGTGGCCGACGAGACCACCGGCTACCGGGTCTCCGTCGAGCAGCTGGAGGCAGCGCGCACCGAGCGTACGAAGGTCGTCCTGTTCGTCTCCCCGTCGAACCCGACCGGTGCGGTGTACAGCGAGGCCGACGCCAGGGCGATCGGCGAGTGGGCCGTCGAGCACGGCCTGTGGGTGCTGACCGACGAGATCTACGAGCACCTGGTCTACGGCACCGCGACGTTCACCTCGCTGCCGGCGCTCGTGCCCGCCCTGCGCGACAAGTGCATCGTGGTCAACGGTGTCGCCAAGACGTACGCGATGACCGGCTGGCGCGTGGGCTGGCTCATCGCCCCGAAGGACATCGTCAAGGCCGCGACGAACCTGCAGTCGCACGCCACGTCCAACGTCTCCAACGTCGCTCAGGTCGCCGCGCTGGCCGCCGTCTCCGGGAACCTGGACGCGGTCGCCGAGATGCGGACCGCCTTCGACCGCCGTCGGCAGACCATCGTGCGGATGCTGAACGAGATCGACGGCGTGCTGTGCCCGGAGCCCGAGGGCGCGTTCTACGCCTACCCGTCGGTGAAGGCGCTGCTCGGCAAGGAGATCCGCGGCAAGCGCCCGGCCACCTCGGTCGAGCTGGCGGCACTGATCCTGGACGAGGCCGAGGTCGCGGTCGTTCCGGGCGAGGCCTTCGGCACGCCGGGCTACCTGCGGCTGTCGTACGCACTGGGCGACGAGGACCTCGTCGAGGGCGTGTCGCGAATCCAGAAGCTGCTGGGCGAGGCGAAGGCCTGATCGGCTTCGGACACGCGAACGGGTCTCCGGTGAAATCCGGAGACCCGTTTATGCATTCAGGCAATACTCGTTCGGTGAACCGGGCTGCCTGATTCGAGATCCTCACGGCAGGATCTTCGAGTGACTCCTCCCCCTTCAGCAGGGGGCTTCTCACTTGGCCTAATGTGCGGCCTCATGACGGACAAGCCCTGCCCAGCGCCCTAGCGGCACAGGTCGGAGCGTAACAGTTACGGAGGGTGAATGGACGCCGTTCGCAACCTTCACCTGCTGCCTAAGGCTCACCTGCACCTGCATTTCACCGGGTCGATGCGGCCCACGACGCTGCTCGAACTCGCCGACAAGTACGGCGTACGCCTGCCGGAGGCACTGACCGGCGGCGAACCGCCCCAGCTGCGGGCCACCGACGAGCGCGGCTGGTTCCGCTTCCAGCGGCTCTACGACATCGCCCGGTCGTGTCTGCGGGCACCCGAGGACATCCAGCGGCTGGTGCGCGAGGCGGCCCAGGAGGACGTCGCCGACGGCTCCGGCTGGCTGGAGATCCAGGTCGACCCCACCTCGTACGCCCCGCTGCTCGGCGGGCTGATCCCGGCGATCGAGATCATTCTGGACGCGGTGGACGCCGCCGCCCGCGAGACCGGGCTCGGGATGCGGGTGGTGATCGCCGCGAACCGGATGAAGCACCCACTGGACGCGCGGACGCTGGCACGGCTCGCCGTGCGGTACGCGGACCGGGGCGTCGTCGGATTCGGGCTCTCCAACGACGAGCGGCGCGGAATGGCGCGCGACTTCGACCGGGCCTTCTCCATCGCCAGGGAGGGCGGCCTGCTGGCGGCCCCGCACGGCGGGGAGCTGGCCGGCCCTTCGAGCGTGCGGGACTGTCTGGACGATCTGGACGCGGCCCGGATCGGACACGGCGTGCGGGCCGCCGAGGACCCGCGGCTGCTGCGCAGACTGGCGGAGCGCGGGGTGACCTGCGAGGTGTGCCCGGCATCGAACGTGGCGCTGGGCGTCTACGAGAAGCCGTCGGACGTACCCTTGCGCACTCTGTTCGAGGCCGGGGTGCCGATGGCGCTCGGCGCGGACGACCCGCTGCTCTTCGGCTCCCGGCTGGCCGCGCAGTACGAACTCGTACGCCGCCATCACGCGTTCACGGACGAGGAGCTGGCGGAGCTGGCGCGGCAGTCGGTACGGGGGTCGGCGGCGCCGTCCGACGTACGGGGGCGGCTGCTCTCCGGGATCGACGACTGGCTGGCGAAGCCGGCCTGACAGCGCGACGGCCGGGAGCCGGGCCCACCTGCGAGCCCGCACCGGCCCGGCTACGCCCCGATTCCGTGCAGCACCGTCAGCGCCACGGACGCGGCGAACTCGTCGAGTGACTGCGGCGGGCGGCCCTCGTCCGTCGCGTCGTAGGCGAACGCGCGCTGGACGCAGGCGCCGAGCAGCAGCGACGCGGCGGCATAGGTGTCGGCACCGGGCCGGACGCGGCCGGCGGACTGCTCGCTGCGGAGGTAGGCGGCGACGCCCTGGATCGGCAGGTGCGGGCCGGTGCCGAGCTCTCGCATGGCCGCGTCATGACGGTTCTTGAGCCGCGGCTCGGCGTAGAGGGAGGCGGCGATCGGGAAGCTCTGGGCGTAGAAGAGCGCGGCCTCGCGTGCTATCTCGGTGAGGTTCTCCTCGACCGTCCGCTCCCCCGCCGCCGGGTCGGCGGTCAGCTGCCGCAGGAGCGGGTTGAGCTTGGGCAGCCGCTCCTTGAGGACAGCTACGAACAGCTCCTCCTTGCTCGGGAAGTGCTTGTAGAGGGCCGCCTCCGAACAGCCCGCGGCCCGGGCGATTTCCTTGGTGGTGGCCCGGGCCAGGCCGATGGTGAGCATCAGCTGGTGGGCGGCGTCGACGATGCGGACACGGGCCGGCTTCTGCTCCATGGGTACTCCAATGAGGCTTGACGCGTGGTGAGTATCCACTCACTCTAGAGGTGAGTGAATACTTACCCACCCCGGGAGGGTGCGCAATGAGACTCACGGTGTTCGGCGCGACAGGCGGCATCGGCCAGGAGATCGTCCGCCAGGCGGTGGCCGCGGGCCATGACGTGACGGCAGTGGTCCGCGATCCGGCACGGCTGCCGGTCCCGCTCTCCGACGTCACGGTCCACGCAGCGGCGCGGATCGACGATCCGGAGGCGCTGCGCGAAGCCGTCGCCGGGCGGGACGCGGTGCTCTCCGGACTCGGCTCGCGAGGCCGGAAGGCCGACGGGATCGCCGAGCGGCTCACCGGCTCTGTCCTGCGCGCGATGGAGGCGGAAGGGACACGGCGGCTGCTCGTGGTGAGCGCGGCGCCGGTCGCGCCGAAGCCGGCGGACGCTCCGTTGCTGGACCGGATGATGCTGAAGGCGATCGGGGCGATCCTCAAGGAGGTCTATGCCGACCTGACGCTGATGGAGGCCGCACTGGCCCGCAGCGCGACGGACTGGACGTCGGTCCGGCCGCCGAAGCTCACCAACGGGCCGCTGACCGGGACGTACCGGACGGTCTACGGCGGCAATCCGCGCAGCGGCCGGTCCATCTCCCGGGCCGATGTGGCGCACGCGATGCTGGCGCTGATCGAAGATCCGGCGGCGGTGAAGCAGGGCGTGGGCGTGGCGTACTGACGCCGCGCCCGCGTCAGAGGGTGACGCCGACCGTCACCGGTTCGTTGACGAGCGTGACGCCGAAGGCGTCGTGAACGCCCGCGACGACCTCGCGGGCGAGCGCGAGCAGGTCCTCGGTGGTCGCCCCGCCGCGGTTGGTGAGGGCGAGCGTGTGCTTGGTGGAGATGCGGGCGGGCCCGGTTCCGTACCCCTTGGTGAAACCGGCCCGGTCGATGAGCCAGGCGGCCGAGGTCTTGGTGCGTCCCCCGTCCGCGGGGAAGGCGGGGGGCTTCACCTCGGGGCCGAGCCGGCCCTTGGCACGGGCGAGGAACGCCTCGTACTGCGCATCGTCCAGGATCGGGTTGGTGAAGAAGGATCCTGCCGACCAGGTGTCGTGGTCCTCCGGGTCGAGCACCATGCCCTTGCCGGCCCGGAGCCGCAGCACGGTCTCACGGGCCGCCGCCGCGGGCACCCGGTCGCCCTGTTCGACACCCATGGCGCGGGCCGTCTCGGGGTACTTGAGGGGCGCGGAGAGACCGCCCGCGTCTTCCAGCTCGAAACGGACACGCAGCACCACGAAGCGGTCGGGTTCGGCCTTGAAGCGGCTGTGGCGGTACGAGAATGCGCACTCGGCGTTCGGGATGGTGACTGTTTCGCAGGTGTACCGGTCGTAGGCGACGACTTCCGTGATGGTCGACGCGACCTCCTGGCCGTACGCACCGACGTTCTGGATCGGTGTCGCACCCGCCGAGCCGGGAATTCCGGCCAGGCACTCGATGCCCGCGAGACCGGCTTCGACCGTGCGGGCGACGGCGTCCGTCCAGATCTCGCCGGCGGCCAGTTCCAGTGTCGTACCGGAGAGCGCGAAGCCCTTGGTCGCGATGCGCAGGGCGGTGCCGTCGAAGCCCTTGTCGCCGATGACCAGGTTGCTGCCGCCGCCGACGACGAGGAGCGGAGTGCCGTCCTCGTCGGCCTCACGCACGGCTTCGACCACCTCGGCGTCCGTCGTTGCCGTGAGGAGGCGGGCCGCGGGGCCGCCGAGCCGGAAGGTGGTCAGGGGGGCGAGAGGGGCGTCGTGGAGTTCCTGCACGGGGACAAGAGTACGGTCCGCGGCACCACCGCTCGCGCGGGGCCACGGACCGCACACACAGGGCAGCCGGGTCGGACCGGCGCGCCACGGATCAGGCAGCGACGGCGGACCACTCCTCGACCGGCTCCGGCGCCGCCGCGGGGCGGCGGCCCGGGATCAGCAGTGCCACGAGCGCGGCGAGCGCCACGAAACCGGCACCGATCCAGACCGCCGGGACGGTCCCGTCCGTGAAGGACTGCGCGGAGCCGTAACCGCCCTGCGCGGAGAAGACCGAGGCGAGCACCGCGACCCCGAGGGCGCCGCCGACCTCACGCAGGGCGTTGTTGGCGCCGGAGGCGATGCCCTGCTCGGCGGGCCGGACGCTCGACATGACGAGGCTGGCGGCCGGCGCGAAGTAGAGCGCCATGCCGACACCGCCGATCATCAGGGCGGGCAGTTGCGCGGTGTACGAGGCATCGGGAGTGATGACCATGGCGAAGAGGGCCAGCCCGACGGCTTGGAGCGCGAGACCGGTCACGACGACCGGGCGCCCGCCGAACCGGTCGGAGAGATACCCGGCAATCGGAGCGACCAGCATCGGCATGCCGGTCCAGGGCAGCATCCGCAGCCCCGCCTCGGTCGGCGAGTAGCCCAGCACGCCCTGGAGGTACTGGCTGAGCAGGAAGATCGATCCGAACATCCCGAGGAACATCAGCAGGCCGGCCATGTTGATCCCGAAGAACCCGCGGTTACGGAAGAGCCGCATCGGCAGCATCGGGTTCTTCGCCCGGAAGCCGTGGCGGACGAAGCCGCCCATCAGCGCGGAACCCGCGATCAGTCCGGTCAGGACCGTGGCGCTGGTCCAGCCGTCCGCGTTGGCGTTGACCAGCCCGTAGACGATGCCGAAGAGACCTCCGCTGACGAGGAGCGTGCCGGGGATGTCGAGCCGGGCGTCCGGGGCGTACGACTCCGCCAGGCGCAGCCGGGCCAGCGGCAGCAGGACCAGGCCGACCGGCACGTTCAGCCAGAAGATCCACTGCCAGGAGATGTGCTCGGTCAGGCTGCCGCCGATGAGTGGACCGCTGGCCACGGCGAGTCCGGTGACGGCGCTGAAGATCCCGAGGGCCATCCCGCGGCGGGCAGCCGGCACGGCGGCCGTGAGCAGGGTGAGTGTCAGCGGCATCATGATCGCCGCGCCGACGCCCTGGACGGCCCGGAAGGCGATCAGCTCGTTGATCCCGGACGACAGGGCCGCCGCGGCGGAGGCGCCGGTGAAGACGGCGAGCCCGGCGAGGAAGAGCCGCCGCCGCCCGAACCGGTCGCCGAGAGCGGCCCCGAGCATCAGCAGAACGGCGAAGGTCAGGGTGTACGCGTTCACCGTCCATTCGAGCTCCGTCAGCTCGCCGCCGAGACTCTTGCGAATGGAGGGCAGGGCGGTGGTGACGACGAGATTGTCGAGGGCCGCCATGAAGCCGGCGACGCTGGTGATGACGAGGGCCCAGACCGCTCCCGAGCGGCCTGTCATGTGCTGATTCACTGCTCCCCCTGGGGGTTAGTTATTAATGACTAACTTTCATGGGCAGAGAACCGGGCCGAACCCGGGTCGCACTGTTCGGACGGCCGGCCGCACTCAGGCCCCCGGCTGCGCCGAGGGGTAGAAACCGGCCCAGACACGGTGACCGACCGGGAAGCCGAGCGAGGTCAGGGTGTTGACGAGCATGCCGTACGCGAGGAAGGTCGTCGTCTCGCCGAGATCGGCGCCGAGCGCGAGGTGGATCTCGTCCCACATCTGCAGCCAGCCGGCCCGCGCCGACTCACCGAACTCGTGGTCCCCGGATGCCTCGGCCGCCGCGATCGCCGCATACATCTGCATCTGCATCAGCAGTTTGTCGGGGTCGTCGACGATGAGGCGCTGATACGCCGCCGCCATGGCGTGGAGCGCCTCCTGCCCCTCCAGGCCCTCACCGGCCTCGGCGAAGACCTTCCGGGTGTCCGCCAGGCAGCGGTCGGAGGCGGCGAGGAACATGGCCTGCTTACTGGGGAAGAGACGGAAGAGATATGGCTGCGAGACGCCCACCCGCTTGGCGATCGCCTCCGTGGAGGTGGCGTTGTACCCACCGCGGGCGAACTCGGTGATCGCCGCGCGGATGACGCTCTCGCGCCGCTCCTCTGCACTCATCCTGACCATGCGGATAAGTTAGTAGTCAATCACTAACTTAGTCAAGCGGTACGGGACAGCCGCTCCGAAACAGGACGCGAGGGCCTCGCGAGTACGAGTACGGGCGAGGGGCACCCCCGGCGGAGAGTGCCCCTCACTCATGATCACGGCTCGACAACGGCTCAGGCGAGCCGCACAACGGCGCGGGACATCCCCAGCACCTTCTTGTCCTCGCTCGTCACCGTCAGGTCCACCCGCACCTGCTTGTCGTCCAGCAGGGCCGCCACCTTGGCACCGACCTCGATCAGCGCACCCTTGTCGTCGTTCGGCACAACGACCGGCTTGGTGAACCGCACCCCGTACTCCACGACCGCACCCGGGTCGCCGGCCCAGTCCGTGACCACCCGGATCGCCTCGGCCATGGTGAACATGCCGTGCGCGATCACATCCGGCAGCCCGACCTCGAGGGCGAACTTCTCGTTCCAGTGGATCGGGTTGAAGTCACCGGAGGCGCCCGCGTACTGCACCAGCGTCGCGCGGGTCACCCGGAAGGACTGTGCCGGCAGCTCCGTACCGACCTCGACCGATGCGTAACTCACCTTCGCCGTCATCACGCCTCCTCGGCGGCGCGCGCCACCAGCTTCGTCCACGCGGTCACGACATGCTCGCCGACCTCGTCATGGACCTCACCACGGATGTCGAGAATGTCGTTGCCCGCCATGGACTTGACGCCCTCGATCGTCGAAGTGACCGTCAGCCGGTCCCCCGCCCGCACCGGACGCGTGTACACGAACTTCTGGTCGCCATGCACCACACGGCTGTAGTCCAGGCCCAGCTGCGGGTCCTGCACCACCTGCCCCGCAGCCTTGAAAGTGATCGAGAAGACAAAAGTGGGCGGCGCGATCACATCGGAATGCCCGAGCGCCCGGGCGGCCGCCGGATCGACGTACGCGGGATTGGCGTCTCCCACCGCCTCGGCAAACTCACGGATCTTCTCCCGGCCGACCTCGTACGGCGCGGTGGGCGGATAGGTCCGCCCGACGAAGGACTGGTCGAGCGCCATGGGCTCGCTACCTCCTGATGAAAGACAAAAAGGCCGATGAACAACCCTGTACGGGACAGTCCTATACAACGACACGAGGCCGCCCCCAGTGGGGACGGCCTCGTGTACGAGCCTGATTCAGCGCGTTTCGCGGTGCGCAGTGTGCGAGTTGCAGCGCGGGCAGTGCTTCTTCATCTCAAGACGGTCCGGGTTGTTACGCCGGTTCTTCTTGGTGATGTAGTTCCGCTCCTTGCACTCCACGCAGGCCAGCGTGATCTTCGGGCGGACGTCGGTGGCAGCCACGTGAGTGCTCCTTGGACGGACGGATGAACGGATGAACGCAAAAAAGAGTAGCCGATCGAAGGACCGACCCCACAATCGGCTACCGTAAGTAGCGGTGACCGGACTTGAACCGGTGACACAGCGATTATGAGCCGCTTGCTCTACCGACTGAGCTACACCGCTTTGATGACGGATCCCCCCGCCGCGAGGCGGGGTTCTCCGATCACCAGAGCCCCAATACGGAATCGAACCGTAGACCTTCTCCTTACCATGGAGACGCTCTACCGACTGAGCTATTGGGGCGAGCGATGAAGACATTACACGGTCCTCCGCCGATCGCCCAAATCCGTTTCGGAGCCCCCCGGCGCAGCGATGACCGGCCCTGCCCCGATCCCCCGACCGACCCCCGATCCACGACCGGCGGACGACCCGGCCGGGAGCCCGGCCTGCGGCCAAAACCGCCGCCTGATCAGCATGTGACCGGCAACCCGACCAGCGCCGCGAGCCACGCCCGGCCGGCCTCGGAACAGCCACCGCGCCGGCCCCTCCCGCCCGCCGCGCACACCTCACGAGGCCACGCCGGTACGACTATTTCCCTCCTCCTCGAACCAGGACGTACACGCCCCTAGGCTCGACTCACTCTGCGTGATCTTGTAAACCTCCCAGGAGCGCGATGCCCGACAGCCGGCCGCGGCAGCCCGACGACCACGCCGCCACCGAAGCAGACGCCCTGATCCTGTGCGGCGCCCGGCTCACCGACGGCCGCATCGTCGACGTACGGCTCGGCCGTGGCCGCATCGAGGCCGTCGGCACCACGGGCAGCCTGACCGGCCCCGGCCCCCGCGTCGACCTGCGCGGCTATCTCCTGCTCCCCGCCCCCGCGGAACCCCACGCCCACAGCGACACCGCACTCACCGCCTACAGCACCGGGCCCGACAGCTCCGGACCCGCCTCGCACCGCCCCGAGGACATCCAGCGCCGCACCACCGAAGCCGCTCTGCTTCAACTCGGCCACGGCGCCACCGCTCTGCGCTCCCACGTACGGATCGGGGACGTCGCCGGCCTCGCCGGCCTGGAAGCAGTACTCCAGGCACGCCGCTCCCTGCACGGACTCACCGAACTGACCCCGGTCGCCGTACCGCGTCTGCTCACCGGAATCGCAGGCGCCGACAGCCTCGCCATGCTGCGCGACGCGGTGAGAACAGGGGCCGGCGTGATCGGCGGCCGCCCCGAGCTCGACCCCGACCCGGCCGGATACACCGAAGCCGTCCTGGAGATCGCCGCCGAACACCACTGCCCCGTCGACCTGCACATGGACGGCGACGACCCCGCCCGCCTCGCCCGGCTCGCCGCCATGGCCGCCGGACACCGGCCCGGCGTCTCCATAGGCCCCTGCGCCGCCCTCGACCGGCTCCCCCCGGAAACCGCGACCCGCGCCGCCGATCGGCTCGCCGCCGCCGAAGTGACCGTGATCTGCCTCCCCCAGGGCGGCTGCTGCGGCACCGAACGCAGGGGCACCGCGCCCGTACGCCTGCTGCGCGCCGCCGGCGTGCGCACAGCGGCAGGCAGCGGGGCACTGCGCGACGTCGCGAACCCCGTGGGCCGCGGAGACCCGCTGGAAGCCGCCTACCTGCTCGCCTCACAGAGCGGCCTACGCCCCGAGGACGCGTACGACGCCGTCTCCACGGCCGCCAGGAAGGCCATGGGGCTGCCCGAGATCCGCGTCGAGGCAGGCTTCCCCGCCGAACTCCTCGCCGTACGCGGCGAACAGCTCTCCGGCGCGCTCTCGCTCGCGTACAGCCGGATCGTCGTGCACCGCGGACGCGTGGTGGCCCGCACCAGCGCGGTCCGCGAGTACTGCGACTCCGAGACCGTCGTCGCACTCGATCTGCCCCGTCAGGCCCGCCCTGAACCCGGGCCGGGCGGCGGGTCCTGAGCGGAGCGGCGCGCCGCGGCGTACGGTCGTGACTATGCGCATTGTCATCGCAGGTGGACATGGTCAGATCGCGCTTCGGCTGGAGCGGCTGCTCGCTGCGCGCGGAGATGAAGCGGTCGGCATCATCCGCAACCCGGGACAGGGCGGGGACCTCCGGTCGGCAGGCGCCGAACCGGTCGTCCTGGACCTCGAATCGGCCTCCGTGGACGAAGTGGCCGAGGTGCTGCGCGGCGCCGACGCGGCGGTATTCGCGGCCGGCGCGGGCCCGAACAGCGGAACGGCCCGCAAGGACACGGTGGACCGCGGTGCGGCAGTGCTGTTCGCGGATGCGGCGGAACGGGCGGGCGTACGACGCTGCATCGTGGTCTCCTCCATGGGCGCCGATCCGGACCACCCGGGCGACGAGGTCTTCGACGTGTACCTGCGGGCCAAGGGCGCCGCCGACGCTTACGTACGCTCCAGGACCGCACTCGACTGGACGATCCTGCGCCCCGGAATGCTCACCGACGACGCGGGCAAGGGGCAGGTTCTGCTGGCAGCCTCGACGGGGCGCGGAACGGTACCGCGCGACGACGTGGCGGCGACGCTGCTGGAACTGCTGGACACCCCGGCGACAGCGGGACTGACCCTGGAACTGATCTCGGGGAACGTGCCGTTGGCGGTGGCGATGAAAGACGTCGCGGGGAACTGAGCAAGCGACGGAGGGAGGGGCGCAGAGCCCTGAACGCCCCCTCCCCCGATCTCCCTCGCCCTCCCTTGCACGACGTGTCTTCGGCCGAATGAGTGACCATCAGCCGCCCGCGTCGTTGATCCTCCCGACGGCTCGTGAGTCCCGCCTGGAGGAGGGCCCATGCGTCGCTCAACAGCCCTGATCGGCACAGCCCCTGCCGGGTCGCGCGCGGCCTCCGCGAGGACACCGGCGAACAGCTGACCGGACGCCAACTCGCGCAACGGGTGGGCCGGCTGAGCAGCCTCGTCGCCGGCATCGCACGGGCGACGACCGCCGCGCACTGGGACAAAGGACGTCACTGACAGCGCTCACTGCGGCCGAGACCCCCACCGGTGGTCGATCATGGGGATCTGTCAACGTCGGCCATTCGTCCCTGGTGTTGGCTGCGGCCGTGCAGTGGCAGAGTGGCAAGCGCAAGCAGAATGGCAAGTCCGAGCAGCACGATCGCCTCGGGCACGGGCTGCCCGGCGCGCCAGAGCTGGACTGACAACCCGATCCAGGGCACGCGCAGACGTGCTACGCCTTGGAGCGCCGTGGCCCGGATCGGGGTGGAGTCCGGTGTGGAGTTGTCGTCACCTTTGGTGATCAGGTCGTTGTTGGGAAGTACCCGGTAGACCCGATGGGTGAGCAGATGGCCAGGTCGGGTGGGATCCTGGGCCAGCACGATTTGACCCACCGCCGGTGTGCGGTCGCGCAGTGGCTGGTAGAGAACGACGTCGCCCGGCATGAGGGCGGGACGCATGGAGCCGGACTGCACCACGCCCGCTGTCCAGCCCAGCGCCACCACGGGTAATTGCGCCCACACCAGCAGCCCGACCAGCGAGCCGAGCACGGTGCGTGAGATGACCGAGGTGAGCACGCGGATCGGGTGTGGGGCGCCCCTGGCCGCGGGTCGGCGGGGCGCGCTGGCGGCCAGGTCACCCGTGAGACTCACTTGTGTTCCCGCGCTTCCCAGGTGAAGGTCGCCTCATTGGTGGACACGCTCTGCGAGCTGTCGGGTGCGCCCCGGCTGAACTTCCACGCGAAGCGGAAGCTCAGCGAGTTGGGTGGCTTCCCGGGCAGGGTCCAGGGCCCCAAGCCGGTGCGGAAGTCGGTGTACAGGGCGATGAACTGGTCCAGGGTGCCGTCGAACGCGGTCTTGTGCGGAGTGAAGCCGTTGCAGTCACCGAAGGTGCCGCCGCTGCCCACCTCGATTTTGAGGTCGATGAAGGATTGGAAATTGCTGGGCCAGTTCAGTGAGTTGCTGTACAGCTTGAGCGCGGTGGGGAAGCCGGCGTTCGATTTGATCCTGATGCAGTTGGAGCCTGTGTCGCCGGGTTTCATGTTGTCGATGCGGAACATGGGCACCTTGCTGTCGTTGGCCAGCCCCAACGAGCTGGCGGCCCACGTGTTGCCGCTGTTGCTGCTGGTGTCACTCCAGTCGGCGTAGGTGGCACCCCAGACCAGAGCCCCGCTGAGCAGCAACCCGAGCGGAATGGGCGCCACCTGTGCCAGCACATTCAGCCAGGGACGCGCCATCACCCACTCCGTTCAATTCCGTCACTCCTGCACATAATGTCTCATTCCGTCTCGCCTGCGGCGATGCCGCTCCGTGCAGCGATCCGGGTCTGGTGGAGGCTCCGGCCTGTCCCCCGATGGAGTGCGCGCGGCGGGCCGGCCACACGATCGCGGTGCTGTTCCGGGTCTGCGCGAAGGTGCTCGCGCAGACGTAGGAGCGAGCGAATCGCTGGATCGACGCTGCTCTGCGCGAGTGGAACGAATCGGAGTGAGTAACCAACCGTCCCCGGGGGACGGGTGGGGGACACGACCTGATCAGGGACGGGATACCTGCTGTACCGGGTGAGACAACCGCTGTTTCGGTGGCCTCCGGCGGGCTCGCCCCGAGCATGCAGAAACCCCCGTCGATCTGCTGTTTTTGCAGATCAACGGGGGTTTCCCGTTCTGTGGCGGCGCCAGGGTTCGAACCTGGGTAGGCTGAGCCGGCAGATTTACAGTCTGCTCCCTTTGGCCACTCGGGCACACCGCCTGGAACGACGCTTTGGAACTCCGTTGAGCGGGGCTCCTTGGCGACGACGTAAACGATACCTGATGACCTGGGGTGCTCCGCCACCTGATTGATCAGTGCTCGTGGTGGTGGGCGATGGCTAGGCTTTACGTCGTACCCACAAGCATTCGACGCAAGGAGCCACACGTCATGGCCGACTCCAGTTTCGACATCGTCTCGAAGGTCGAGCGGCAGGAGGTCGACAACGCCCTCAACCAGGCCGCCAAGGAGATCTCGCAGCGCTACGACTTCAAGGGCACGGGCGCCTCGATCTCCTGGTCCGGCGAGAAGATCCTGATGGAGGCGAACGGCGAGGAGCGGGTCAAGGCGATCCTCGACATCTTCCAGTCCAAGCTGATCAAGCGGGGCATCTCGCTCAAGTCGCTGGACGCGGGCGAGCCGCAGCTGTCCGGCAAGGAGTACAAGATCTTCGCCACCATCGAGGAAGGCATCTCCCAGGAGAACGCCAAGAAGGTGGCGAAGATCATTCGCGATGAGGGTCCGAAGGGCGTCAAGGCGCAGGTCCAGGGCGACGAGCTGCGGGTCAGCTCGAAGAGCCGGGACGACCTGCAGGCCGTGCAGGCGCTACTGAAGGGCAAGGACTTCGACTTCGCCGTGCAGTTCGTGAACTACCGGTAGGTCCGTCTTCCGGTCGCCCGTCCGGGCGTGGATGGGGCAGGCCGGGAGGTACGCACCGGCCCGCCTCGCACCCCATCGGACGTGATGTCCGAATACCGCCGGTCGCGGGTGGCGGGCGGTCGCAGACTTGTCCGTACGGAACGGCGATGCGGGTGATTCGTCGCCCTGTACGGAGAAGAGAGGGACCGGTCATGACCATGTACGCGACCGTCGACAGCCCGCTGGGTGAACTGCTGCTGGTCGGCGAGGAATCACCGGCCGCCACCGGAGGTGCAGCGCTCGCCTCGCTCTCCCTGCCGGGCCAGAAGGGCGGCGAGGTCGTCCAGGACGGGTGGATCCATGCGCCGGAGGCCTTCGCCGGAATCGCCGCGCAGCTGAGGGCGTATTTCGAGGGGCGGCTGACCCGCTTCGACATCGCGTACACGGAGGGTCGGGGCACGGAGTTCCAGCGTCGGGTGTGGAGCGCGCTGGACGCCGTCCCGTACGGGGAGACGGTGTCCTACGGGCAGATCGCCGAGCGGATCGGGGCACCCGGGGCGGGTGTGCGGGCCGTGGGGACGGCGATCGGCCGCAATCCGCTGCTGATCGTGCGCCCGTGCCACCGGGTGATCGGCGCGGACGGGGCCCTGCGGGGTTACGCGGGCGGGCTGGAGTGCAAGGAGCGGCTTCTGGGACTGGAAGGCGCTCTGACGGCGCGCTGAGCGGCCTGTGTGCCGGGCGCGTTGAGCGGCTGCGTACGGATGGGCGGTGGGCGAAATGGCGGGTCTCTTCCCGAGGCCGCGGGCTGTCGTGGCGCCGGGTGCCGTGCATGTGCCGGAGTGGCTGCCGGTGGAGCGCCAGCGGATGCTGGTCGAGGCCTGCCGGGAGTGGGCACGGGGGCCGGTGCCCCTGCGGCACACGGTGTTGCCGGGTGGAGGGGTGATGTCCGTCCAGACGGTCTGCGTGGGGTGGCACTGGCAGCCGTACCGGTATTCGCGGACCGCGGATGATGTGAACGGGGCGCGGGTCGCCGATTTTCCGGATTGGCTGGCGGAGTTGGGGCGGGCGGCGCTGGTCGAGGCGTACGGGGAGGAGAGCCCGGTCGGGACGTACGCGCCGGACACCGCGCTGATCAATTTTTATGACGGCGCGGCGAGGATGGGCATGCACCAGGACAAGGAGGAGCGGTCCGGTGCGCCGGTGGTCTCGCTCAGCATCGGTGATACCTGTGTCTTCCGCTTCGGCAACACGGAGGACCGTGGACGTCCTTATACGGATGTGGAGTTGGCTTCCGGTGACTTGTTCGTCTTCGGTGGTGAGTCACGCTTCGCGTTCCACGGTGTGCCGAAGGTCTGTCCGGGGACGGCCGATCCCGCGACAGGCATGAGCAGGGGCCGGCTCAATCTGACCCTGCGCGAGACCGGGCTGGGTGTCTGAGGTGCGGACGGGTTGTCAGTGCCGGTCCCGGGAGTTCCCGAAGAGCAGCCGGTAGGCGATGAGCAGTACCAGCGAGCCGCCGATGGCCGAGATCCATGTCGCGGTGTCGTAGAAGTTCTTGGATATGGGGTGGTCGAGGAAGCGTGAGGAGATCCAGCCACCGATGAAGGCGCCGGCGACCCCGATGAGGGTGGTGCCGACCAGCCCGCCCGGGTCGCGGCCCGGGAGCAGCACCTTGGCAATGACTCCGGCAAGCAGTCCGAGAATGATCCAACCGATAATGGTCATGATGCCGAACCTACCCTTCGCATGGCTGTGGAATCCAAGACGCCGGGTGGGCGTGGACGGTTGCCGGTGGAGCGGGATGAGCCGCAGCTCACAGCCTGTTCATATGCGGGTGTTGTAGTCCGGCCAGGGCTGCAGGTCCATTGCTTCGTCGTCGGCGTCCTCTCCGTACCAGCCCGCCCCGTCCAGCCATGTACGCAGCCAGGTGGCGAGATCGGGCTGGTCGATGTACCAGGCGTGCTGCGGTTCGTCGGCGTTCGGCTCGAAGAGGAGGACGGTGGTGCGGTCGGTGCGGCAGTCCACGCAGCTGTACATGCCGCAGCCCAGGCTGCATATCGGCAGTACGCCTTCCGGCCACGGCCACTGCGCTTCCTCGCTCGCGGATCTGCGGTGGGCGAGGTACTGCTCGACGGCGGAGTGCTCGCCGTCGGGGGCGGCGCTGCCGGTGAGGGGCAGCAGACCGTATTCCGGGCCGAAGCCGCCGTTGGCGATCCGGGTGTAGAGGGCGGTCAGCAGGGGCGGCAGCGCGAAGCCGAGGGCCGCTTCGGCCTGGGCGATGTCCTGGGTGGACAGAGCTGCCGGGAGGGGGTACTTCTCCCACCGTGGGGAGGTGTGCGCTGTCTTCTCCACGGCCGTCAGCAACTGCTCGGTGTCGTTCATGGGTTCATGGTGGAGGACGGCACTGACAATCACTGGAGGGTGGCCTGATGCCCTCCTGTGCGGACGGGGGCGTTTCGACGGATGGGCCGCCCGGCTCCCCACTGCCCCTTGGTCGCGCTGTCTTCTACCGGGTGGCGAACGGCTGATCCGTTCGGACGATTTCCTTGCCGAAGGGCATGAGGGAAACCGGGATCATCTTGAAGTTCGCGATGCCGAGCGGGATGCCGATGATCGTGATGCAGAGGGCGATTCCGGTGGTGATGTGGCCGAGGGCCAGCCACCAGCCTGCGAGGATCAGCCAGAGGATGTTGCCCACGCAGGAGGGCGCTCCGGCATCGCGGCGGTCGACGACGGTGTAGCCGAAGGGCCACAGTGCGTAGATGCCGATGCGGAAGGCTGCGAGGCCGAAGGGGATGCCGATGATGGTGATGCACAGCAGGACGCCGGCGAGCATGTAACCGAGGAACATCCAGAATCCGCACAGGACCAGCCATATGACGTTCAGGATTGTCTTCATGGGCGATGACCTGCCATCTGCTCAAGTCGGGCAATGCGCTCCGCCATCGGCGGGTGCGTGGAGAACATCTTGGACATGCCCTGGCCGGGGCGGAAGGGGTTCGCGATCATCATGTGGCTCGCGGTCTCGATCCTCGGCTCGGGTGGCAGGGGGAGCTGTTTGGTTCCTGCGTCCAGTTTGCGCAGGGCGCCGGCGAGGGCCAGGGGGTCGCCGGTCAGTTGGGCACCCGAGGCGTCTGCCTCGTATTCGCGGGAACGGCTGACGGCAAGTTGGATGACGCTGGCGGCGAGCGGGCCGAGGATCATGATCAGCAGCATGCCGAAGATGCCGGGGCCTTCGTCGTCGTTGGACCGGCCGACCGGGATCAGCCATGCGAAGTTGACCAGGAACATGACGACGGAGGCGAGTGCTCCCGCGACTGACGAGATCAGGATGTCGCGGTTGTAGACATGGCTGAGTTCGTGGCCGAGGACGCCTCGCAGTTCGCGTTCGTCCAGGATCTGCAGGATGCCTTCGGTGCAGCACACTGCCGCGTTGCGCGGGTTGCGGCCGGTGGCGAAGGCGTTGGGTGCCTGGGTCGGGGAGATGTACAGCCGTGGCATGGGTTGGCGGGCCGTGGTGGAGAGTTCGCGGACCATGCGGTAGAGCTGTGGCGCCTCGAATTCGCTGACCGGGCGGGCCCGCATGGCCCGTAGTGCGAGTTTGTCGCTGTTCCAGTAGGCGTAGGCGTTGGTGCCGACGGCTACGAAGAGCGCGACGATCAGGCCCGTACGTCCGAAGAAACTGCCGATGACGATGATGAGTGCGGACAGGCCTCCGAGGAGTACGGCGGTCCTCAGCCCGTTGTGCCGGCGGTGCACGGTACGCCCTCCAAGTGGTGCAGCAGGGGAACCCTTGCTGGGTGGTGCTCCACTCCCCAGTGGAGCCTCCCGTACTGGTCAACGCCAGGCGAGAAGAGCTAGTTCCCTTGTGCGTGCGGCCGGAGGACGGGGCCTGTCCGGCTGTTCGGGCCGGAGCAGGCACTGGGCCGTACGGGTGTCGGGGTGCCGGTGCGGGCGGCCGCGGGGTGGGTCAGCGCTGGGCGGGGATTCCGGCGAGCGCGAGGGCCTCGGGGTCGGGCTTGATCTCGCTGGTGCAGTGGGCGCAGCGGGAGGCGATGGCCGGGATGGCCGTGTAGCAGCGGGGGCAGTCGCGCAGGGCGGCCTTGATGTCGACCTTCTCCTCGGCCTTGGCTGTGAAGCGGTTCTGGACCTTTGCCATGGGGACGACGACGCAGAAGTAGAGGACGGCGGCGGTGATCAGGAAGGCGATGGCGGCGCTGACGAACAGCCCGTAGGGGAACGTCACGCTCTCGACCTGGAAGGTGGCCTTGTTGAAGTCTCCGGTGCCTCGGGTGATGACTCCGATCAGCGGCACGATGAATGCGTTGCTGAATCCTGTGACGACTGCGGTGAACGCGGCTCCGACGGCGAGTCCGACCGCCATGGAGATCACGTTTCCGCGCAGGATGAAGTCCTTGAACCCGTTCAGCACTGCTCTGGCTCCTCTTTTCGTGTGTACGTATGCGTGGTGTACGGGCATGACCCTGCCCCGTGCGGTCCAGCCGGGGCAAGCCGATCTCGGGCGGGGCCGGTGCGTGGTCAGAAGAGGTTGACCGCGGCGAACCTGAGCACGAGCTGCGGGGCTCCGGAGAGCACGATGCCGACGGCGGCGGTGAGGGCGATCGCGGCGGTGAGGGACGCCGGTGCGGTCACGCGCAGGGTGGGTTCCGTGCCCGCTGCGCCTGCCGGGGCAGTCGCCGCCTCGGGCTCTTCCGGTCCGCGGAAGAGTGCCGCCGTCCACTGGAGGTAGTAGTAGAGCGCGATCACGACGTTGACGGCCATGACGACCGCGAGCCAGCCGAGGCCTGCGTCGACGGCGGCGGAGAAGACCGTGACCTTGGCGAAGAGGCCGACGATGCCTGGCGGCAGTCCGGCGAGGCAGAGCAGGAAGAAGGCCATGGCGAGGGCGGCGAGGGGGCGGGTGGCGTACAGGCCGCGGTAGTCGGAAAGACGGTTGTCCGGGCTTGTGCGGGAGACGAGGGCGACCACCGCGAAGGCACCGAGGTTCACGACGGCGTACATGAGGGCGTAGGCGACGGTGGAGCCGATCTGGTCGTCGCTGGAGTACGCGGCGGAGGCGATCGGCACCAGGAGGTAGCCGGCCTGGGCGACGGACGACCAGGCGAGCAGGCGTACGGCGCTGCGGGCGCGGGTGGCGGTCTGGCGGAGGGCGGCGACATTGCCGATGGTCATGGTGAGTGCGGCGACGACGGCAAGTGCGGGTCCCCAGACGTCGGCGTACGACGGGAATCCGATCACGGTGACGAGGATGAGCCCGGAGAAGCCGACTGCCTTGCCGACGACCGAGAGGTACGCGGCGACGGGGAGCGGGGCGCCGATATAGGTGTCGGGAACCCAGAAGTGGAAGGGTGCGGCGGCTGTCTTGAAGGCGAAGCCGACGAGGGTGAGGGCGACGCCCGCCTGGGCGAGGGTGTCGAGCTGAGCTGGGACGGCGTCGAGTCGGGTGGCGAGTTCCGTGAGGTGGAGGGTGCCGGTCGCCGCGTACACGAAGCTCACGCCGAGGAGCGTGACGGCGGTCGCGACGACCGAGGAGAGGAAGAACTTCAGGGCTGACTCGGAGGAGCGCCGGTCGCCGCGCTTGATGCCGACGAGGGCGAAGGCGGGCAGGGAAGCGACTTCGAGGGCGACGACGAGGGTGGCGAGGTCGCGGGCGGCGGGCAGGAGTGCGGCGCCGGCCGCGGAGGACAGCAGCAGGAACCAGAACTCGCCCGCGGGAAGCTTGCGGATGTCGCCGAGGGAGAGCAGTGCGGTGAGAAGCGCGCCGCCGAGGACGAGGAACTGGATGACCAGGGTGAAGTGGTCGGCCGTGTAGCTGCAGGCCGTTCCGGTGCCGGTGGTGAGGCAGAAGGTGGAGTGGTCGCCGTCGCGCAGCGGGACGAGGAAGGCGAGTGCGGCGACGAGTCCGGCGATGGTCGCCCAGCCGAGCAGCGGCTTGCGCTCCCGGGGGAGGAAGAGGTCGGCGACGAGGATGATCAGGGCGACCGTCGCGACGATGACGGGGGGTGCGATGGCGAGCCAGTCGACGGACTGGACGAGGCTGGTGGTCTCGGCCGCTGTGGTCACGACTTGCCTCCTGCGAGGAGCTTCTGCACGGCCGGGTCGGTGAGTCCGAGGAGGACGGCGGGCCACAGGCCGGCGAGGACGGTGAGGGCGGCGAGCGGCGTCCAGGCGGCGAATTCGTATGTCTGGATGTCGGCGATGCGGTGCGGTTCCTCTCGCTTCTCGCCCATGCAGACGCGGCGTACGACGATGAGCATGTACGCGGCGGTGAGCAGGGTGCCGAACGCGCCGATCGACATGAAGGTGAGGAAGGCGGGGCGGCTGAGGCCGCCGGCCGGGTCGAAGGCGCCGAACAGAGCGAGCATCTCGCCCCAGAATCCGGCGAGGCCGGGCAGGCCGAGCGAGGCGACCGCGGCGAAGGCGAGGAGACCACCGAGGCGGGGGGCGCGGCCGTAGAGGGCGGCCCCGGTGGCGCCGGAGAGGGTGTCGAGGTCGGCGGTGCCGTAGCGGTCCTTGACCGCGCCGACCAGGAAGAACAGCAGGCCGGTGATGAGGCCGTGGGCGATGTTGGCGAAGAGCGCGCCGTTGACGCCGGTGGGGGTCATGCTCGCGATGCCGAGGAGGACGAAGCCCATGTGGCCGACGGAGGAGTACGCGATCAGGCGCTTGAGGTCGCCCTTGGAGCCGGGGCGGGCGAGCGCGAGGCAGGCGAGGGATCCGTAGACGATGCCGACGACGGCGAAGGCGGCGAGGTAGGGCGCGAAGGTCTGCATCCCGTCGGGGGTGATGGGGAGCAGGATGCGGACGAATCCGTACGTGCCCATCTTCAGCAGCACGCCCGCGAGGAGCACCGAGCCGACGGTCGGGGCGGCGGTGTGGGCGTCCGGGAGCCAGCTGTGCAGCGGCCACATCGGGGTCTTGATCGCGAGTCCGACACCGATGGCGAGAACGGCGATGACCTGCACGGACGAGGTGAGCCCACGGCCGTTGTCGGTGGCGAGTGCCACCATGTCGAAGGTGCCGCTCGTCAGTCCGATGAGGAGCAGGCCCAGCAGCATGATCACTGAGCCGAGCAGTGTGTAGAGGATGAACTTCCAGGCGGCGGCCTGCTTCTGTGCGCCGCCCCAGCGGGCGATGAGGAAGTACATCGGGATGAGGACCATCTCGAATGCCAGGAAGAACAGCAGCAGGTCGAGGACGGCGAAGGTCGCGAGGGTGCCGGACTCGAGGACGAGGACGAGTGCGACGAAGGCCTTCGGGGAGGGACCCTCGGGCATTTTGAAGTAGCTGTAGAGCGCGCAGAGGAAGGTCAGCAGCGCGGTCATGACGAGAAGGGGGAGCGAAATGCCGTCGATGCCGAGATGGATGCGGACGTCGAGCGCCGGGATCCAGCTGATGTCGGTGGTGGCCTGCATTTTCGACGGGTGGGCGTGGTCGAAGCCGAGCGCCAGGACGATCGCGGCGATGAGGATCGCGCCGGTGACGGTCACGCCGTGGCGGAGCACGGCCTGGTCGGGGCTCTTTCCCTTCAACCCGGGCGGGGCGGGCAGGAGAGCGGCGACGGCGCCGATGAGCGGGCCGACGACGATGAACGCGAGAAGGAACTGCATCACGGATTCGCTGATATCGATCACGGCTCACGACCCGGCGTTGATGTTGGCAAAAACGACGGCGGCGATCGCCAGGACAAGGGAACCGGCGAGCAGTGCGCTGAGGTAGGTCTGCACGTTGCCGGTCTGGGCGCGGCGGACGGCGGCGCCGAGCCAGCGTGCGCCGGTGCCGGCGCCGCGTACGTAGGTCTCGACGACCTCGCGGTCCAGGAAGCTGACGAGGCTCGCCGCGGCCTGTACGGGGCGGACGAACACCGTCGCGTAGAGGGCGTCCAGGTGGAAGCCGGTGGCGGCGTGGCGGTGGAGCGGGCCGAGCAGGAGCCGTCCGGGGTCGGCCGGGTCGGGGGTGCCCGGGGTGCCGCCGTATCCGGCGGTGTGGTGGGTCATGGCCTCGGCCTCGATGAGTGCGGGTTCGGCGTCGGGGTGGGCGACGACAGCACCGGCGGGTGTGCGGGCGGCGAGGGCCGTGGTGTGGCGCCAGGCGCCGTAGGTGACGAGGCCGCCGACAAGGCCGACGCCGGTGGAGAGGACGGCGGTGGTCACGGACGGGGTGAGGCTGTGGCCGTCGAACCAGTCGGTGATCACGCCGACGGTGAGTCCGAAGCCGATGGTGGGGATGGCGAGGACCCAGAGGACGGCGGTCATCGCGACGGGTTGCCTGCCGTGGTCGGGGGCCTCGGCGCCGCGGCCGCGGAAGGCGAGGAGCCAGAGGCGGGTGGCGTACGCGGCGGTGAGGACGGCGGCGAGCAGTCCGGCGACGAGGACGGTCCAGCCGGCGGCGGCCGGGGCGACGTGGCGTTCGCCCAGGGCGGTGTGTTCGGCGGCGACGAGGATGGCTTCCTTGGAGAAGAAGCCGGCGAACGGCGGGATGGCGGCGAGCGCGAGGAGGGCGACGGTCATCGTCCAGTAGGCGTCCGGGATGCGCTTCGCCAGGCCGCCCATGCGGGACATGGCGGTGAGCGAATTGGTTCCGGCGGCGTGGATGACCACGCCGGCCGCGAGGAAGAGGACGGCTTTGAACGCGCCGTGCGAGAGGAGATGGAAGACGGCGGCGCCGCGGTCGCCGACGGCCAGGGCGCCGGACATGTAGCCGAGCTGGCCGATGGTCGAGTAGGCGAGGACCCGCTTGATGTCGTCCTGGGCGAGCGCGGCGAGTCCCGACCCGATCATCGTGACCGCCGCCATGACGGCGAGGACGACGAGGGCGGCGCCGGATTCGGCGAAGACGGGGAGGAGCCGGGCCACGAAGTAGATGCCGGCGGCGACCATCGTGGCGGCGTGGATCAGCGCGGAGACCGGGGTCGGGCCGGCCATCGCGTCGGGCAGCCAGGTGTGCAGGGGGAACTGCGCGGACTTGCCCGCCACGCCCGCGAGGAGCAGCAGGGCGATGAGAGTGGGGTGGCCGAGCCCGCCGTGCGCGACGGCGCCGAGGATGCCGGTGATCCGGAATGTGCCGGTGTCGGCGGCAAGCGCGAACAGGCCGATCAGGAAGGGGACGTCGCCGAGCTTGGTGACCAGGAACGCCTTGAGGGAGGCGGCGCGGGCTTCGGGCGTCTCCCAGTAGTGGCCGACGAGGAAGTACGAGCAGATGCCCATGACTTCCCAGCCGACCAGCAGCACCATCAGGTCACCGGAGTAGACGACGAGCAGCATCGCGGAGGTGAACAGGGAGACGAGGGCCGCGTACGAGGGGTAGCGGGGGTCGTGGCGCAGATAGGCGGTCGAGTAGATCTGTACGCAGGTCGCGACGAGACCGACCAGGACGGCGACGAGGACCGCGAAGCCGTCGAGGTGGAGGGCGAGGTCGATCGGGACCGAGCCGGTGGGTGTGAGCCGGGTCGACGCGTCGATGGCCGGACCGCCGCCCTGACGTGCGGCGACGACGACGGCGATCACGGCCGCGGCGAGGGTGGGGAGGATCGCGAGGGGGCGTACGTATCCGGGGGCGGTGCGGCCGATGAGCAGGCCGGTGGCTGCGCCCAGGAACGGAAGGAGGGGAACGAGGACGGCGAGGGTCGTGGTGGTCACGCGGTGGCCTCTGCCTTCTTTGCCTTCCCTGCCGCAGCAGTGGCCTGGTCTTCGGTGCCGGTGGTGTCGTCCTCGTCGCCGGGGAGGGACTCCGCGGCGTCGGTCTCGGCGGTGTCGCGGAGGCGGTCGACGTCCGAGCTGCCGCGGTTCCGGTGGACGGCGAGGACGATCGCCAGGCCGATGCCGATCTCGGCTGCGGCGATGGCGATGGTGAAGAGGGTGAGGGCCTGGCCGGAGTGCAGGGCGTCGCGGAACCAGACGTCGAAGGCGACGAGGTTGAGGTTGACGGCGTTGAGCATCAGCTCGACGGACATCAGGACCAGGATCGCGTTGCGGCGTGCGAGTACTCCGTACAGCCCGGTGCAGAAGAGGAGGGCGGCGAGCACGGCGGGATAGGCGAGGTGCATCAGCTCTGCTCCTTACTGCGCTTGCGGGACAGGACGATCGCGCCGACAAGGGCGGCGAGCAGCAGGACGGAGAGTGCTTCGAAGGGCAGTACCCAGTGCCGGAAGAGGAAGGCGCCGGTGGCTTCGGTGGATCCGTGGGCCGGTCCGTCCAGGTCGATCCAGGTCGTGCGGAAGGCGTCCACGACGACCCAGACGAGGGCGGCCGCGGCGGCTGCCGCGACACCGAGGGCGGCCCAGCGGTTTTCGGAGTCGGCGTCCGGGGAGCGGCCGATGGGGGCCTTGGTGAGCATCAGCCCGAAGAGAAGGAGGACGACGACGGAACCGACGTAGATCAGTACCTGTACCCAGGCGATGAACTCCGCGGTCAGCAGGAGGTACTCGACGGCGAGGCCGCCGAGCGCCACGACCAGCCAGAGGGCGGCGTGCACCAGCTGCTTGGTCGTGACGGTGATGAGGGCTGCGCCGATGGTGGCGACGCCGACCAGGACGAAGGCGATCTCGATGCCGGTCGGGGAGAGGAAACCGGGGTGGGCCGCGGCGGCTGCGAGGGTCACTCCTTTCCTTCCTCTTCTTCCTGCTGCGGGGCCTGCTGGGCTTCTTGGGCTTGCTGGGCTTCTTGGGCTTGCTGGGTTTCTTGGGCGCGCTGGGCCTCGAGCTTCTCCGCCGTCTTGCGGGCGGCGGCGATCTCCTTCGGCTCCTCCGCACCCGGGTCGAGTGCGGGCGGCTCGGGCACCGTCCACATCCATTCGCGGAGCTTGTCCCGCTCATGGGTGAGTTCGAGGATGTCGGTCTCCGCGTACTCGAACTCCGGCGACCAGAACAGCGCGTCGAAGGGACAGACCTCGATGCAGATACCGCAGTACATGCAGAGGGAGAAGTCGATGGCGAAGCGGTCGAGCACGTTGCGGCTGCGTTCGCGGCCACCCGGTGCGGCGGCGGGGACCGTCTCCTTGTGGGAGTCGATGTAGATGCACCAGTCCGGGCACTCACGGGCGCAGAGCATGCAGACCGTGCAGTTCTCCTCGAACAGCCCGATGACGCCGCGGGAGCGCGGCGGGAGTTCGGGCTGGACGTCGGGGTACTGGGCGGTGACCGTCTTCTTCGTCATCGTCCGCAGGGTGACGGCCAGGCCCTTGGCGAGGCCGGAGCCGGGGATCGGAGGCATTAGCTGATCGCCACCTTCACGATGCCGGTGAGCGCGATCTGCGCGAGAGCGAGTGGGATGAGCATGGTCCAGGCGAGCTTCTGCAGCTGGTCCTCGCGGAGGCGGGGGTAACTCACCCGCAGCCAGATGACGACGAAGGCGAGGACCGCGATCTTGAGGAGCGTCCAGACCCAGCCGAGTCCGTCGGCGCCGAACGGGCCGTGCCAGCCGCCGAGGAAGAGGACGGTGGTCAGTGCGCACAGGACGACGATGCCCGCGTACTCGGCGAGCAGGAACAGGGCGAAACGGAGGCCGGTGTACTCGGTGTACGCGCCGAAGATGATCTCCGAGTCGGCGATCGGCATGTCGAACGGCGGGCGCTGCAGCTCGGCGAGTCCGGCCACGAAGAAGACCAGGGCACCGACGATCTGCCACGGCAGCCACCACCACTCGAAGGCGTTGACGATGCCGGGAAGGGAGACGGTGCCTGCGGCCATCGCGACAGAGGCCGCGGCGAGCAGCATCGGAAGTTCGTACGCGAGGAGCTGGGCGGCGGTGCGGAGACCGCCGAGGAGGGAGAACTTGTTGGCCGATGCCCAGCCCGCCATAAGTGAGCCGAGCACTCCCACACCCATGACGGCGAGGACGAAGAAGATGCCCGCGTCGACCACCTGGCCGACCGCGCCCTCGCTCGGGCCGATCGGAATGGCGACGAGTACGAGGAGATACGGGAGGAGGGCGACGGCGGGGGCGAGCTGGAAGATGCGGCGGTCGGCCTCGGCCGGGACGACGTCTTCCTTCTGCGCGAACTTCACGCCGTCGGCAACGAGCTGGGCCCAGCCGTGGAAACCGCCCGCGTACATGGGGCCCAGGCGGCCCTGCATGTGGGCCATCACCTTGTGTTCGGTCTGGCCCACGACGAGGGGGACGACCATGAACACCGCGAAGACGATGATGAGCCGGAGGGCGACGTCGAGTACGTCGTTCACGCGGTATCGCCTCCGGCGGGGTGGTCAGGGGTTTCGGGGGTTTCAGTGGTTTCAGGGGTGGCTGCGGGTTCGGTGCCGTCGGGGGTGGGGCCGCTGCGCGGGGCCTCTCCCCTGTCCGCCCCTTCCCGCACCGGGGGCTCCGCCTCCGGGCCGCCGCTCCTCGGACGCCGGGGGGGTTGCGAGGTGTCCGGTTCGGAGGTCGGGTCGAAGGCGGGGCGGGCGTGGTGCCAGGGCGCGTCCGCGCCGCGGGACCTGGGTGCCTGCTCCGGGGCTGCCGCCTCCGGCGTCTGTCCCGAGGGCGCGGTCTCCGAGGAGGCGGTCCCCGGCGCTGCCGACGGGAAGCCGGTCGAGTCCGTCGCCGCAGTGCCCGGCGCGTCGGACTTCGGCGTGGCCGCCGAAGCCGCCTCCTCCGTCACGGCCGGCGTCTGCTCCACCGGCGCCCCCTGCTGGCTCGCCGAGCCCTGGGACGCGCTGCGGGTGCGACGCGGAGTCGCGGTCGGGGTGGTGGCCGGCGGCGTGGTCCCGCTGCCCGCGGCGCCCGGGGCTGCCGGCTGCTGGCTTGCCGAGCCCTCGCTCACGCTGCGGGCCCTGCGCACGGGGCGGTCGCCCGCGGGGCGGGCTGCCCGGGCCGGGCGGGCCGGGGCAGGCGGGAGCTGGCCCTTGAGGGGGCCCCATTCGTTCGGGTCGGGCACGCCCGGCGGCAGCATCGTGCGCCGCTTGGGGCCGCCGTGCTCGGATTCGCCCGGCTCCTTGGCGCCCGGCCATGCTTTGGCGACCCTCGCCGCCAGGACGAAGTCCTTGCGCAGCGGGTGACCCTCAAAGCCTTCGGGGAGAAGAAGGGGGACCAGGTGCGGGTGGCCCTCGAAGCCGATGCCGAACATTTCGTGGGTCTCGCGCTCGTGCCAGGCGGCGCCCGCGTAGACGTGGGTGGCGGTCGGCAGGACCGCGGCGTCGTGCGGAACGGTCGTACGAAGCAGGAGCCGACGGACCTTGCCCGCCGCCGGGGCGGCGACATGGGCGCAGACACGGAAGCCGGTGCCGGGTTCATCGACTGCGCTCAGCCAGTCGAAATAGGTGCAGCCCAGCAGGGAGCGGGCCGTCTCGAGGGCGGTGGTCCAGGCGGCCGGCGGGACGTCGACGGTCAGCAGGTCGTAGGCGTACTCCGCCGTGGCGTCCTCGCCGAAGAGTTCGGTGACGGCGTCCGGCAGGCGGTCGTAGGCCTGCGCCGTTTCCGGATCGGTCACTTCTGCTCCTCCCCCGGGGCCGGCGGGGCGGCGACCAGGCCGCTGCGGAGTGCGGCGGTGGAGGGGCGGCTGCCGCCGGTCGCGTACCGCTCGCCCAGCGACTCGCGGGCGATCTTCTCCTGGAGCTTGAGGATGCCCTGGAGCAGGGCTTCCGGGCGCGGCGGGCAGCCCGGTACGTACACGTCGACGGGGATGATCTGGTCGACGCCCTTGGTCACGGAGTACGAGTCCCAGTACGGGCCGCCGCAGTTGGAGCAGGCGCCGAAGGAGATGACGTACTTGGGCTCGGGCATCTGCTCGTACAGCCGCTTGACGGCCGGGGCCATCTTGTCCGTCACCGTGCCGGAAACGACCATGAGGTCGGCCTGGCGGGGCCCCGGCGCGAACGGGATCACGCCGAGGCGGATGAAGTCGTGCCGGGCCATGGAGGCGGCGATGAATTCGATGGCGCAGCAGGCGAGCCCGAAGTTGAAGACCCAGAGGCTGTAGCGACGGCCCCAGTTCAGAACCACCTTCATGGGCTCGGGTGCGAGCCGGGAGAGCACGCCGAGCCGTTTCGGCTCGGGCAGCAGCGTCGGCTCGGGCCGGTGCTGCGGCTCGGGGATCTGCGGGCTCGTCACGTCCATTCGAGGACGCCCTTCTTCCATGCGTAGAGCAGTCCCACGGCGAGGAAACCGAGGAAGATGAACATTTCCACCAGTGTGGTCGCGCCGTATCCGGGTGCTGCAAATACGGTCGCCCACGGGAACAAGAAGATCGAGTCGACAGCGAAGATCACATAGAGGAATGCGTAGACGTAATAGCGGACCTGGGTGTGCGCCCAGCCCTCGCCGACGGGATCCACGCCGCATTCGTAGGTGAGGAGCTTCTCCGGTGTCGGCACCACGGGGCGCAGCAGCCGGCCCGCTCCGAAGGCGACGGCGACGAACAGCACGCCGATCACGGCGAGCAGTCCGACGACCGAGTAGCTCTGGAAGTAGTCCGTCGCGAGAACGGTCGATTCCGGCAGGTCCGCCACGTAGGCCACGTCCGCCCCTCCGCTCCCTCATGTCTGTTCGACGTCTGTACGCACGGGAGTCTAGGCCCTGCTAAAGAAGTGGTAAGCAGCCGCGTCGGGCAAGGGGTGGGGTTATCCCTACTTCGCCCCGCCCATGAACCCCATGGCGTGCGCGGGCCCGGCCCGGCAGGCTGGGCGCATGACCTTGAGCCCCCCGGCGCCCGACAACGACCGGCCGCCGCCCGCCCGTTTCGCACTGGATCCGTGGACGTGGAAGGAGATCTCCTATCTCCTGTCCAACCTGCCGATGGCCGTTGCCGGGTTTGTTTACACAGTTTTCATGCTCACTGTCGGCGTGGGACTTTCCGTCACGGTGGTGGGTCTGCCGCTTCTCGCCGGCGGGCTGCAGGGGGCACGGCTGCTCGGCAGGGCGGAGCGGGGCAGGGCCCGGGCACTGCTGGGCGTGCGTATCGACGAGCCGAGTGCGACCGCACTGGGCCGCCGTGACCGCGGCGTCCTTCCGTGGCTGTGGTCGAGTCTCAAGGATCCGGTGGGCTGGCGGGCGGTGCTGTATTCCTTCATCCGGCTGCCCTGGGGCGTGCTCACGTTCACGGTGACGTTCCTGAGTCTGTTCGTCCTGTGGCCCGTGCTGCCCTTCACGGCGCGGCTGCTGGCCAATGCGGACCGGGCGATGGCGCGGGGGCTGCTTTCGCCCTCGGACGAGCTGGAGCGCAGGATCGCCGAGCTGGAGTCGGACCGGGGTGTGGTCGTGGACACCGCCGCCGCCGACCTGCGGCGCATCGAACGCGATCTGCACGACGGCGCGCAGGCCCGCCTCGTCGCCCTCGCCATGGATCTGGGTCTCGCGAAGGAGAAGCTGGCGCAGGACCCCGAGGCCGCTGCCCGCATGGTCGACGAGGCGCACGGCGAGGTGAAGGTCGCCCTGCAGGAGCTCCGCGACCTGGCCCGGGGGATCCATCCCGCCGTCCTCACCGACCGCGGCCTGGACGCCGCGCTCTCCGCCGTCGCCTCCCGCTGCACCGTCCCGGTGACGGTGGGCGTGGATCTGCCGTCGCGCCCCGCGGAGGCGATCGAGGGGATTGCGTACTTTACCGTGTCCGAGCTGCTGCAGAACGTCAGCAAGCACAGTGGTGCGAGTTCGGCGTCCGTCGAGGTGTGGCGGTCGGGGGAACGGCTGCTGATCCAGGTCAGTGACGACGGCCGGGGCGGGGCGCAGATGGGTGGCGGTACAGGGATGTCCGGGCTGGCGGAGCGGCTGGGGGCGGTGGACGGGCTGTTCGTCCTGACCTCGCCGGTCGGCGGGCCGACGACAGTCGTGGCCGAGTTGCCCTGGCGGGACCGGGGCGGCGACAGTGCAGGTGCCGCAAAACGGCCATAGGGCCTTTCTTGCGGACCGTGCCGGGCTCGCGGGGCTGCGGGTACACGCGTCGGACCCGCGCCCCGTTCCGGTCCGACTCCGCAGGAGGGGGCCCAGGCCGCAGCAGGGGGTGGGGAAAACCCCCGGCCGAAAAGGGATACCGGCCTCATGGTGCGTGGCCTTGCCGGACAGCACTCTTGAGGTGGCGGCCTGTACGGGCTGCCGAGGAAGAACCACTCCATCCGCCGAGCAGAGAAACGGACGGCACCATGGCCACGGCATACGGACCGGACACTCGTGACCCTCAGCGGTCCGGTTCCGGCCCCGAGGAACACTCCTCGGTGAAGCACGTCGTTCCGGCGGTGCTGCGCGCGCCGTTCGAGGCGAGGACCTGGCGCGAGTTCGGCTATCTGTTGCTGAGCCTGCCCATCAGTACGGTGGTGTTCGGCCTCGCGGTGGCCCTGACCTCTGCCAGCGCGGGTCTGCTGATCACGTTCCTCGGCATTCCGCTCCTTGCCGGCACCCTGGCCATGTGCCGCGGAATCGGTGCCATGGAGCGGGTCCGGGCGCGGGGGCTGCTGGGGCTCCAGGTGGCGGATCCGGCGCCGGTGCGCGGCAAGACCGGCAGGCTGATGTCCTGGGTCGGCGCGGTGCTGAAGAGCGGGGCGTCCTGGCGGCACCTTCTCTATGCGCTGCTGCACTTCCCGTGGGCAGTCTTCGCGTTCACCTTCTCGTTGACGTTCTGGACGTGCGCGTGGGCGGCCTTCACGTATCCGTTGTGGCAGTGGATCTTCCCCAGGTACGTGGGGACCGGCGGCATCCAGCTGTACGGCGACGCGTCGCACGACGTCTATCTCGACTCGCCCTTCGAGCTGGCCACGACCTGTGCGACCGGCCTGATACTCGTCCTCGTCACCCCGTGGATCATCCGTGGCCTGACGTACGTGGACCGGGTGATGGTGTACGGGCTGCTCGGGCCGTCCCAGCTGGCGTCGCGCGTCTCGGAGCTGGAGTCGGACCGGGGTGTGGTCGTGGACACCGCCGCCGCCGACCTGCGGCGCATCGAACGCGATCTGCACGACGGCGCGCAGGCCCGCCTCGTCGCCCTCGCCATGGATCTGGGTCTCGCGAAGGAGAAGCTGGCGCAGGACCCCGAGGCCGCCGCCCGCATGGTCGACGAGGCGCACGGCGAGGTGAAGGTCGCCCTGCAGGAGCTCCGCGACCTGGCCCGGGGGATCCATCCCGCCGTCCTCACCGACCGCGGCCTGGACGCCGCGCTCTCCGCCGTCGCCTCCCGCTGCACCGTCCCGGTGACGGTCGAGGTCGACCTGGCGTCGCGGCCCGCGCAGGCCATCGAGGGGATTGCGTACTTCACCGTGTCCGAGCTGCTGCAGAACGTCAGCAAGCATGCCTGCGCGACGCATGCGACGGTTGATGTGTGGCGTACGGCCGACCGGCTGATGCTGCAGGTCACCGACAACGGGCGGGGTGGCGCGGACCTGTCGGCGGGCAGCGGTCTGGCCGGTCTGACCGAGCGGCTGGACGCGGTGGACGGCATCCTCGTCGTCGACTCCCCCGTGGGCGGGCCGACGCGGGTCACGGCCGAGCTCCCGTGGCGTGGGTGAGGCGGACCGGCCCGCTGCCGCCACCCCGCTCACCCCGCTCATAAACGTTCCCCCGCCCCACCCGGGCCCTCAGCCGTTCGGCACAGTTCCCCATCGGCGGGCCGATGCTGGGATGCTGGAGGGGTCAGGGGACGGATTTCCGTCGGCCGCGGGCCGGCGGACCAGTGCAGTGGGGAAACAGCGTCGTGGTGGAGGACAGAGTGCGGGTGGTCATCGCCGAGGACTCGGTACTGCTTCGGGAGGGGCTCACCCGGCTGCTGACCGATCTCGGGCATGACGTCGTCGCCGGGGTGGGGGACGCCGAGGCACTGATCAAGACGGTGAGCGATCTCGCCGCGCAGGACGAGCTGCCGGATGTGGTCGTCGCCGATGTGCGGATGCCTCCGACCCACACCGATGAGGGCGTACGGGCGGCGGTGCGGCTGCGCAAGGAGTATCCCGGCATCGGGGTCCTGGTCCTTTCGCAGTACGTCGAGGAGCAGTACGCGACCGAGCTGCTGGCCGGCAGCAGCCGGGGGGTGGGGTATCTGCTGAAGGACCGGGTCGCCGAGGTCCGTGAGTTCGTCGACGCCGTGGTCCGAGTGGCGCAGGGGGGTACGGCACTGGACCCTGAGGTGGTGGCGCAGCTGCTGGGCCGGAGCCGTAAGCAGGACGTTCTGGCCGGGCTGACGCCGCGCGAGCGCGAGGTGCTCGGCCTGATGGCGGAGGGACGGACGAATTCCGCGGTCGCCAGGCAGCTGGTGGTGAGCGACGGCGCGGTGGAGAAGCACGTCAGCAATATTTTTCTGAAGCTCGGGCTCTCGCCCAGTGACGGGGATCACCGGCGCGTGCTGGCCGTTCTGACCTATCTCAAATCCTGAGAATCTGACACCCTGTCAGGTCACCTGTGGCCGATCGAAGGCCTGGGACCAAAGGATGAGTGCCGAGAAACAGCGAACCACGTCGACCGACAGCGCGGGGGGTTCACGAAACATGGCAAAGTGGTACACAAATGCGTCTCATCGCGGCGTCCATCATGTGACCGTTCCGGGGAAGGCGACCCTTACCGACGTAGGGTGGGCCTTGGGACCGCCGGCGGGCCGGACGGTCCCGAGCCGCCGCCCCGAGGGAGGTCCAGTTCAGTGACCAGCCAGGTCAGTAGCCCAGCCGGACAGGCCGACGAGGCCAACGACGCCGATCAGGCCGGCGAGACCGTTCTCCGGGGGCAACGCACCCCCCATGCCGAGAAAGCAGGCGTCGGCGAGAAGGAGATCCGCCGCCTGGACAGGGTGATCATCCGTTTCGCGGGTGACTCCGGAGACGGCATGCAGCTCACGGGTGACCGGTTCACCTCGGAAACGGCGTCGTTCGGGAACGACCTGTCGACGCTGCCGAACTTCCCGGCCGAGATCCGCGCCCCCGCGGGCACGCTGCCGGGCGTCTCGTCGTTCCAGTTGCACTTCGCCGACCATGACATCCTCACACCGGGCGACGCCCCGAACGTGCTGGTCGCGATGAACCCCGCGGCGCTGAGGGCGAACATCGGCGATGTGCCGCGCGGCGCCGAAATCATCGTCAACACCGACGAGTTCACCAAGCGCCCGATGGCGAAGGTGGGCTACGAGACCAGTCCGCTGGAGGACGGCTCACTGCAGGCGTACAACGTCCATCCGGTGCCCCTGACCACGCTGACGATCGAGGCGCTGAAGGAGTTCGGGCTCTCCCGCAAGGAGGCCGAGCGCTCGAAGAACATGTTCGCGCTCGGACTGCTCTCCTGGATGTACCACCGGCCGACCGACGGCACCGAGGCGTTCCTGCGGGCGAAGTTCGCCAAGAAACCGCAGATCGCCGAGGCGAACGTGGCAGCGTTCCGGGCGGGCTGGAATTTCGGTGAGACCACCGAGGACTTCGCGGTCAGCTACGAGGTGGCGCCCGCGACGCAGACGTTCCCCACCGGTACGTACCGGAACATCACCGGGAACCTGGCCCTGTCGTACGGGCTGATCGCCGCGAGCCGGCAGGCGGACCTGCCGCTCTACCTGGGCTCGTACCCGATCACCCCGGCCTCCGACATCCTGCACGAGCTCAGCAAGCACAAGAACTTCGGCGTCCGCACCTTCCAGGCGGAGGACGAGATCGCGGGCATCGGTGCGGCGCTCGGCGCGGCGTTCGGCGGTTCGCTCGGGGTGACGACGACGTCCGGTCCGGGTGTGGCACTGAAGTCGGAGACCATCGGCCTGGCCGTCTCGCTCGAGTTGCCGCTGCTCATCATCGACATCCAGCGCGGCGGCCCGTCGACCGGTCTGCCGACCAAGACCGAGCAGGCGGACCTGCTGCAGGCGATGTTCGGGCGCAACGGCGAGGCCCCGGTGCCGATCGTGGCGCCGAAGACGCCGGCGGACTGCTTCGACGCCGCGCTCGACGCCGCCCGGATCGCACTGACGTACCGCACGCCGGTGTTCCTGCTCTCGGACGGCTATCTCGCCAACGGATCCGAGCCGTGGCGGATCCCGGAGGTAGACGAACTCCCCGACCTGCGCGTGCAGTTCGCCTCCGGGCCCAACCATGAGCTGGCCGACGGCACCGAGGTCTTCTGGCCGTACAAGCGCGACCAGCAGACCCTGGCCCGCCCGTGGGCCGTCCCCGGCACTCCCGGTCTCGAACACCGCATCGGCGGCATCGAGAAGCAGGACGGCACCGGCAACATCTCGTACGACCCCGCGAACCACGACTTCATGGTCCGCACCCGCCAGGCGAAGGTCGACGGCATCGAGGTCCCCGACGTGGAGGTCGACGACCCCTCCGACGCCCGGACCCTGGTGCTCGGCTGGGGCTCCACGTACGGCCCCATCACCGCCGCCGTCCGCCGGCTGCGGGCGGAGGGGCAGTCGATCGCGCAGGCCCATCTGCGCCACCTCAACCCCTTCCCGCGGAATCTGGGTGAGGTGCTGGAGCGTTACGACAAGGTGGTCGTCCCGGAGATGAACCTCGGCCAGCTCGCCACCCTGATCCGGGCGAAGTACCTGGTGGACGCCCAGAGTTACAACCAGGTCAACGGAATGCCGTTCAAGGCCGAGCAGCTCGCCACAGCTCTCAAGGAGGCCATCGATGCCTAACACCGACCAGGCACTCCCCACCGGGCTCCCGGCACTGCAGCTGGTACCCAAGGCCGAGGCCAAGCAGTCCATGAAGGACTTCAAGTCCGATCAGGAAGTGCGCTGGTGCCCCGGTTGCGGTGACTATGCGGTCCTCGCCGCCGTGCAGGGGTTCATGCCCGAGCTCGGTCTGGCGAAGGAGAACATCGTCTTCGTCTCCGGCATCGGCTGCTCGTCCCGGTTCCCGTACTACATGAACACGTACGGGATGCACTCGATCCACGGCCGGGCCCCGGCCATCGCGACCGGGCTGGCGTCCTCGCGGCGCGACCTGTCCGTCTGGGTCGTCACGGGCGACGGCGACGCACTGTCCATCGGCGGCAACCACCTCATCCACGCGCTGCGGCGCAATGTGAACCTGAAGATCCTGCTGTTCAACAACCGGATCTACGGGCTCACCAAGGGGCAGTACTCCCCCACGTCCGAGGTCGGCAAGATCACCAAGTCGACGCCGATGGGCTCGCTCGACGCCCCGTTCAACCCGGTGTCGCTGGCCCTCGGAGCGGAGGCGTCGTTCGTCGCCCGCACCGTGGACTCCGACCGCAAGCACCTCACCGGCGTGCTGCGCGAGGCGGCCGCCCACCCCGGCACGGCGCTGGTGGAGATCTACCAGAACTGCAACATCTTCAACGACGGCGCCTTCGAGGTCCTCAAGGACAAGGACCAGGCCGAGAACGCGGTGATCCGGCTGGAGCACGGGCAGCCGATCCGCTTCGGCACCGGGCAGTCCAAGGGTGTCGTGCGCGACCCGGCCACCGGCGATCTCAAGGTCGTCGAGGTCACCGCGGAGAACGAGTCACAGGTCCTGGTCCACGACGCACACGCCGCCAGCCCCACGACGGCGTTCGCGCTGTCCCGGCTCGCCGACCCTCACACGCTGCACCAGACCCCGATCGGGGTGCTGCGCAGCGTCGAGCGACCGGTGTACGACACACAGATGGCCGATCAGCTGGACACCGCGGTCGAACAGAACGGCAAGGGCGATCTGGCCGCGCTGCTCGCGGGCAACGACAACTGGACGGTCGTCGGCTGAGAGCCTGTCGGGTGACCTTCGATCGGAGAGCGGACGCGGCATGGTGCGTGCGATTCCAAGGCGCCGGGATGGCCTCGTAGCGGAGCTACTAGGCCATTTCGGCAACGCCGGAAGCGTGCGTGCCAGGGCGTGGCCGCCCGATCAGAGGTCACCCGACAGGCTCTGAGAGGGTCCGGCGGATCAGGGCCGGACGGTTCCACTCGTCGCGGCCCCGATTGATCCGCCGGACGCCCCCTGGGACGCCGTGAGGCGCACCGTACGGGTGCCGGGCCGGGGAGTCTTCACCGCTCCCGGCCCGGCACCCGTTCTCATGTGCCCATGGCCCTGGACCGTCCCGCGTACCGCATCAAACGACACCTGCTCGGCAAACCCCTCACCACCGAGCGCATCAGTGAAGAGAAGCTGAGCAACCGGACGGCGCTCGGGGTGCTCGCCTCGGACTGCATCAGTTCGTCCGCGTACGGCTCCGAGGAGATGCTCCGGGTCCTCGTGCCCGTCGTCGGGGTGGCTGCCTTCACCCTCCTCATGCCGGTGACCGGCGCGATCCTGCTGGTCCTGCTGCTTCTGACGCTCTGCTACAGCGATGTCGTCATGATCTACACGCGGGCGGGCGGCTCGTACGTCGTCGCCCGGGAGAACTTCGGACCGAACGTCGCACAGATCGCCGCCGTGGCGCTGCTCGTCGACTACATCGTGACCGTCGCCGTCCAGGTGTCTGCCGGCACGAACGCCCTCATCTCCCTCGCCCATCTGGCCGGAGGCGGCTGGGCCGGCCTGGACCATCTCCAGCTGCCGGTCTCCGTCGCGGTGATCGCGCTGCTCGCGTACGGGAATCTGCGCGGCATCCGCGAGGCGGGCCGGACCTTCGCGCTGCCCGCCTATCTGTTCATGGCCGCGGTCGGTCTGGTGCTGCTCGTCGCCGCGGTGCGCGGGCTGACAGTCGGGCTGCCGCACGCCGATCTGCATGCCGCCGGGGTGGTTCCGCTGGGCACGCCGGGCAGCGGCTGGGCGTACGGCGCCTCGCTCTTCATCGTGCTGCGCTCCTTCGCCAACGGCGGCTCGTCGCTCACCGGACTCGAAGCGATCTCCAACGGCATCTCCGCGTTCCGTGAACCGCAGGGCCGCAACGCCCGCCGCACCCTCATCGCGATGAGCTGTGTACTCGGCATCCTCGTCCTCGGCGTCTCCACGCTGGCGCACTTCACGCATGCCGTCCCGTACACCGACGGCACGCCGACCGTCATCGCGCAGGAGGCCCATCTCGCCTTCGGTGCCGGCCCGGCCGGGACGGCCGGGCTGGTCTTCGTCCAGCTGGCGACCGCGCTGGTCCTTTACACGGGCGCCAACACACCCTTCACCGGTTTCCCGTTCCTGGCCAGTTTTGTCGCCGAGGACCGGTTCCTGCCGCGGGTGCTCACCCGGCGCGGGCACCGGCTGGCCTTCTCCAACGGGATCATCGCGCTCACCGTCGTCTCGCTGGCGCTGCTGCTGGTCACGGGCGCCAGCGTGGACAGGCTGGTGGCGCTGTACGCGATCGGCGTGTTCACCGCGTTCACCATGGCGGGGTCCGGGCTCACCGCGTACCATCTGCGCCGCCGCGAGCGGTACCGCCGGCTGAAGATCGCGGTCAACGGACTGGCTGCGGTCATCTCGGCGGCCGTGGTGCTGATCTTCGCGGTCACCAAGTTCACCGAGGGCGCCTGGCTGGTCGTGATCGTCTTTCCGCTCGGCGTCTGGGCGCTGATGCGGATCAACCGCGAGTACCGGCGCGAGGCCGCCGCACTGCAGAGCCTCCAGGCACCGGGCGCCGACCGGCCGCAGGTCCGGCGCCATCTGGTGTTCGTCCTCGTCGAGACGCTGGACCTGGCGACGCTGAAGGCACTGCGGTACGCCCATGAGCTGCGCCCGGACGAGATCCGGGCGGTGCACTTCGCGGTCGACGAGGCGCACGGCAGGCGGCTGGCCGCCCGCTGGGAGGCGACGGCCGCGACCTCCGTGTCGCTGGAGCTGGTGGCCTGCCCCGACCGGCGGCTGCGCCATGCGATGCGGGAGCTCGCGACCCGCACCACGGCGGACGGACAGACGTCGCTCACGGTACTGGTGCCGCGGCGGCTGTACCGGAACGCGCTCGGGAAGATGCTGCACCGGGGCACCGGCGAGGCGATGTCGAAGGCGCTGGCGCAGCTGCCGCACGTGGCGGTGACGATCCTGCCGTTCGATGTCTCGCGGGCGCTGCGGGAGCTGGAGGAGGGGCGGGCACCTCAGCCGGACTGAGCCTGTTTCCGGGCGTCGTACGACTCTCGGGCGGCGTGTACGGCGTCGACCCGCCGCTCCGTCCAGCGCGCCAGCCCCCACACCTGCTCGGCCGCCTCCTTGCCCAGCTCGGTCAGCGTGTAGTCCACCCGCGGCGGGATCACCGGCTTGGCATCCCGGTGCACGAAGCCGTCGCGCTCCAGCGTCTGGAGGGTCTGGGCCAGCATCTTCTCGCTGACGCCGCCGACCTCGCGGCGCAGCTCGCTGAAGCGGTACGAGCGCTCCAGCAGAGCGGCGAGGACGAGAACGCCCCAGCGGCTGGTGACGTGTTCGAGCACCAGGCGGGAGGGGCACATCTGCCGGTTCACATCAGGCACCTTGCTTACGCTCACACCAGTACCTTACTTCAAAGTGGGTACTTTCTCCTAGTTAGCGCCTCCCGTAGGGTGGGCGACAGAGAGTACGAACAAGGATCAGAGCACCCAAAGAGGAGAAACCCCCCATGACCATCGTCGTCACCGGAGCCACCGGAGAGCTCGGCAGCCTCGTCGTCGACCGGTTGCTGGAGACCGTGCCCGCAAGCGAGATCGCCGCCGTGGTCCGCAACAAGGAGAAGGCCGCCGGCCTCGCCGCCCGCGGCGTCGAGCTCCGGGTCGCCGACTACGACCGCCCGGAGACCCTCACCGGCGTCTTCAAGACCGGGGACCGCGTCCTGTTCATCTCCGGCAGCGAGGTGGGCAAGCGCGTGCCGCAGCACACGGCGGTCATCGCCGCGGCGAAGGCGGCGGGCGTCGCGCAGCTCGCGTACACCGGGGTCCTGGGCGGCCCGGACGCCGACTTCCAGCTGGCCGCCGAGCACAAGGTCACCGAGCAGCTGATCCTCGACTCCGGCCTGCCGTACACCTTCCTGCGCAACGGCTGGTACACGGAGAACTACACGGCGAACCTCGCCCCGGCCCTGGAGCACGGCGCCGTCGTCTCCAACGCGGGCAACGGCCGGGTCGCCTCCGCCACTCGCGCCGACTACGCCGCCGCCGCGGCCGCCGTACTGACCGGCGAGGGCCACCTCGGCAAGGCCTACGAGCTGAGCGGCGACGTCGCCTGGTCGTTCGCCGAGTACGCGGCCGAGGTGTCGAAGGCCACCGGCAAGGAGATCGCGTACAACAACGTCCCGGCCGCCGTGCACCAGGAGATCCTGGTCGGCGCCGGTCTGCCCGAGGGCTTCGCCGCGATCCTCGTCGACGTCGACGAGGCGATCGCGCGCGGCCTGCTCGCCGGCACGAGCGGCGACCTGGCCCGTCTGATCGGCCGCCCGACGACGCCGATGGCCGAGACGGTGGCCGCCGCGGTCGCCGCCGGCTGAGACCTCCGGACCGGGAGGGCCCGGTGTCATGACCGTATTGCGATACGGCTATGACACCGGGCCCTCCGGGCGTTACCGTCGTGCAGTTGACGGAGCAGTCGACGCGAGGGACGCCAGGAGGGCCCGTGAAGGGGACAAATGAACAGCGGGCGGGCTTGCTGTCCGGTATCGGCGCCTACGGCCTGTGGGGAATCGTCCCGCTCTTCTGGCCGCTGCTGAAGCCGTCCGGCGCCATCGAGATCCTGGCCCATCGCATGGTCTGGTCGCTCGCCGTCGTCGGCATCGCGCTGCTCGCGCTGCGCCGCTGGGCATGGATCGGCGACCTGATACGCCGGCCGAAGAAGCTGGGACTGATCACGGTCGCCGCGGCCGTGATCACCGTCAACTGGGGTCTGTACATCTGGGCCGTGAACAACGGCCACGTCGTCGAGGCTTCGCTCGGCTACTTCATCAACCCCCTGGTCACCATCGCCATGGGCGTCCTGCTCCTCGGTGAGCGGCTGCGCCCCGTGCAGTGGGTGGCGGTCGGCACGGGCGTCGCGGCGGTGCTCGTGCTGGCGATCGGTTACGGACGTCCGCCGTGGATCTCGTTGACACTGGCGTTCTCCTTCGCGACCTACGGCCTGGTGAAGAAGAAGGTCAACATGGGCGGCCTGGAGTCGCTCACCGCCGAGACAGCGGTGCTGTTCGTGCCCGCGCTCGGCTATCTGCTGTGGCTGGGTGCGCAGGGCGACGCGACGTTCTTCTCCGAGGGCACCGGCCATGCGGCGCTGCTCGCCGCGACCGGTGTCGTGACGGCCACGCCGCTGGTCCTCTTCGGTGCGGCGGCGATCCGCGTCCCCCTCTCGACGCTGGGCCTGCTCCAGTACCTGGCGCCGGTCTTCCAGTTCATCCTCGGCGTCCTCTACTTCCACGAGGCGATGCCCCCTGAGCGGTGGACCGGGTTCGCACTGGTGTGGCTGGCGCTCACGCTGCTGACGTGGGACGCGCTCCGGACGGCGCGGCGGACGAGGGCGCAGGCCGCGCGGCTTGCGGCGACGGCGGCGACACCGACGGCGCCGGAGCGGACGTCTCCGGCAGCCGGCGCGGACTCCTCGTACGCAGCCCGAGAGCACTGATCAGCGCGCCCAGCGTCACCATCGCCACCGGCACGACGAGCGCCGCACGGAAGGCGTCCAGGGTGGCTCCGGGCGCGCCGTCCGTGCCCGCCGAGGCGAGCCCGTACACCGCCGTCACCGCGGAGATGCCGACCGCGGAACCGAACTGGGTCGAGGTGTGCAGCAGCCCGCCGGCCAGCCCCTGCTCGCTGTCGGGTACGCCGTCGGTCGCCGCGATCGTCAGCGGACCGTAGGCCAGGGCGAAGGCGGTGCCGGTGAGGAGCAGCGTCGGGAACATCGCCGCATACGACCAGTCCGACCCGACCTGCAGGAAGAGTCCGTACGAGACGACGGCGACGACGAATCCGCCGAGGATGACCCGCGCATTGCCGTAACGGTTCACCAGCCGAGGCGTGAGCGTCGGCGCGATGACCGCGTCGGCGCCCATCACCACCAGGGCGAGGGCGGTCTGCAGTGCGGACCAGCCGCGCAGCTCCTGGAGATACAGCGTCACCACGAACTGGAACCCGAAGAAGGACCCCACGAAGAGCAGGGCGCCGAGGTCGGCCCGGACCATCGAGGCCCTCCGCAGCAGGGAGAGCCGGACCAGCGGGGCGGGCGAGCGGCGTTCGATCAGGACGAAGACGGCGATCAGGAGAAGCCCCGCCGCGAAGGCTCCGGCGGTCCACGCCCAGTCCGCCGTACCGTGCTCCAGGCGCACGATCCCGTACGCGAGCAGCAGCATCGCCCCGGCGGCAGCGGCGGCACCCGGCAGGTCGAAGCCGCCGGTGCGGACCGGGCGCACCTCCGCGGGGACGGTGCGGAGCGCGGCGATCAGGATCCCGCCGGCCAGCAGGACGGGCGCGAAGAACACCCAGCGCCAGCCGATCTGGGTGAGCAGCCCGCCGATGACGAGCCCGAGTGAGAAGCCGCCCGCCGCGGTGCCCACGAAGACCAGCAGTGCCTTGTTGCGCTGCGGCCCCTCCTCGTACGAGGTGGTGATGAGCGCCATGGCGGCGGGCGTCATGAACGCGGCGGCCACCCCGGTGACGAAGCGGGCGACGATCAGTACCCAGCCCCGGTCGGCGAAGCCTCCGAGTCCGGAGAAGACCAGGAAGACGGAGAGCCAGACGAGGAACATCCGGCGTCTGCCGAACAGGTCGGCGGCGCGCCCGCCGAGCAGGGTGAACCCGGCATAACCGAGGACGTAGGCACTCATCACCCAGGCGGTGGCACTGGTCGGCAGGGAGAGATCGGATCTGATCGAGGGGACCGCGACGGCGAGCATGGCGACGTCGATGCCCTCCAGAAAGATCGTGCCGCAGAGGACGAGGAGCAGGGCCCGGGCGCGCGAGGGCATGGTGGACACAGGTGTCTCCTTGATGGGGCGGGCATGGGGAGTTACTCGGAAGCGGGTCGGTTCCCTCTTGTAACCACTGGCATCGTGCGCCAGCATCAACGGCCATGGAAGAAGGCACTTCGAAGTCACCGAGTCACCTCAGAGGCACCATTGACGACGCGGCCCTCGTCGGCGACCCCGACCCGTTCCAGTGGGACACCCGCGAGGGCTGCGAGGTACGGCAGATCCTGGACCGGGTCGCCGACAAGTGGTCGCTCCTCGTCATCGCCCTGCTCGACCGCCGCAAGCTCCGCTTCACCCAGTTGCGCCGCGAGATCGACGGCATCAGCCAGCGGATGCTGACGGTCACGCTGCGCCAGCTGGAACGCGACGGCCTGGTCGAACGGACGGTCCATGCCGTGGTGCCGCCCCGCGTGGAGTACGAGCTGACACCGCTCGGCGGCACACTGCACACCACGATCCGGGCACTCGTCACCTGGACCGAGGAGCACCAGGGTGAGATCGCGGCGGCGCGCGCCGCCTACGACGCCCGCGAGGCCGCGGACACACATTGACCTTTACTTGGTTGCTTTCTTAACTCAGTTACGCTTTCCTGGGGGCAGTGGAACCGTACCCGAGGAGCAGGCATGACCGATGTACTGATCGTGGGAGCCGGACCGACCGGACTGACCCTGGCATGCGATCTCGCCCGGCGCGACATCGCGGTACGGATCGTCGACAAGTCCTTCGATTTCCCGCGCAGTTCGCGGGCAAAGGGCCCCAACCCCCGCTCCCTCGAAGTGCTTGAGGATCTCGGTGTGGTCGACGAGGTCCTGGCAGCGGGCTCGGCGCCGCCGCCGATGCGCAAGTACCGGGGCGGACTGCCGATCGCCGACGCCGACCCCTTCGAGGGATCGAGGCCGACGCCGGACGCCCCGTACGACCGCTCCTGGCTCATCGCCCAGTGGCGACTGGAGGAGATCCTGCGGGCCCGGCTCGCGGAGTACGGGGTACGTGTCGAACTGGGCGCCGAGGTCACGGGGCTGGTGGAGGCGGACGCTTCGGTGACCGTCACCTTCGCCGACGGCAGCGAGACCCGGACGGCCTACGCGGTGGGCTGCGACGGCGGCCACAGTGCGGTGCGCAAGCTGCTCGGGGTGCCGTTCGAGGGGCGGACGACGCAGGAGCAGATGATGGTCTGCGGCGACGTCGAGGTGGAGGGTCTCGACCGCGGCATGTGGCACCAGTGGTTCGACGAGGACGGCGCCGTGATGCTGTGCCCGATCCCGGGCACCCGGTCGGGCTGGTGGTTCCAGGCCGGGCCCGAGACGGACGCCGCCGGGGCCCCCGTACCACCCTCACAGGAAAGCTTCCGACGGCTCTTCGCCAAGCATTCCGGCCTCCCGGGCACCCGCCTGTCGAACGCCACCCTGCTGTCGACGTACCGGGTCAACGAGCGCCTGGCGGACCGCTACCGGGTGGGCCGCGTCCTCCTCGCGGGCGACGCCGCGCATGTGCACGCCATCGCGGGCGGGCTGGGCATGAACACCGGTATCCAGGACGCGTTCAACCTGGGCTGGAAGCTCGCCCTCGTGGTGACCGGACGGGCGGGTACGGGCCTGCTCGACACGTACGAGGAGGAGCGGCTGCCCGTCGCGGCCCGGACCCTCGACCTCACCTCCGACCGGCTGCGGGCGACCCTGGAGGCGATCAAGAAGCCGGGCGGCGGACTGGACGCGGCGATCACAGCAGAGACCACGGGGCTGGACGGGAATTACCGCTGGAGCTCGCTCGCCCGGGACGGCGCGGCCTACGGCCCCCGCGCCCGGCTGCGGGCGGGCGACCGCGCCCCGGACGCCCCGTGCCGCGATGCGGGGACGGGAACGCGGGTCCGCCTGTTCGAGGCTTTCGCCGGGCCGCACTTCACGCTGCTGGGCTTCGGCGCGGGCACCGCGGAGGCACTGCGGGAGGTGGCAGCGGAGTACGGCGACGTGGTGCGTGTGCACACGGTGGACGGCGGCGGCCACGAGGGCCTCACCGACGACGAGGGGTACGCCCGCTCGGCGTACGGGATCACCGAGGACGCCCTCGTCCTGGTCCGCCCCGACAACTACGTGGCGCTGATCGTGCGGGCCGTGGACCACGGAGCTGTCGTGGATCACCTGAACCGTACGGCATTGGGGCGATCGGGGCGCGTGTCCCGATGAGTAAGCGCAGTCATACCGTCTACTTATATTTCTCTAGCACTTATGACCCGTACTCGGCATTTCGAGAGACACTCCCGCACGCTCCTGCGCGTGGCGACCGCCACCGTGGCCGTCTCCGCCGTCATCTGCGCAGCCACACCCACCGCACGCTCCGACGACACCGCACAGGCGGTGCACCCTTCCGGACTCGGCCCGGCCGGACCCGGGTTCCGCCTCCCGGCCGGACCCGGGTTCCGCCTCCCGGCCGGACCCGGGTTCCGCCTCCCGGGCGGTCCCGGCAACGGAGCCCCGGCTCCGGGGGTCCACGAAATCGCCCGGCCGACGTCCATCGGGGCCACACCCCGATGATCCGGGCCGGCGGCAGCTCCCCACGGCCGGGCTCAGCCCGGCGCGGCGGCCACCGGGCCCCTCACACGCTGCCGGTCGGCAGCAGCAACGGACGGCCCGTGCCATGACGTGATGCGGGGGCGAGGCACGGGTCCGCCCGTCACACGTCCCCTTCGAGATGGCGGGCGCGGTGCGCGCGTACCTTCTGACGGTTTCCGCACCGCTCCATCGCGCACCAACGCCGCTTGCCGGGACGCGAGGTGTCGACGAACAGCAACAGGCAGTTGTGGGCGCCGCACTCGCGGATCCGTTGGGCGTACGGCCCGGTGAAGAGCTGCACCGCATCGCGGGCGACGGTCGACAGGAGTGCGCTGCCGGTGGCCCCGGGTGCCCACTCCCTGCCGGACCCGGCGGCAATACGGGGCACGAGCGGCGGTGCGGCGGCCACGGCGTTCACGACCTCGGTGTCCGCCGGGTCGGCCGCCTGCCCGTGCGCCAGAGCCTTGGTCGACCGCCAGAGTACGGCGCGGAGTTCATGAGCGCGGGCCAGTTCATCATCGCTCACGGCAAGATCCGCGAGATCCAGTCCGGACGCCAACCGGCTCTCCCCCGCCCACCGCACCAGATCGGCGGGCGTGTGCAGCGTCTCGTACTGCGTATATGTGCTGTGCCCGCCGGTGGGCAGCAGCTCCAGGCACAGGGCGCCGGGATCGAAGCGATACGGACGCCCCTGCGAGGTGTGAAGGACCAGTCCCGGCGCGCCCGTTGCCGACTCACTCATGTAACCACTATAAACAGTTTCCATGACTCTCCACTGGAAGCTCGTCATCGACGCCACCGACCCGCACGCCCAGGCCGATTTCTGGGCCGAGGCCCTCGGCTATCTCGTAGAGGACAACAGTCCGCTGATCGAACGGCTGCTGACGCTCGGAGCCGTACCGGAAGCGATGACCGTCAAGTCGCACGACCGCCGGGCCTGGCGGGATCTCGCGGCAGCGCGTCACCCGGACGATCCGCACGAGGAGGAGAGCGGCACGGGACTCGGGCGACGACTGCTGTTCCAGCGCGTACCGGAGCCGAAGACGGGCAAGAACCGGCTCCATCTGGACGTGCACGCCGGCCCGGGGCGCCGCGACGCCGAGGTGGCGCGACTGGAGGGTCTGGGCGCGACCCGGCTGCGCAAGGTGGAGGAGCCGGGCGGCACATGGTGGGTGCTCGCCGATCCGGAGGGCAACGAGTTCTGCGTGCAGTGAACGGGGATGGGGACCGCAGTCCGCTCGCCGCCCCCGGCCCGGAGACCGTCACGGTCCCTCGCTCTGCGCAGTTCCTGCGCATATGCTCCGGCGGGGCTGTCCGCCGCACCCGGAACCCCGACCGTCCGCACAGGTCAGGGCCGTACACCCGGAAGCGGATCTCCCTAGGGTTGTGGCATGCCCACCGCACCCATATATGCCCTCGTCGCCACGGACCTGGACGGCACCCTGCTGCGCCGCGACGACACCGTGAGCCCCCGCTCCCGTGCAGCGCTCTCCCGGGCCGCCGCGGCGGGGGCCCGGCACATCGTGGTCACCGGACGGCCCGTGCCCGGCATTCGGGACCTGCTCGCACGGCTGGAGTACCGGGGTCCGGTGGTCTGCGGGCAGGGCACGCAGCTGTACGACGCCGCGGCCGGGCGGATCATTCGCGCGGCGACCCTGGACCGGGAGCTGGCCGACACCGCGCTCGGCAAGATCGAGGCCCAGGTCGGTCCGGTCTTCGCGGCCGTGGATCAGGACGGAACCGACGGGCGGACGCTGATCGAGCCGGGGTACCTGATGCCCCACCCCGCATTGCCCGCCGTACGGGTCGGCCACCGCGAGGAACTGTGGGCGGCGCCGATCATCAAGGTCCTCGTCCGCCACCCCGACCTGACGGACGACGCACTCGCGGACGCGGCCCGCGCGGTGGTCGGCGATCTGGCGACCGTCACCCTGTCCGGCCCCGGCACCGTCGAACTCCAGCCGTACGGCGTCGACAAGGGCACCGGGCTGGCCCTGGCGGCCGAGACCCTGGGGGTGGATCCGGCGGCCACGATCGCCTTCGGCGACATGCCCAACGACCTGCCGATGTTCCGCCGGTCCGGGCACGGCGTCGCGATGGCCAACGCCCACCCCGAGCTGAAGGCGGCAGCGGACGAGGTGACACTGACGAACGAGGCGGACGGGGTCGCGGTGGTGCTGGAGCGGCTGTTCGACTGATCCCGGCGGTGCGCATGTGATCATTCGGTGAGCATGGGCCCGTTTGCCCTGATCCTTGTTGACAGTCCGTCACAAAAAGTCGAACAATGCTCAAGCGGAAATGGACCGTGCCGTGTGGTGCCGTTCCAGTTGTCCGCAGCGTTCGTGCCGTATGTGCCGCGACGAGCCGATCGGGGGACGGCTCGCCCGGCCGACGGCACGGGCGGATCCGGCGAAGGCCCGCCCGCTCAGGCTGTGATGTCCTTCGCCGTGAAACGCGCCCAGGCCGCCGAGCCGAACACCGCCGCGTACAGCCCCTGCAGCTCCAGGTTTTTGACGATCTCGTCCCAGTAGAAGGGATCGCGCAGCAGGTCCGCGAAGGACATCCAGTAGTGCGGGAAGAGATACGGATGGATGCCGCTCAACTGCGGGATCGCGTCCAGGATCTGTACGGTGATCAGCACCCCGACCGTCGCGGCCATCGCCGCGATCCCGCTGCCGGCGAGCGTCGAGACGAACAGCCCGAGCGCCGCGAACCCGATGAGTGACGCCGCCACCGTCACCGCGACCAGGCCGGCCCGAAGCAGCCCCTCACCGACGCCGATCCGGGTCCCGGAGATCGTCGTGACCTCCCCGACCGGGAAGAGCAGCGCGCCGACGGCGAGCGCCGATACCGCCACGACGAGGGTCGCGGTCAGGCAGAACGCGAGGGTGGCGGTGTACTTGGTGAGCAGCAGCCGGGTCCGGCCCGCGGGTGCGACCAGCAGATAGCGCAGCGTGCCCGAACTGGCCTCGCCCGCGATCGCGTCGCCCGCGACGACGCCGACGGTCAGCGGCAGGAAGACCGGAAGCGTCACCGCGAGGGCGGCGAACACCAGAAACAGGCCGTTGTTGGTCACCTGGGAGAGGAACGCCGGTCCCCCGCCGTCGCGCGGCCCGCCGGGCGAGCCGTCGCTCGTCTGGATCCTCACCGCGATCCCGATCAGTACGGGGACGGCGGCCAGCACCCCGAGCAGCGCGAGCGTGCGCCCTCGGCGCAGGGTTGTGGCCAGTTCGGAGCGGAGGATCCCGAACGTCCACAGCGGGTTGCGGGAGCGGCCCGCCCGTGCGGGTGCGACTTCAGCCTGCGACATCGAAACCCTCTCCGGTGAGTGCGACGAAGGCGTCCTCCAGCGAGGCCCGCTCGACGCCGAAGGACCGTACGCGTACGCCGCCGTGGACCAGCGCCCCGCTCAGGTCGGCGAGCTCGACCTCGCGCGGCGGGGGTTCGGCGGTGACCCGATCACCCTCGACGGTGACGCCGGTGACGCCGTGTTCCTTGAGGATGCGGGCGGCGTCGGCGAGGTCGGGGGTGGTGACGACGAGCCGGCCGCGGGCACCGGCCGCCAGGTCGGCGACCGGCCCCTGGGTGATCAGCCGCCCCCGGGCCATGACCGCGGCGTGCGTGCAGACCTGCTCGATCTCGTCGAGGAGGTGGGAGGAGAGGAAGACGGTGGTGCCGTCGGCCGCCAGTTCCCGTACCAGGGTGCGGATCTCGCGCATGCCCTGCGGGTCGAGTCCGTTGGTCGGCTCGTCCAGGACGAGGAGGCGGCGCGGCTGCAGCAGGGCGGCGGCGAGACCGAGGCGCTGCTTCATGCCCAGCGAGTACGCCTTCGCCTTCTTGCCCGCCGCGGCAGCGAGCCCCACCCGGTCCAGGGCGGCGGCGACCCGGGCGCGGCGGGTGCGCGGGTCGGCGGTCGGGTCGGCGGAGTCGTACCGTACGAGATTGTCCCGGCCGGTCAGGAACGCGTACAGCGCGGGTCCTTCGATCAACGTGCCGACCTGCGGGAGTACGGTGCGGGCGGCGCCCGGCATGGGGGCGCCGAGGACCCGGGCGGTGCCGGACGTCGGGGCGATCAGCCCCATCAGCATCCGGATCGTGGTGGTCTTCCCGGAGCCGTTGGGTCCGAGGAAGCCGAAGACGCTGCCTTCGGGGACGCTGAGGTCGAGTCCGTCGACGGCGAGCTGGCCGCCGCGATACCGCTTGGTGAGACCCCGGGTCTCGATCACGGCCGTTCCGGTCCAGGGCATCACCGAGGACTCGGTCACGGATCCGGGCTCTGTCATGCGCAACTCCCCCATGGTCCGGGTAATGGAACGCCCCGCCGTACGGAGGATACGGCGGGGCGGTGGTGCGGTGCGGGAACGCCGGGAACGTCAGTGGGCGGCGCTGTCAGCTGCCTTGACGAGCGCGTCCTTGGTGACCGCACCGACGTAGACCTTGCCGTCGTCCGTCATCAGGGCGTTGACCAGGCGGGTCTTGAAGACCGTGCCGGAGCCGAACTTTCCGGTGACCTTGTCGCCGAACGAGTCCAGGAACTGCTGGGCCGCGGGCGGAACATCCGCGTTCTTCTCCTCGACGGGGAGTCCCTTGGCGCCGGGTGACTCGATCACGTGGATCGCGCCCCAGCCCTCACCGATGACCTTCGCGCCCCCACCGCCGGCGAGTCCGTCCAGACCGGTCAGACCCTCCGGCCCCTTCTCGGCGTTCTTCTCCGCCTGCGCCTCGTCCGCCTCGGTCACCTTGGTGCCCTTGGACGGGGTGAACGTGAACGAGGACGCCGCGGGCCTCGCGAAGTCGACGCTGGTGAACCCGGCGTCGATCACTGCCTTGCCGCCGCCGCTCGGGGAGAGGGTGAACTTCAGCGGCACGCCGTTCTTGGCGTCGACCGCGACGGTGATCGCGCCGATCGTCGAGCCACCCTGCTTGGGCTTGATGACCAGCTTGTACGCATCACGCCCGGCGACCTGCGCCGTGCCGTCGACCGTGACGGAGGTGGTGGAGTCTGCCGCCTTCAGCGCCTGCTCGGCCAGCGCCTTCGGCGTGGTCGGCATGCCCTCAGGGGTGGTGCGCCCCTCGTGCTTCTCGGCGTCCGGGGCCTTGTCGGTGGTCGCGTGGTACGCCTCGTTGGACCTGCTGTCGTACGCCCAGAGCTGGTCCCCGTTGCGGATGACGCTGTACTCGGCGGCGCTGTCCAGAAGGGAGACACGCTGCTTGTCGGGGCCGTCGGCGGCCACCCGCAGCGTGTGCGTGCCGGAGGCGAGCTCCGTCAGCCTTTCCTTCGGGGCGGCGCTCGAACCGCCCTGCTCGCCGCCGGCGCCCTGGGCGAACGACTCGGCCAGGCCGCCCAGCGACGGGATGCCGAGGTCGGTGCTGATCCGCACCGTGCCGGAGAGCTGCTGGGTGTCCGAGGCCGCGATCTTCTCGATGAGCTGCTGTGCGCTGATCTTCGGCAGCTGCGGGTCACCGGAGTCCGCGAGCGCCGGGACCAGACCGATCGTCGCGGCCGCTACCCCCGCCACCGCGACCGGGACAATGTAGCGGGCCGCCTTTCTGCGGGCGGCCGTGGTGCTCGTGGCGCTGCCAGTGGTCTCTGCGCTGTCGTTCGGTGCCATGTGTGCCCTACCTCCGTGGTCGGCGGCTTCCGTCCGGATGCACTCGTCCACTCCGTGCCGCCGTTCTCACTCGATGTGGTCAGGAGTGGTTGTTCTCCATCTGACCAAATCCACCGGGCGGAATCATCAGCCCGCGGACGCAACCGCGCATACCTCTTCGGTATGACACAACACGGTCGCCCCTCCCCCGACCCGTAGGGGTAGGACCGGCGATCGACGGGGCTTGCACACTGGGGCGTGTCTCGAAAGTGGCGTCGTCCGCCCGTAGGGCGTGCCAGGCGGGACTTTCGAAACACGACCTAGCCCGCGCGGTGCACCACGGCGTCGCACAGCTCTTCCAGTGCGGCCTTCGCGTAGCACTCGGGAAGCGGCTTCAGGGCCGCCCGCGCCTCCTCGGCGTACCGGACGGTGTCGCGCCGCGCCTGCTCCAGTGCCGGGTGCGCCCGCAGCCGGCAGAGCGCCTCGGCCAGCCGGTCGTCGTCGCTCAGGTCGCCGTCCAGCAGCTCAAGGAGCTCCAGGTCGTCCGGCTTGCCGCCGGCCGCCGCCTGCGCCCGCAGGTGCAGGACGGGAAGCGTCGGGATGCCTTCGCGCAGGTCGGTGCCGGGGGTCTTGCCGGACTCGTGGCTGTCGGAGGCGATGTCGAGCAGGTCGTCGGCGAGTTGGAAGGCGACGCCGAGCCGTTCCCCGTACTGGGTGAGGATGTCCACGGCGGACTCGTCGGCGCCGGCCATCATCGCGCCGAACCGGCAGGCCACAGCGATCAGCGAGCCGGTCTTGCCGCGCATCACATCGAGGTAGTGGTCGACCGGGTCGCGGCCGCAGCGCGGGCCCGCGGTCTCCAGGATCTGCCCGGTGACCAGGCGTTCGAACGCCTCAGCCTGGACACGTACGGCCTCCGGGCCGAGGTCGGCCAGGATGTGCGAGGCACGCGCGAAGAGGAAGTCGCCGGTCAGCACGGCCACCGAGTTGCCCCAGCGGGTGTTGGCGCTGTCGACGCCGCGGCGTACGTCCGCCTCGTCCATCACGTCGTCGTGGTAGAGCGTCGCGAGATGCGTCAGCTCGACGACCACGGCGGACGGCACGACACCCGGCGCGTCCGCGTCGCCGAACTGGGACGCCAGCATCGTCAGCAGCGGCCGGAAACGCTTGCCCCCGGCCCGTACGAGATGCTGCGCGGCCTCTGTGATGAACGGGACTTCGCTCTTGGTGGCATCCAGCAGCCCCGCCTCGACAGCGGCCAAACCGGTCTGGACATCGGCCTCAAGAGCCTGGTCCCGCACGCTCAGTCCGAACGGCCCGACGACGGTCACGAGGGGATCTCCTGTCTGCTGACGATCACACGGAATGTCGATGTGTCGCTGTCATCACTCAAGTCAGCGTATCCGGTCCCGTTTGGATCACCGTGGGCGCCTTCCCGCCACCGCCGGTATGTTCGTGATCAGCTCATACGATCAGGAGTAGCCCCTTTGTCCCACAGGACTGCCGCCCGCGCCCTGACAGAGCCGTCGTCCGCCGACGACCACGCCTTTTCCGGCCGGTCACGGGGCTGACACCCCTGCCCGGCCCGGAGGTCCGGAGCGGTTCTCGTTCCTCGGCACGCAGGCCGTCCCGGTCCTCCGTTTCGCCACCGTGCTGCGGCTCGTCGAGCACCTCGACCCGGCGAAGGCGCGCGGGCCGATCGGCCCGTGGTCGCACCAGTACCCGGCCGTGGATCCGGCCGCAGGCCGGTTCGGCGGGCTTCACGCCGGACGCGGACGGCAGCTTCGTCGAACTGCCGGTGCGCCGCCGCACCGAGGATCCCTCGATCAGGTTCGAGCAGGCGGAGCAGTCGGAGCAGCTCGGCGTTGTCCTCCCGCTGACGCTCGACGAGCCCCGCCCCGAGCGGCTGGTGGTCCTCGATGTCGCCAAGGGCGAACGGCTGCTGGAGGTCGACCCGAGCTACGGCGGCACCCGCGTCCACCCACCGCCGCGCCCCCGTACAGCAGGGGGCACGGCGGAACTTTCCGGGCATCAGGAGCAGTTGGGACACTCCCGCGGGTAGCAACACCGACGTAACGTGTCCCCCAAGCGACCTGGAAAGCGAGGCAGCAACACATGCCCGAGCAGAGCAGCCCGCTCGATCTGGCCGAGGGCGACCCCTTCGGTCCGCACAACCTTCCGTACGGTGTGTTCTCCACCCCCGACCACCCCGAGGACCGCCGGGTCGGCGTCCGCATCGGCAGCCACGTGCTGGACGCCGGAGCGGCGGCGCACGCACTCGGATCGCCCTACGCGCAGCTTCTCGCCCAGCCGGACCTGACCGCGCTGCTGGCCGCCGGCCGCACCGCCTGGCGGGACGTCCGACGGGGGCTGACCGCATGGGTGACGGTCCCGGCACACCGCGCGGACATCGAACCGCTGCTGCACCCGGTCGAGTCCGTGACACTCCATCTGCCGTACGAGGTCGCGGACTACGTCGACTTCTACGCGAGCGAGAACCACGCCACCAATGTAGGAAAGATCTTCCGGCCGAACGGTGACGCGCTGACGCCCAACTGGAAGCACCTCCCGATCGGCTACCACGGCAGGTCCGGCACCGTCGTCGTCTCCGGCACGGATGTGGTGCGTCCGTCCGGCCAGCGCAAGGCTCCCGCCGACGCGGCCCCCGTCTTCGGTCCTTCCATCAAGCTCGACATCGAGGCCGAGGTCGGCTTCATCGTCGGAGTGGGCTCCGAGCAGGGCCGCCCGGTCCCGCTCGGCGACTTCCGCGACCATGTCTTCGGGCTCTGCCTGCTCAACGACTGGTCGGCACGGGACATCCAGGCCTGGGAGTACGTCCCGCTCGGCCCGTTCCTCGGCAAGTCCTTCGCCACGTCGGTATCCGCATGGGTGACCCCGCTCGAAGCGCTGGAGGCGGCCCGGATCGCACCCCCGGCCCGAGACTTCCCGCTGCTCCCCTACCTGGAGGACGCGGCCGAGGAGGAGGCCGGCGGCCTCGACCTGCGGATCTCCGTCGCGATCAACGGACAGCTGGTCGCCGAGCCGCCGTTCGCCACCATGTACTGGACGGCGGCCCAGATGCTGGCCCAGATGACGGTGAACGGCGCGTCGCTGCGCACCGGTGATCTGTACGGCTCCGGCACGGTCAGCGGCGCCGAGCCCTCACAGCGCGGCTCGCTCCTGGAACTGACCTGGAACGGCCGCGACCCGCTGGACCTCCCGGACGGCAAGCGCACGTTCCTGGAGGACGGCGACACCGTGACGATGACGGCCTGGGCACCGGGCCCGGACGGCACCCGGGTCGGCCTCGGCGAGGTCACGGGACGGATCGTGCCCGCGTCGTGAACCCTGCTCTCCCGGAGCCCACGCTCCCCGAGGAACTGCTCCTGCTCGCCCTGGACCCGCGGCGCGGCAAGCCGTACTGCCGAAACCGTTTCCTGGAGTACGCGGTGGCGGGCGCGGTCCTCGCGGAGCTGGAGCTCCACGGCCGGATCGCCGAACAGCTCGGCCGGATACGGGTGATCAGTCCGCTCGCTCCCCAGGACCCGCTCCTCGCGCAGGTCCTGGGGAGCCTGCCGGCCCCGGACAAGGGCGGGCTTGCGGGCAGCGTCAGCGCGCAGCGGTGGATCCGGCGGACCGGCCGGTACGTCGAGGAGCTGTGCCTGGAGCATCTGGTGGGCCGCTCGGTCCTGCGCAGGGAGACCCACCGGCTCCTCGGGCTGCTCCCCTACCACCGTCACCCGGCGGCGGACCCGGCCCTGCCGGCCGCGGTCCGGGAACGCTTCGCGGCCGCCGAGGCGGCAGGCTTCCCCGACCGGCGCAGCCGCACACTGGCCGCGCTGGTCTCGGCGACCGGTTTGTCGGGCGCCGTGGCACAGGGCGGCTGGGGAAGCCGTTCGACGATGCGCGACCTGGTGCGCGACGAGTGGACCGCGTACGCGGTGCACCGGAACGTACGCCAGGACAAGGCCAACCGGAGCGGCGCGAGCGCGGGCGGCGGCGGAGGCGGGGACGACTGACCCGGGCGGCGGCCGGGAGCGGCGACAGACCTGCTCGGGGAGTCCTGCGCGCCCGGCGGTCAGTGGTGCGCGAGGCGTTCACACGTTCGGGGGAGCCGCACCTCGTTCCCGGCGGATACGCTGGAATCTCCCGCGAGACTCTGCGTCATGGGAGCACTGATGAGCACCGAACCCGAGGGCTCCGAGCCGCGGTGGGCGGTTCCGCCCGTGGGCGGCTGGACCGCCGATGACCTGGACACACTCCCGAATCTGCCTCCGCACACGGAGCTGATCGACGGGAGCCTCGTCTTCGTGAGTCCGCAGACCCTGTTCCATTCACGGGCAGTCGACTTCTTCAATTGGCAGTTGCAGTCGTCGGTGCCGCATGACCTCGAGGTCGTTCGCGAGTTCACCATCGACATCGATCGCTACAACCGGCCCGAGCCCGATGTGATCGTCGTGGACGGTGAGATCATCCAGGACCCGAACCAGACCCGCTTCCCCGCCGAGTCCGTACGGCTGGCCATCGAGGTCGTCTCACCGGAGTCCCTGTCCCGGGACCGCGAGACCAAGCCCGTGAAGTACGCGCGGGCGCGGATCCCGCACTTCTGGCGGGTCGAGAATCACGACGGCCGGGCCGTGGTCTACGTCTTCGAGTTGGAACCGGCCACCGGTGCCTACACCTCCACCGGGATCTTCCACGACCGGATGAAGGTCTCCGTACCCTTCCCGGTCGATCTGGATCTCACCGCCATCACTGCGCGCCGCCGGGCAGCGGCCCGGGAGTAGCTCCAGGGCCGCCACCGATCCCCGCGCTCACTCGTACTCGGGCGGTTCCTCGTCCCAGCCGAACTCCGGGTCGGGGTCGGGGACCGTCACGGGTGCGGCCGGGCGCGGGGCGGGCGCCTGCGCCGTCGGGACCGGTGCGGCAGGGGCCACCGCTGGACCGGGCTCCGGGCCCGCCGCGGCATCCCCGAACGACGCGAGCACCTCCAGCACCCCCTCCCCGTAGGTCGCCAGCTTCTTCTCGCCCAGGCCGCTGATCCCGCCCAGGGCGGACACCGAGTCCGGTCGCACCATGGCGATCTCGCGCAGCGTCGCGTCGTGGAAGATGACGTACGCCGGGACGCCCTGCTCCTTCGCCTGGGCGCCGCGCCAGGCCCGCAGCGCTTCGAAGACCGGGACGGCCTCGGGCGCCAGCTCGGCGGCGGCCGTCTGGGACTTCGCCTTGCGTTCGCCCTTCGTGGAGCGCGACGCGGGCTTCGGTGCCTCCTTGCGAAGCAGCACCTCGCGCTGTCGGCCGAGCACCGAGCCGCTCTCCTCGGTCAGCACCAGCGTGCCGTACTCGCCCTCGACCGCGATCAGCCCCTGGGCGAGCAACTGCCTTACGACTCCGCGCCATTCGGCCTCGGCCAGCTCCTCGCCGATACCGAAGACCGAGAGCTGGTCGTGGTCGAACTGGATGACCTTCGCCGTCTTGCGGCCGAGCAGGATGTCGATGATCTGACCCGCCCCGAACTTCTGCCCGCGCTCCCGCTTCAGCCGCACCACGGTCGACAGCAGCTTCTGCGCGGCCACCGTGCCGTCCCAGGTCTCGGGCGGGGTGAGGCAGGTGTCGCAGTTGCCACAGGCCGCGGCGTTGGGCTCCTGGCCGAAGTACGTCAGGAGCTGGCCGCGGCGGCACCGGGCCGTCTCGCACAGGGCCAGCATCGAGTCGAGGTGGGAGGCCGCGCGGCGACGGAACCCTTCGTCGCCCTCGCCGCCCTGGATGAGCTTGCGCTGCTGGACGACGTCCTGGAGCCCGTACGCCATCCAGGCCGTGGACGGCAGCCCGTCCCGCCCGGCGCGGCCGGTCTCCTGGTAGTAGCCCTCGACGGACTTCGGCAGGTCCAGGTGGGCGACGAAGCGTACGTCCGGCTTGTCGATGCCCATGCCGAAGGCGATGGTCGCGACGACGACCAGACCCTCCTCGCGCAGGAAGCGGGACTGATGGACGGCGCGCGTGCCCGCGTCCAGACCGGCGTGGTACGGAACGGCCTCGATGCCGTTGCGGCAGAGGTACTCGGCGGTCTTCTCGGTCGAGTTGCGCGACAGGCAGTAGACGATGCCCGCGTCCCCGGCATGCTCCTCCTTGAGGAAGGAGAGCAACTGCTTCTTCGGGTCGGCCTTCGGCACGATCCGGTACTGGATGTTGGGCCGGTCGAAGCTGGCGACGAAGTGCTTCGCGTCCGGCATGCCCAGGCGCTGCGTGATCTCCTGGTGCGTGGCGTTGGTCGCGGTGGCCGTCAGGGCGATGCGCGGTACGTCGGGCCAGCGCTCGCCGAGGACGGAGAGGGCCAGATAGTCCGGACGGAAGTCGTGGCCCCACTGGGCGACGCAGTGCGCCTCGTCGATTGCGAAGACGGAGATCTCGCCACGGGAGAGCAGGCCGAGCGTGCTGTCCAGGCGGAGCCGCTCCGGGGCCAGATAGAGCAGGTCGAGCTCTCCGGCGACGAACTGGGCCTCCATCGAGCGACGCTCGTCGAAATCCTGCGTGGAGTTGATGAAACCGGCCCGCACTCCGAGCGCCCGCAGCGCGTCCACCTGGTCCTGCATCAGGGCGATCAGGGGTGAGATGACGATACCTGTACCGGCTCTGACCAGGGCCGGAATCTGGTAGCAGAGGGACTTTCCGCCACCGGTCGGCATGAGCACGACGGCGTCCCCGCCCGCCACCACATGGTCGACGATCGCTTCCTGCTCGCCGCGGAACGCCTCGTACCCGAACACCCGGTGCAGCGTCTGCCGCGCGTCGCTCCCGGTCACATCCATGGTCCCGTCCATCACGCTCATCGCTCTGTCCCCCGAGATCCCGGGTCCGTCCCGTTTCGTCCTGCCGCCGTCCCCTGCCACGATAGGCGCCGCCTACGACAACGCCGGACGGGCTTGACTTCTCGGGCCCGTCCGGCGTTGTTCCAGCTGTGTGCGTGTGTGCTACCTCACGAACACTCCCGCCTGGCTCGCCAGATCCAGGAAGTACTGCGGGGCCAGACCCAGCACCAGCGTGACCGCGACCCCGACCCCGATCGTCGTCATCGTCAGCGGGGACGGGACGGCGACCGTCGGGCCGTCCGCCTTCGGCTCGCTGAAGAACATGAGCACGATGACCCGGATGTAGAAGAACGCGGCAATGGCGGACGAAATCACACCGACCACGACCAGGCCGCCCGCGCCGCCTTCCGCCGCCGCCTTGAAGACCGCGAACTTTCCGGCGAAGCCGGAGGTCAGCGGGATACCGGCGAAGGCCAGCAGGTACACCGCGAAGACCGCGGCGACCAGCGGCGAGCGCCGGCCCAGCCCGGCCCACTTCGACAGGTGGGTCGCCTCGCCGCCCGCGTCGCGCACCAGCGTGACGACGGCGAACGCGCCGACCGTCACGAAGGAGTACGCACCCAGGTAGAAGAGCACCGAGGAGATGCCGCTGGGGGTCGTCGCGATGACACCGGCGAGGATGAAGCCGGCGTGCGCGATGGAGGAGTAGGCCAGCAGCCGCTTGATGTCGGTCTGGGTGATGGCGACGATCGCACCGCCCAGCATCGTGACGATCGCGACGGCCCACATGACCGGCCGCCAGTCCCAGCTGAGACCCGGCAGCACCACGTACAGCAGGCGCAGCAGCGCACCGAACGCGGCGACCTTCGTGGCCGCGGCCATGAAGCCGGTGACCGGGGTCGGGGCGCCCTGGTAGACGTCCGGGGTCCACATGTGGAACGGGACGGCACCGACCTTGAAGAGCAGCCCGGTCAGGATCATCGCGCCGCCGATCAGCAGCAGCACGTCGTTGCCCATGGTGGCGGCGAGCGCCGGGTCGATCTGGGTGACGGAGCCGTCGACCACGTTGGCGATGGCCGCGTACGAGACGGAGCCCGAGTACCCGTACAGCAGGGCGATCCCGAAGAGCAGGAACGCCGAGGAGAAGGCGCCGAGCAGGAAGTACTTCACCGCCGCCTCCTGCGACATCAGCCGCTTGCGGCGGGCGACGGCGCACAGCAGGTAGAGCGGGAGGGAGAAGACTTCCAGGGCCACGAAGAGCGTCAGCAGATCGTTGGCCGCCGGGAAGACCAGCATGCCCGCCACCGAGAAGAGGACCAGCGGGAAGACCTCGGTGGTGGTGAATCCGGCCCTGACTGCGGCCTTCTCGCTGTCGCTGCCGGGGACCGACGCGGCCTGTGCGGCGAACGAGTCGACGTGCTTGCCGTGCGCGGCGGGGTCGAGCCGCCGCTCGGCGAAGGTGAAGACGGCGACCAGTGAGGTCAGCAGGATGGTGCCCTGCAGGAAGAGTGTCGGCCCGTCGATCGCGATGGCGCCCATCGCGGCGATGTGCGCCTTCGTTGTGCCGTACCCCCCGGCCGCCAGGCCGATGACCGCGGCGAACGCCGCGGCGAGGGCGACGACGGTCAGGAAGACCTGTGTGTAGTAGCGGGCCCGGCGCGGCACGAAGGCCTCGACGAGTACGCCGACGACGGCGACACCGATCACAATGAGGACCGGGGTCAGCTGGGCGTACTCGATGACCGGCGCCTTGAACTTCTCGTGCGGGGCGGCGGATGTCGCCCCACCCGCCATTGCCCACAGGCTGTGGACAGCTGTTGCGCTCACTTGGCGGCCTCCACCTCAGGCTGGGGGTCCTTCTTGTGTACGTCCGACATGGTGTGCTGCACCGCCGGGTTGACGATCTCCGTGAGCGGCTTCGGATAGACGCCCAGGAAGACCAGCAGCGCGACGAGCGGGAGGACCACCACCAGCTCCCTGACCTTCAGGTCGGCCATGCCCCGGACATCGGCCTTCACCGGGCCCGTCATCGTCCGCTGGTAGAGGACGAGGACATAGAGCGCGGCGAGCACGATGCCGGTGGTGGCGATGATGCCGGCCACCGGGTACGCACTGAATGTGCCGACCAGAACCAGGAATTCGCTGACGAACGGGGAGAGGCCGGGGAGCGACAGAGTGGCGAGCCCGCCGATCAGGAACGTACCGGCCAGGACCGGCGCCACCTTCTGCACCCCGCCGTAGTCGGCGATGAGCCGCGAACCGCGCCGGGTGATCAGGAAGCCGGCCACCAGCATCAGAGCGGCCGTCGAGATGCCGTGGTTGACCATGTAGAGCGTGGCGCCCGACTGGCCCTGGCTGGTCATCGCGAAGATGCCCAGGATGATGAAGCCGAAGTGCGAGATCGACGCGTAGGCGATCAGGCGCTTGATGTCGCGCTGGCCGACGGCGAGCAGCGCCCCGTACACGATGCTGATCAGCGCGAGGACCAGGATCACCGGCGTCGCCCACTTGCTGGCATCCGGGAACAGCTGGAGGCAGAAGCGGAGCATCGCGAAGGTGCCGACCTTGTCGACGACTGCGGTGATCAGGACGGCAACCGGGGAGGTTGCCTCGCCCATGGCGTTGGGCAGCCAGGTGTGCAGCGGCCAGAGCGGGGCCTTCACCGCGAAGGCGAAGAAGAACCCGAGGAACAGCCAGCGTTCGGTGCTCGTCGCCATGGAGAGCGAGCCGTTGGCGCGGGCCTCGGCGATCTCGGAGAGCGAGAAGGTGCCCGCGACGACGTACAGGCCGATGACGGCGGCCAGCATGATGAGCCCGCCGGCCAGGTTGTAGAGGAGGAACTTGACTGCCGCGTACGAGCGTTGCGCCGCGGCGTTCTCGTCGCTGCCGGAGTGCGCCCGGTCCCCGAAGCCGCCGATGAGGAAGTACATCGGGATGAGCATGGCTTCGAAGAGGATGTAGAAGAGGAAGACGTCGGTGGCCTCGAAGGAGAGGATCACCATCGCTTCGACCATCAGGATCAGGGCGAAGAAGCCCTGGGTGGGACGCCAGCGCGAGGACTTCGTCTCCAGGGGATCGGCGTCGTGCCAGCCGGCCAGCATGACGAACGGGACCAGCAGGGCGGTGAGCGCAAGGAGCGCCACCCCGATGCCGTCCACACCCAGTTCGTACCGGACGCCGAAGTCCTTGATCCAGGCGTGTGATTCGGTGAGCTGGTAGCGGGCGCCGCCGGGCTCGAAGCGGGCAAGCACGATGCCCGCCAGCACGAGGGTGGCCAGCGAGAAGAGCAGCGCCAGCCATTTGGCGGCGGTGCGCCGGGCGGCCGGGACGGCGGCGGTGGCGATCGCGCCGATCGCCGGGAGCGCCGCCGTCGCTGTCAGGAGGGGAAAGGACATGGTGATCAGACCGCCCTCATCAGCAGGGTCGCGGCGATGACGATCGCCGTACCGCCGAACATCGAGACCGCGTAGGACCGGGCGTAGCCGTTCTGCAGCTTACGCAGCCGGCCGGAGAGCCCGCCCATCGATGCGGCCGTGCCGTTGACCACGCCGTCGACCAGGGTGTGGTCGACGTACACGAGGGAGCGGGTGAGGTGCTCGCCGCCGCGGACCAGGACCACGTGGTTGAAGTCGTCCTGGAGGAGATCGCGGCGGGCGGCCCGGGTGAGCAGCGAGCCGCGCGGGGCGACGACCGGGACCGGACCGCGCCCGTACATGGCCCAGGCAATGGCGACGCCGATGACGAGCACCACCATGGTGGCGGCGGTGACCGTCATGGCGCTGACCGGGGAGTCTCCGTGGCTGTGTCCGGTGACCGGCTCCAGCCAGTTCAGGAAGCGGTCACCGATGGAGAAGAATCCTCCGGCGAAGACCGAACCGAACGCCAGGACGATCATGGGGATGGTCATCGACTTCGGGGACTCGTGCGGGTGCGGATCGTGGCCCTCGGCGTCGGGCTGCCAGCGCTTCTCGCCGAAGAACGTCAGCAGCATCACGCGCGTCATGTAGAACGCGGTGATCGCGGCGCCCAGCAGCGTGACGGCGCCGAGGATCCAGCCCTCGGTGCCGCCCTTGGCGAACGCCGCCTCGATGATCTTGTCCTTGGAGAAGAAGCCGGAAAGACCGGGGAAGCCGATGATCGCCAGATAGCCGAGGCCGAAGGTGACGAAGGTGACCGGCATGTACTTCCGCAGGCCGCCGAACTTCCGCATGTCGACCTCGTCGTTCATGCCGTGCATGACCGAACCGGCGCCGAGGAAGAGTCCGGCCTTGAAGAAGCCGTGCGTCACCAGGTGCATGATCGCGAAGACATAGCCGATCGGGCCGAGCCCGGCGGCCAGGATCATGTAGCCGATCTGCGACATCGTCGACCCGGCGAGGGCCTTCTTGATGTCGTCCTTCGCGCAACCGACGATCGCACCGAACAGCAGCGTGACCGCACCGACGACCACGACGACCAACTGCGCGTCCGGGGCGGCGTTGAAGATCGCGCCGGAGCGGACGATCAGGTAGACGCCCGCGGTCACCATGGTGGCGGCGTGGATGAGGGCCGAGACCGGGGTCGGACCCTCCATCGCGTCACCGAGCCAGGACTGCAGCGGCACCTGGGCCGACTTGCCGCAGGCGGCGAGCAGCAGCATCAGGCCGATCGCCGTCAGCTTGCCCTCGCTGGTCTCCCCGGTCGAGGCCAGTACGGGGCCGAAGGCGAACGTGCCGAACGTGGTGAACATCAGCATGATCGCGATCGACAGGCCCATGTCGCCGACCCGGTTGACCAGGAACGCCTTCTTGGCGGCGGTGGCCGCGCTGGGCTTGTGCTGCCAGAAGCCGATCAGCAGGTACGACGCCAGACCGACGCCCTCCCACCCGACGTACAGCAGCAGGTAGTTGTCGGCGAGGACCAGCAGGAGCATCGCCGCGAGGAACAGGTTCAGATACCCGAAGAAGCGGCGCCTGCGCTCGTCGTGCTCCATGTAGCCGATCGAGTAGAGGTGGATCAGGGTGCCCACACCGGTGATCAGCAGCACGAACGTCATCGACAGCTGGTCGAGCTGGAAGGCCACATCGGCCTGGAAGCTCTCGACCGGGATCCAGCTGAACAGGTGCTGGTGCAGCGTCCGTTGACCGGCGCCCTTCCCCAGCATGTCGGTGAAGAGCACCGCCCCGATGACGAACGAGGCGGCGGCGAGCAGGGTGCCTAGCCAGTGGCCGGAGCGGTCCAGCCGTCGGCCGCCGCAGAGCAGCACGGCCGCTCCGAGCAGGGGCGCCGCGATGAGCAGCGCAATGAGGTTGTCCACGATTCAGCGTCCCCTTACAGCTTCATCAGGCTGGCGTCGTCGACCGAGGCCGAGTGGCGGGAACGGAACAGCGACACGATGATCGCGAGCCCGACCACTACCTCGGCGGCGGCGACGACCATCGTGAAGAACGCGATGATCTGGCCGTCGAGGTTGCCGTGCATCCGGGAGAAGGTGACGAACGCGAGGTTGCAGGCGTTGAGCATCAGCTCCACGCACATGAACACCACGATCGCGTTCCGCCTGATCAGCACCCCGGACGCGCCGATGGTGAACAACAGGGCGGAGAGATAGAGGTAGTTGACCGGATTCACTTGGCGGCCTCCTCTTCGTCCTGGTCACGGCCGAGCCGCTCCTCGGAGCGCTGCTCCAGCGCCTTGAGGTCGGCCAGCGACTCGTTCGACACGTCACGGATCTGGCCGCGCCGCCGCAGCGTCTGCATGACGGTGAGCTCGGACGCGGTGCCGTCCGGGAGCAGACCGGCGATGTCCACGGCGTTGTGCCGGGCATAGACACCGGGGGCGGGCAGTGGCGGCAGGTGCTTGCCGCGCACCCGCTCCTCCGACAGCTCCCGCTGGGTCCTGGCCCGTTCGGTGCGCTCCCGGTGGGTGAGCACCATCGCGCCGACCGTCGCCGTGATCAGCAGGGCGCCGGTGATCTCGAAGGCGAAGACGTACTTGGTGAAGATGAGGCTGGCCAGCCCCTCGACGTTCCCGCCGTGCGCGGCGTTCGCGGTGCCGAGTCCGTTGAAGCTGTTCAGCGAGGCGTGGCCGATGCCCGCGATCAGCAGGACGCCGAAGCCGATCCCGCATCCCGCGGCCAGCCAGCGCTGGCCCTTGAGGGTCTCCTTCAGCGAGTCCGCCGCCGTGACACCGACGAGCATGACCACGAAGAGGAACAGCATCATGATCGCGCCGGTGTAGACGACGATCTGGACGACGCCGAGGAAGTAGGCGCCGTTGGCCAGGTAGAACACCGCCAGGACGATCATGGTCCCGGCGAGGCTCAGCGCGCTGTGCACGGCTTTCTTCATCAGTACGGTGGACAGCGCGCCGATCACGGCGACCGTGCCGAGCACCCAGAACTGCACGGCCTCGCCGATGGATGTGGTGGAGGCCGCTGCGGCCAGGCCGGTCATGCGTCCACCTCCTCGTCCTTGGCCGGCTTCTCCTTGGACTCGCCCTTGGAGAGCGCGACCTGACGCTCCGTGCCGGGCGCTGCCTCGGTGACCAGCCCCCGGTAGTAGTCCTGCTCGTCCATGCCGGGGAAGATCGCGTGCGGAGTGTCGACCATGCCCTCCTCCAGGCCCGCGAGCAGCTCGTCCTTGGTGTAGATGAGGCTTTCGCGGGTGGTGTTGGCGAGCTCGAACTCATTGGTCATCGTCAGCGCCCGGGTCGGGCAGGCCTCGATGCACAGTCCGCAGAGAATGCAGCGCGCGTAGTTGATCTGGTAGACGCGCCCGTAGCGCTCACCCGGGGAGTAGCGCTCCTCGTCGGTGTTGTCCGCGCCCTCCACATAGATGGCATCGGCGGGACAGGCCCAGGCGCACAGCTCGCAGCCGACGCACTTCTCCAAGCCGTCCGGGTGACGGTTGAGCTGGTGCCTGCCGTGGAAGCGCGGCGCCGTCACCTTCTGCTGTTCGGGGTACTGCTCGGTCAGCCTCTTCTTGAACATGGCCTTGAAGGTCACGCCGAAGCCGGCCACAGGATTCTGGAACTTGTCCCCAGTGGACTCCGATGGCTCAGACACCGTCAGCCTCCTTTCCGTCACTCGGACTTCCACCAATCTGACTGCCGTCACTCTGAGTGTCCGACCCGCCACTGACAACGAGCTCCCGCTCGTGCCGTGGCCTGCGGCGCGGTACCGGCGGCAGGGTCTGTCCGGGCAGTGGCGGCACCGGGAACCCGCCCGCCATCGGGTCGAACTCCGGCCCGGGTCCCGCTTCCGTCCCGGTCTCCCCGGCCGCCTTGGGCGCCTTGGCCGAGCGGTCCCGGAAGATGTCGGCGACGAAGGAGATGAGCAGGATCGCGATCACGGCCCCGGCCACGTAGAGCACGATCTTCGAGAAGTCGTAGCCCTCGTTGCGCAGCGCCCGCACCGTCGCGACCAGCATCAGCCAGACCACGGAGACCGGAATCAGGACCTTCCAGCCGAGCTTCATCAGCTGGTCGTAGCGGACACGGGGCAGCGTGCCGCGCAGCCAGATGAAGAAGAACAGCAGCAGCTGGACCTTGAGGACGAACCAGAGCATCGGCCACCAGCCGTGGTTCGCGCCCTCCCAGAAGGTGCTGATCGGCCACGGGGCCCGCCAGCCGCCCAGGAACAGCGTCGTGGAGACGGCGGAGACGGTGACCATGTTGACGTACTCGGCGAGCATGAACATCGCGAACTTGATCGACGAGTACTCGGTGTTGAAGCCGCCGACGAGGTCGCCCTCGGACTCCGGCATGTCGAACGGTGCGCGGTTGGTCTCACCGACCATCGTGACGATGTAGATGATGAACGAGACCGGCAGCAGGATGATGAACCAGCGGTCCTGCTGCGCCTCCACGATCTTCGAGGTCGACATCGAGCCGGAGTAGAGGAAGACGGACGCGAACGCGGCGCCCATCGCGATCTCGTACGAGATCATCTGCGCGCAGGAGCGCAGTCCGCCGAGCAGCGGGTACGTCGATCCGGAGGACCAGCCGGCCAGCACGATGCCGTAGATCCCGACCGACGCGACCGCGAGGACGTAGAGCATCGCGATCGGCAGGTCGGTGAGCTGCATCGCCGTACGGTGGCCGAAGATCGAGACCTCGTTGCCGGACGGCCCGAACGGGATCACGGCGATCGCCATGAACGCCGGTACGGCGGCGACGATCGGCGCGAGGATGTAGACGACCTTGTCCGCCCGCCTGACGACGACGTCTTCCTTCAGCATCAGTTTGATGCCGTCGGCGAGCGACTGGAGCATGCCCCAGGGGCCATGCCGGTTGGGGCCGATGCGCAGCTGCATCCAGGCGACGACCTTGCGCTCCCACACGATGGAGAAGAGCACGGTCACCATCAGGAACGCGAAGCAGAACACCGCCTTGATGACGACGAGCCACCAGGGGTCGGTGCCGAACATCGACAGATCCTCGGCGGCGAGTACGGCACGGTCGGGTGCCGCGGCCAGTTGAGCGAGGGCAGTCACGCTCGCACCTCCGATGTGACGTCGGGAGTACCCGGTGCGGCGGGGCCGATCCGGACCAGACCGCCGGGTTGGGCGCCGGTGTCGGCCGGTACGCCCCGCCCGACGGAGTTCAGCGGCACCCAGACCACCCGGTCCGGCATGTCGGTGACCTGCAGCGGGAGTTCGACGCTGCCGGACGGTCCGGTGACGGCCAGCAGATCGCCGTCCTTCACACCCGTCTCGGCGGCGGTGACGGCGGAGAGCCGGGCGACCGCGGCGTGCCGGGTGCCGGCCAGCGCCGCGTCGCCCTCCTGGAGCCGCCCCTGGTCGAGCAGCAGCCGGTGGCCCGCGAGGACCGCCTCGCCGTCGCCGGGCCGGGGCAGCGGCTGCGCCGACTCGTGCGGGTCGGTGGCGCGCGCACCGGTCCAGCCGCCGAGCCGGTCCAGCTCACGGCGTACGGACCTCAGATCCGGCAGCGCGAAGTGGACGTCGAGCGCCTCGGCGAGCATGTGCAGCACCCGGGCGTCGGTCGGCGCGAGTCTCCGCGTCATCTGCTCGGGCTTCAGCGCCGCCTCGAACATCCGGGCCCTGCCCTCCCAGTTGAGGAAGGTGCCGGGCTTCTCGGCCACCGCGGCGACCGGGAGGACGACGTCGGCCCGCTCGGTGATCTCGCTGGGCCGCAGCTCCAGCGAGACGAGGAAGCCGATCCGCTCCAGCGCCTCCAGGGCGCGGGCCGGGTCCGGCAGGTCGGCGGTCTCCACCCCGGCGACGAGCAGCGCGCCCAGTTCTCCGGTGGCGGCGGCCTCGACGATCTGGCCGGTGTCGCGGCCGAACCGGGAGGGGAGTTCGGCGACGCCCCACACGGCCGCCACCTCGTCCCTGGCACGGGGGTCGGTGGCCGGGCGGCCGCCGGGCAGCAGCGACGGGAGCACACCCGCCTCCACCGCACCGCGCTCGCCGGCCCGGCGCGGGATCCACACCAGCGGGGACCCGGTCGCGGTGGCCGCCCGTACCGCGGCGGTCAGCCCGCCCGGTACGCCGGCCAGTCGCTCGCCCACCACGATCACGGCGCCCTCACCGCGCAGCGCCTCGGCCGCCGCGGCTCCGTCGCCGTCGAGTCCGACGCCGCCCGCGATCGCGTCCAGCCACTCGGTCTCGGTGCCGGGCGCGGCGGCCAGCAGCGTGCCGCCCGCCTTCTCCAGACCGCGGGTGGCGTGCGAGGCGACGGCGAAGGTGCGCTGGCCGTGCTTGCGGTGGGCCTTGCGCAGACGCAGGAAGACGCCGGGCGCCTCCTCCTCGGACTCGAAGCCGACCAGCAGGACGGTCGGGGCCTTCTCCAGCGAGGTGTAGGTGATCCCGCTGCCGTCCAGGTCGCGTCCGCGCCCGGCGACGCGGGCGGCCAGGAAGTCGGCCTCCTCGCTGCTGTGCACCCGGGCCCGGAAGTCGATGTCGTTCGTATCGAGTGCGATCCGGGCGAACTTGCTGTACGCGTACGCGTCCTCGATGGTCAGCCGGCCGCCGGTGAGGACGCCGGTCCTGCCGCGTGCGGCGGCGAGCCCGGCGGCCGCGGCAGCCAGTGCCTCGGGCCAGCTCGCCGGTTCGAGGACACCGTCCGCGTTCCGTACCAGCGGCGTGATAAGCCGGTCCCGCTGCTGCGCGTAACGGAAGCCGAAGCGGCCCTTGTCGCAGACCCACTCCTCGTTGACCTCGGGGTCGTTGGCGGCGAGCCGCCGCATGACCTTGCCGCGCCGGTGATCGGTGCGGGTCGCGCAGCCGCCCGCGCAGTGCTCGCACACCGACGGCGACGACACCAGGTCGAAGGGGCGGGAACGGAACCGGTACGCCGCCGAGGTGAGCGCGCCGACCGGGCAGATCTGGATGGTGTTGCCGGAGAAGTACGACTCGAAGGGGTCGCCCTCGCCCGTGCCGACCTGCTGGAGCGCGCCGCGCTCGATCAGCTCGATCATCGGGTCGCCCGCCACCTGGTTGGAGAACCGGGTGCAGCGCGCGCAGAGCACACACCGCTCACGGTCCAGCAGCACCTGGGTGGAGATCGGGACGGGCTTCTCGTACGTCCGCTTCTTTCCGTCGAACCGGGAGTCCGGGTCGCCGTGCGACATCGCCTGGTTCTGCAGCGGGCACTCGCCGCCCTTGTCGCAGACCGGGCAGTCCAGCGGGTGGTTGATGAGCAGCAGCTCCATCACCCCGCGCTGCGCCTTGCCGGCGACCGGCGAGGTGAGCTGCGACTTGACCACCATGCCGTCGGTGCACGTGATGGTGCAGGACGCCATCGGCTTGCGCTGGCCCTCGACCTCGACGATGCACTGGCGGCAGGCGCCGACCGGGTCGAGGAGCGGGTGGTCGCAGAAGCGCGGGATCTCGATGCCGAGGAGTTCGGCGGCGCGGATGACCAGGGTGCCCTTGGGCACGCTGATCTCCATGCCGTCGATCGTCAGCGTGACAAGGTCCTCGGGCGGGACCGCCGCCTCGCCGCCCCCGGAGGGCGCACTCGTGGTGACTGTCATGCGTTCACCCCCTGGTGAGCGTTCTTGTCGTCGGCCCAGGCGGTCGACTTGGCGGGATCGAAGGGGCAGCCCCGGCCGGTGATGTGCCGCTCGTACTCCTCGCGGAAGTACTTCAGCGAGGAGAAGATCGGCGAGGCGGCGCCGTCGCCGAGGGCGCAGAAGGACTTGCCGTTGATGTTGTCGGCGATGTCGTTCAGCTTGTCGAGGTCGGCCATCTGTCCCTTGCCGGCCTCGATGTCGCGGAGCAACTGGACGAGCCAGTAGGTGCCTTCACGGCATGGCGTGCACTTGCCGCAGGACTCATGGGCGTAGAACTCGGTCCATCGGGTGACGGCCCGCACGACGCAGGTCGTCTCGTCGAAGCACTGGAGCGCCTTGGTGCCGAGCATGGAACCGGCGGCGCCGACGCCCTCGTAGTCGAGGGGCACATCGAGGTGCTCGTCGGTGAACATCGGGGTGGAGGAGCCGCCCGGGGTCCAGAACTTCAGCCGGTGGCCGGCGCGCATGCCGCCGCTCATGTCGAGCAGCTGGCGCAGCGTGATACCGAGCGGGGCCTCGTACTGTCCCGGGCTGGCGACGTGGCCGCTGAGCGAGTAGAGCGTGAAGCCCGGGGACTTCTCGCTGCCCATCGACTTGAACCAGTCCTTGCCCTTGTTCAGGATCGCGGGAACCGAGGCGATGGATTCGACGTTGTTCACCACAGTGGGGCAGGCGTACAGACCGGCGACCGCGGGGAAGGGAGGCCGCAGCCGGGGCTGGCCGCGTCGCCCTTCGAGCGAGTCGAGCAGTGCGGTCTCCTCACCACAGATGTACGCGCCCGCGCCCGCGTGCACGGTGAGCTCCAGGTCGAGTCCCGAGCCCAGGATGCTCGTCCCGAGGTAGCCCGCCTCGTACGCCTCGCGCACGGCCTCGTGGAGCCGCCGCAGTACGGGGACGACTTCGCCGCGCAGATAGATGAAGGCATGCGAGGAGCGGATCGCGTAGCAGGCGATCACGATGCCTTCGATGAGGCTGTGCGGATTGGCGAAGAGGAGCGGGATGTCCTTGCAGGTCCCGGGCTCCGACTCGTCGGCGTTGACCACCAGGTAGTGCGGCTTGCCGTCGCCCTGCGGGATGAACTGCCACTTCATGCCGGTGGGGAAGCCTGCGCCGCCGCGGCCGCGCAGGCCGGAGTCCTTGACGTACGCGATGAGGTCGTCCGGAGACATGGCGAGGGCCTTGCGCAGCCCCTCGTAGCCGCCGTGCCGCTTGTAGGTGTCCAGGGTCCATGACCCGGGCTCGTCCCAGAAGGCAGAGAGGACGGGCGAGAGCAGCTTCTCGGGGCTGGCCCCGTTGCCGCCTCCGTCGTTGATTTCGGCTGCCAACGTCATCACTCTCCCTCCTCTGCTGCGGTGCCGGCCGAGTGGTCCGGGTCCTGCGGGGCGTCGGTGCGGGCCGGCTCGCCACGCGGGGCGACGACCTTCGGGTGCAGCTCCTCGCCCTTCGCCAGCCGGAGGCCGACGAGCGAGGCGGGGCCCGCTCCACCGGTCGCCTCGACGGCGCCGGGGCGCTGGTCGGGGAAGCCGGCCAGGATCCGCGCGGTCTCCTTGTACGAGCAGAGCGGGGCGCCGCGGGTGGGTTCGACGGTGCGCCCGGCGATCAGGTCGTCGACGAGCTGTGTCGCGCTCTCCGGCGTCTGGTTGTCGAAGAACTCCCAGTTGACCATCACCACGGGTGCGAAATCGCAGGCCGCGTTGCACTCGATGTGTTCGAGGGTGACCTTGCCGTCCTCGGTCGTCTCGTTGTTGCCGACGCCGAGATGCTGCTTGAGCCGGTCGAAGATGGCGTCGCCGCCCATCACCGCACACAGCGTGTTGGTGCAGACCCCCACCTGGTAGTCGCCGCTCGGCTTGCGCCGGTACATCGTGTAGAAGGTGGCGACCGCGGTGACCTCGGCGGTGGTGAGGCCGAGCAGTTCGGCACAGAGTGCCATGCCGGTACGGGAGACGTATCCCTCCTCGGACTGCACCAGGTGCAGCAGCGGCAGCAGCGCGGAGCGGCTGTCGGGATAGCGGGCGATCACCTCCTTCGCATCCGCTTCGAGCCTGGCGCGCACCTCGGCCGGGTAGGCGGGGGCGGGGAGCTGCGGCATCCCCAGACTGACTTCCTGACGTGCTTCGGTCACCGGTCGACGCCTCCCATCACGGGGTCGATGGACGCGACGGCGACGATGACATCGGCGACCTGGCCGCCCTCGCACATCGCCGCCATGGCCTGCAGATTGGTGAAGGACGGGTCGCGGAAGTGGACCCGGTAGGGGCGGGTTCCGCCGTCCGAGACGATGTGCACGCCGAGCTCGCCCTTGGGCGATTCGACGGCGGTGTACGTCTGTCCGGCCGGGACCCGGAAGCCCTCGGTCACCAGCTTGAAGTGGTGGATCAGGGCCTCCATGGAGGTCCCCATGATCTTCTTGATGTGGTCGAGCGAGTTGCCGAGCCCGTCGGGTCCCAGCGCGAGCTGAGCGGGCCAGGCGATCTTCTTGTCGGCGACCATGACCGGTCCGGGGGCGAGCCGGTCGATGCACTGCTCGACGATCCGTAGCGACTGCCGCATCTCTTCCAGACGGATGAGGAAGCGGCCGTAGGCGTCGCAGGTGTCTGCGGTGGGGACGTCGAATTCGTAGGTCTCGTAGCCGCAGTAGGGATCGGTCTTGCGCAGGTCGTGCGGGAGTCCGGCGGAGCGCAGGATCGGGCCGGTGGCGCCGAGCGCCATACAGCCGGTCAGGTTGAGATAGCCGACGTCCTGCATGCGGGCCTTGAAAATGGGGTTGCCGGTGGCGAGCTTGTCGTACTCCGGCAGGTTCTTCTTCATGGTTTTCACGAACTCGCGCAGCTGGTCGACCGCGCCCGGCGGCAGGTCCTGGGCGAGTCCGCCGGGCCGGACGAACGCGTGGTTCATCCGGAGCCCGGTGATCAGCTCGAAGAGGTCGAGAACGAGTTCACGATCGCGGAACCCGTAGATCATGATCGTGGTCGCGCCGAGCTCCATGCCGCCCGTGGCGATGCACACCAGGTGCGAGGAGATCCGGTTCAGCTCCATCAGGAGCACGCGCAGGACACTCGCCCGGTCGGAGATCTGGTCCTCGATGCCGAGAAGCTTCTCGACGCCCAGGCAGTACGCCGTCTCGTTGAAGAACGGCGTCAGGTAGTCCATGCGCGTGACGAACGTGGTGCCCTGCGTCCAGTTCCGGAATTCGAGGTTCTTCTCGATGCCGGTGTGGAGGTAGCCGATGCCGCAGCGAGCCTCGGTGACGGTCTCGCCGTCGATCTCCAGGATCAGCCGCAGCACGCCGTGCGTGGACGGGTGCTGGGGACCCATGTTGACGATGATGCGCTCGTCGTCGGACTTGACCGCCGACTCGGCGACCTCGTCCCAGTCGCCGCCGGTGACTGTATATACAGCCCCCTCGGTCGTGGCCCTGGCATTCGAGAGGTGCGTCCCGGAGGGACCCGACGAGGGGTGGGCATGGGGAGTAGTCATCAGGAGTACGACCTCCGCTGGTCCGGAGCCGGGATCTGGGCGCCCTTGTACTCGACGGCGATGCCACCGAGCGGGTAGTCCTTGCGCTGCGGGAAGCCCTGCCAGTCGTCCGGCATCATGATCCGGGTGAGGGCCGGGTGCCCGTCGAAGACGAGCCCGAAGAAGTCGTAGGTCTCGCGCTCGTGCCAGTCGTTGGTCGGGTAGACCGCGACCAGCGACGGGATGTGCGGGTCGCTGTCCGGGGCAGAGACCTCCAGCCGGATCAGCCGGCCGTGAGTGATCGACCGCAGATGGTAGACGGCGTGCAGCTCGCGGCCCTTGTCGCCGAGGAAGTGGACACCGCTCACCCCGGTACAGAGCTCGAAGCGCAGGGCCGGGTCGTCGCGCAGGGTCCGAGCCACGGTGGGCAGGTGCTCGCGGGCGATGTGGAAGGTGAGCTCACCGCGGTCGACGACGGTCTTCTCGATGGCGTTCCCGGGAAGCAGATCCTGCTCCTCCAGGGCCCCTTCGAGTTCGTCGGCCACCTCGTCGAACCAGCCGCCGTACGGCCGGGACGTGGCTCCCGGCAGCGTCACCGTGCGGACGAGCCCGCCGTAGCCGGAGGTGTCGCCGCCGTTGTTGGCGCCGAACATGCCCTTGCGTACGCCGATGACCTCGCCGGTCTCGTCGCGCGGCGCGGGTACGCCGTTGTTGTTCTGTTCGTCGCTCACCGCAGCAGCCCCTTCATCTCGATCAGGGGAAGCGCCTTGAGTGCCGCGTCCTCCGCCTCGCGGGCAGCCTCCTCCGCGTTGACCCCGAGCTTGGAGCCCTGGATCTTCTGGTGGAGCTTGAGAATGGCGTCCATCAGCATCTCCGGGCGCGGCGGACAGCCCGGCAAATAGATGTCGACCGGGACAATATGATCAACACCCTGCACAATGGCGTAGTTGTTGAACATCCCACCCGAGGATGCACAAACCCCCATGGAGATAACCCACTTGGGGTTCGGCATCTGGTCGTAGACCTGCCGCAGGACGGGCGCCATCTTCTGGCTGACCCGACCCGCCACGATCATCAGATCCGCCTGCCGCGGCGATCCGCGGAAGACCTCCATCCCGAATCGGGCCAGGTCGTAGCGCCCGGCTCCGGTCGTCATCATCTCGATGGCGCAGCAGGCAAGACCGAATGTGGCAGGGAAGACGGAGGATTTCCGCACCCAGCCGGCGGCCTGCTCGACAGTGGTCAGCACGAAGCCGCTGGGCAGCTTCTCTTCGAGTCCCATGGTGTGCCCCTCAGCCCCTCAGTCCCATTCCAGGCCGCCGCGACGCCATACGTACGCGTAGGCGACGAAGACGGTGAGCACGAAGAGCAGCATCTCGACGAGCCCGAAGATCCCCAGGGCGTCGAAGGTGACTGCCCAGGGATAGAGGAAGACGATCTCGATGTCGAAGACGATGAAGAGCATCGCCGTCAGGTAGTACTTGATGGGGAAGCGGCCGCCTCCGGCTGGAGTGGGGGTGGGTTCAATACCGCACTCGTACGCTTCGAGCTTTGCTCGGTTGTACCGCTTTGGGCCGATAAGCGTGGCCATGACCACGGAGAAGATCGCAAACCCTGCCCCGAGGGCGCCGAGCACGAGGATTGGCGCGTAGGCATTCACGCTCCTCGCTCCTTCCAGTCGTCCTTGACCGTTGGACCGCATCGGGCGACCGGCTCGCCACCTCACCAAGATCGTGCACATGTGAGGCAGTTCACAAGCCCGACTGCCCCGCATCCTATGCCTGCCGTCCTGTGATCTGCGACACGGGGTACTACAACGACTTTGTGATCTCCACCACCCGGCGAAGGATCATGAAGCCGGATGAGGGGTGACCTTCGTACACAAAGCGGCCGTGCGATCACGAGACGTGACATCTGGTGTTGTTGTTGCTGGTCAAGGCGATGCTCCTCTAACAATCAGACGCCTCGACTAGCAAATTGGCAATGGACGACCGAGGGGTGATAAGGGGATCCGTCCCACTTCGGGGTCACCCGTGCGAGGGGCTCGCGAGGCGCGATGTGGACGCGTATCCACATTCGCGATCTTCCGGGCGAAGCGCCCACAACGCGCCGGACGGCCTGCCGCCGACGCCGCCGCGCGCATCGGCCGCCCGCAGGGCCACCACGCCACAGTCACACTGTGACCTGCATCACTTCATCGGGCCTTCAATAAAAGCGGGCTTGGCCATCGGTGCGAACGGATGGTAAGCGACGGGCAATTCGGGCGAATTGCTGAAAGTCCGTGATCACAGCGGTGATCACGCATGACCGATTTGCCGGTTACGGCGTCAATAAGGGCCACCGGAAAGCGGATTCACAGATTCCGAACGTAACTGTGTCGCAACACACGTTTCTTGAAGGAAACCCAGGTGCCCTGATAGCGCTAGTACTCATGTCCCTCACCGCTCACATACCCAGCCACCGGAAGCCCCGCCGAAGCGCCCCGAAATCGGCACTGCGGGCCGGAGTTGCCGGTGGCGTCCTCAGCACCATCGCGGTCGCAGGCGCTGCTGGTCCTGCCCAGGCCGAGCCGGTGACCCAGACCATCGAGATGCCCACCCTCACCTCCGGGCTCTCCACCGCCGTCGCCGCGTCCGCCGAGGCCACGCAGCAGGTCGCCCTGGACCTGGAGACGCAGGCCCAGGAGGACGCCGCGGCCACCAGCGCGGCCAAGGCCGCCACGAAGGCCAAGGCCGAGGCGGTCCGCAAGGCAGAGGCCAAGAAGAAGGCAGAGGCGGCCGCCAAGGCCAAGGCGGAGGCCGCCCTGCGCGCCTCCCGCTCCGAGGCCCGTACGACGCTCAGCGCGTCGTCCGGCGCCACTGCCGTGGCGTCCTCCTCGTCGAGCGCCACCGGCTCCGCCGCCTCCGTCGTCTCGTTCGTCCGGGCCCAGGTCGGCGACGCGTACGTCTCCGGCGGCACCGGACCCAACTCCTGGGACTGCTCCGGCCTGGTCCAGGCCGCGTTCCGCACGGTGGGTGTCGACCTGCCGCGCGTCTCGCAGGCCCAGTCGACCGCCGGCACCCAGGTCTCGCTGAGCAACCTCCAGCCGGGCGACATCCTGTACTGGGGCGGTGCGGGCTCCGCGTACCACGTCGGCGTCTACGTGGGCGGCGGCCAGTTCGTCGGTGCGCAGAACCCGAGCACCGGCGTGGTGCTGCGCCCGCTGAGCTACGACCCGCCGTCGGGCGCGGTCCGCGTTCTCTGATTCACAAGCGCGCGAACACGGCGAAGGGCCGTCACTCCCCCGCTCGGGAGCGACGGCCCTTCGTCGTGGAACGGCGAGCCGGGTGCTGTTGCCGGCCCGGTTCGCGGCCTCGCCCGTGAACCGGGCGAGGCCGCGAACGGGAGTGGTGGTCAGGCCTTCGGGGCCACCTTCGAGAGGCCGTTGATGATGCGGTCCATCGCGTCGCCGCCCGTCGGGTCGGTGAGGTTGGCGAGCATCTTCAGCGTGAACTTCATCAGCAGCGGGTGCGTCAGGCCGCGCTGGGTGGCGACCTTCATGACCTTCGGGTTGCCGATCAGCTTCACGAAGGCGCGGCCCATCGTGTAGTAGCCGCCGTAGGTCTCCTTCAGGATCTTCGGGTAGCTGTGCAGCGCCAGTTCGCGCTGGGCGGGGGTCGCGCGGGCGTGCGCCTGGACGATGACGTCCGCGGCGATCTGGCCCGACTCCATGGCGTACGCGATGCCCTCGCCGTTGAACGGGTTGACCATGCCGCCCGCGTCACCGACGAGCAGCAGCCCCTTGGTGTAGTGCGGCTGGCGGTTGAACGCCATGGGGAGCGCGGCGCCGCGGATCGGCATCGTCATGTTCTCCGGGGTGTAGCCCCAGTCCTCCGGCATGGACGCGCACCACGCCTTGAGGACCTCCCGCCAGTCCAGCTCCCGGAAGGCGGACGAGGAGTTGAGGATGCCGAGGCCGACATTGGACGTGCCGTCGCCCATCCCGAAGATCCAGCCGTAGCCGGGCAGCAGCCGGTCCTGGGGGCCGCGCCGGTCCCACAGCTCCAGCCAGGACTCCAGGTAGTCGTCGTCGTGGCGCGGTGAGGTGAAGTACGTACGGACCGCGACACCCATCGGGCGGTCCTCGCGGCGGTGCAGACCCATGGCGAGCGACAGCCGGGTGGAGTTGCCGTCGGCGGCGACGACGAGCGGGGCGTGGAAGGTGACCGGGGTCTTCTCCTCGCCGAGCTTCGCGTTCACACCGGTGATGCGGCCGGTGCGCTCGTCGATGATCGGGGCGCCGACATTGCACCGCTCGTACAGCCGGGCACCCGCCTTCTGCGCCTGGCGGGCCAGCTGCTCGTCGAAGTCGTCGCGCTTGCGGACCAGTCCGTAGTCCGGGTACGAGGCGAGATCCGGCCAGTCCAGCTGCAGCCGGACACCGCCGCCGATGATGCGCAGCCCCTTGTTGCGCAGCCAGCCGGCCTCTTCGGAGATGTCGATGCCCATGGCGACGAGCTGCTTGGTGGCGCGCGGGGTGAGACCGTCGCCGCAGACCTTCTCGCGCGGGAAGGCGGTCTTCTCCAGCAGGAGAACGTCGAGTCCGGCCTTGGCGAGGTAGTACGCGGTCGTGGAGCCGGCTGGGCCTGCCCCGACGACGATCACATCCGCGCTGTGTTCGGAGAGGGGCTCGGTCACGGCAGGATCTCCCGAAGGCTCGACAACATGGTGAACCTGGGCAGTCTATGGGGGGCCGCCCGGAGCCGGAGAGCGGGTGGGGGGCGGTGGGTCGCGGCCGAGACCGGTCCCGATATCTACTAGCCCCTCGTGGACGGCGCTGGCACGATCACCGTCCGTGGCAGCCAAGAAGATCATCACCTTGCGCGGCTCCCTGATCGCCGCCGCCCTCGCCGTGCTCTGCCGCCGACGGACTCGGGCAAGGATCCGTACGGACCGAAGTACGTCCACCGGCGGGTCGCCGACGCGGTGTACACGGGTGTCGGCGGCTACGGCATGTACGCGAAGTAGGGCCTGGGGCTTCAGACAGCCTTGGAACCCCGGTGGAGCGCGACGATGCCGCCGGTGAGGTTCCGCCAGGCCACCTGCGACCAGCCGGCCTTCTGGAGCATCTCCGCGAGGGCCGGCTGGTCGGGCCAGGACTGAATGGACTCGGCGAGGTAGACGTACGCGTCCGGGTTGGAGGAGACGGCTCGCGCCACCGGTGGCAGCGCGCGCATCAGATACTCCTCGTACACCATGCGGAACGGCGCCCACGTCGGATGCGAGAACTCGCAGATCACGACACGGCCGCCGGGCTTCGTCACCCGGTACAGCTCGCGCAGCGCCGCCTCGGTGTCCTGAATGTTGCGCAGGCCGAAGGAGATCGTGACCGCATCGAAGACGTCGTCACGGAAGGGCAGCTTCATGCCGTCGCCCGCCGTGAACGGCATCCACGGGTGTCGCTTCTTGCCCACCTGGAGCATGCCGATCGAGAAGTCGCACGGCACGACGTAGGCCCCGGCACGGACGAACGGCTGCGAGGAGGTCGCCGTGCCCGCGGCCAGGTCGAGGACCTTTTCCGCGGGGCGGGCGTGCACCGCCTTCGCAACCTCCTTGCGCCACAGCCGGGCCTGGCCGAGCGACAGCACATCGTTGGTGAGGTCGTAGTTCGCCGCCACGTCGTCGAACATCGAGGCGACTTCGTGCGGCTGCTTGTCCAGGGATGCTCGGGTCACCCACCCATTCAAGCAGCCCGGCCGCGGCTGCCTCGCGCCGGTCGTGCGTCGGCGCCCGGAGCCGCTCGAAAGCCGGCTTCAACCTTTTGGGCGCGAGACGACTCAGTACAGGGGTGAGAGATCACCGAGGAACCGGAGAGGGGGACAGATGACCGCAGACCGCAGTCGGGACTCCACCGGCTTCGAGGAGTTCGCCCGGGCGAACCAACGGCGTCTGTACCGGACCGCATATCTGCTGTGCGGCGATGCGGAGAGCGCCCGCGATCTGACGCAGACGACGCTCGCCAAGCTGTTCCAGCACTGGCACCGGGCGAGCGCCGCCGACCATCCCGCCGCCTATGCGCGCACCGTCCTCACCCGGACGTATCTCGCCGAGCGCCGGCGGCGGCTCCGCGACTTCCTGGCCCACAGCCGGGTCGACGCACCGCCCCCCGTGGTGGGTCCCGAGTTGACGGTGACGCTGTTGACCGCCCTGGCCGAACTGCCGCCCCGTGCACGGGCGATGGTCGTCCTGCGCTACTGGGAGGACCTGGGCGTGCAGACGGTCGCCGAGCTGCTGCGCTGCAGCGAATCCACCGTCAAGAGCCAGTGCTCGCGCTCGCTCGCCACGCTGCGTACGCGGCTGGGCGACCCGCACCTCTACACCATTCGCAGCTGAGGAGAACCGTCATGGACATGCTTTCGGAAGGCGCGTTGGAGGAGACCGGGACGCAGCGGATCAGGGAGGCGATGGCGGAGGCGGCCGAGGGGGCGCCACCGCTGCCGGACCTGCTGCCGGTCGCGCTTGCCGAGGGGCGCAGGCGTCGCACCAGGGCGCGTGCGGCCATCGGCGCGGGGGTGGCCGGGGTGGTGGCGCTCGGGGTGTTCGGTGCGACGCTGCCGTCCTGGGGCACGGGCAGCGGTACGGGCAACGGCGCCGCACAGGTCGGGGCGCCCGCCCAGGGCCGCAGCGACGCGCCCGCCCCCACCGGGCCCGCGAGCGACGTCGTCAAGCCGACCGCCGTTCCCGGCGAGCCGCCGCGCACGCCGGTGCACGTCAAGCCCACCCCGGGCGAGTCGTCCATGGCGGACCTGCCCGCCGCCGAGCGCAAGCGGATGGAGCAGTTCCAGCAGGACGCGGCGGCGTTGTTCGACACGATGCTGCCGGCGGCGTTCGGTACCGTCCGCCCGGTCGATCTGGCGGTCAGCCGGTACCAGGGCGCGTCCAAGGGCAGCGTCTTCCCCGTCGTCTTCTCCGTACGCCCCATCGGTGACTCGTCCAACAGCCCGGAGGCCCCCTGCTCGTACGGCCCGACGAAGAAGTACCGCTGCGAGAAGGCACAGCTGCCCGGCGGCATCGTGGCCCGCGCCGTCACCGCGAGCGGGAACTCGAAGGGCGGGAAGGACATCGTCGGCGTGAGTGTCCGCTTCGAGTTCGGGGACAGCGCCGTCGTCCTCTCGGCGGACGGCGACGACTCCTCCATGGTCTCGGCGCCGGTCACCGTGGACCAGTTGCTCCGCATCGCACGGGACCCCCGCTTCCTGGACCTGGTGCGTTACGCGGACGCGTACCCGATGGAGCCGAAGCAGGGGTCCGTCCGTGGCGGGTGAGGCACGGGGACGCCGGGCGCGTGGCCGCAGCCGCGGCGCGGCCCGGCGCGCCCGCCGCCGACGGACCCGGATACGGATGCTGGGTGCCGTGCTGGTGCCGGGCGCGCTGCTCTGCGGGGCGTTGGTGTGGGGGCCGTGGGGCGGTGGGGACGGGGCGTCGGCGGCGTCGAACACCCCGTCGGTCCGGCCGTCGGTGACCCGGTCGGCCACAGGCGTCGGGCCCGACTCCCGTTCCGTACCGAGCAGTCCGGAACCCGTCGGCTCGGCGGCCGGCTCCCGCGACGGCAAGAAGAAGCGGGTGGCCGGGACGCGGAACCCGCCCGGGTCCGTGCCCGGCCACGGCTCCGGCACGTTCGTCCCTGCCGCCCCGGCGTCCGCGGCCGCTCACGGCACGGGCACCGTCCACCGCTACCGCGTCGAGGTGGAACAGGGCAGCGGTCTGGCCGCCGGTCCGGCTGCCGCCGAGGTCTCCGGTGTGCTCGCCGACCCACGCGGCTGGACCCGCACCGGGCACGACGCGTTCCGGCAGGTCGGCTCGGGACCGGCCGGTCTGGTGATCCGTATCGCCACGCCGGACACCGTCGACCGGCTCTGCGGGGCGTACGGGCTGCACACGCGGGGCGAGGTCAACTGTCGCGTCGGCAGCACGGTCGTGGTGAACCTGAAGCGGTGGATGCAGGGCTCGCCGCAGTTCGACGGGCCGCTCGCCGAGTACCGGGCGCTGATCATCAACCACGAGGTCGGCCACTGGCTGGGCCACGGCCACGAGACCTGCCCGGGGCCAGGACGTCCCGCGCCCGCGATGATGCAGCAGATCGACGGGCTACGGGGGTGCGTCGCCAACGCCTGGCCGTACACGGCCACGGGCAGGTACGTAGGTGGCCCGTCCGTGCCCTGACGCGCTCCGGAGCGCCTACCGCCGCCGGTACACCAGCCGCCCGCCCAGCACCGTGGCGATGCACGCCCCGGCGCCCGCCGCACAGAGCGCGTCCTCGTCCGGTACGTCGAAGACGGCGAGGTCGGCGCGGCCGCCGACGGTGAGCGGGCCGTGCACGGAACCGGGCAGGTCATACCCCTCCGAGAACGGGTCCAGGCTCGGTTCGCCGACCAGGATGCCGGGGGCGCCGACGGCCGAAACCTCGGTCAGCCCCGAGCGGTCCACGGCGGTGCGGACGGCCGGGTCGTGGAACCGGCCCGCGAGGTGTGTGGTGCCGTGCCGCAGCATCTGCTGCAGCCCGCGCCGTACGCTGCCCGCCCACCGCGCCGCGTCCATCTCGCCGGCCAGCCGTTCGAACGCCTCGCCCCACAGCGGCCGGTCACCGAGCTCGTCCGCCTCGCGCGGGTCGGGGTGGTAGCAGCGGGTCAGCAGCCAGACTGCGTGCCACTGCCGCAGGCCGGGCGTCAGGACTCCCGGCCACTGGCGGACCCGGGCCGCCGGGTGGGCGGCGACGACCTCGTCGTGCGGTCCGAGGGCGACGATCCGGTCGCCGTCCACGGCGACCGCGCCCTGCGCGACGGCAGCCGCGCCGACCGGAAGAACCAGCGGCGCGGCGTGAACGGTCAGCACGACAGCCTCAGTTGGCGCTGAGGAGCTTGAGTTCCGGGTGTGCGGTGCCGCCCTCGATCGCGGTGGACGAGATGTGTGAGACGACGCGCTCGTCGACCGGGTCGTTCGCCGGGTCGTCGTGGACGACGAGGTGCTCGTACGTCGTGGCGCGCTGCGCCGGGACCCGGCCCGCCTTGCGGATCAGGTCGATGATCTCCAGCCGGTTGGAGCGGTGCTTGGCACCGGCGGAGGAGACGACGTTCTCCTCCAGCATGATCGAGCCGAGGTCGTCGGCGCCGTAGTGCAGCGACAGCTGGCCGACCTCCTTGCCGGTGGTCAGCCAGGAGCCCTGGATGTGGGCGACGTTGTCGAGGAAGAGCCGGGCGATGGCGATCATCCGCAGGTACTCGAAGAGCGTGGCCTGCGTCCGGCCCTTCAGGTGGTTGTTCTCCGGCTGGTACGTATACGGGATGAACGCACGGAAACCACCGGTCCGGTCCTGTACGTCGCGGATCATCCGCAGGTGCTCGATGCGCTCGGCGTTGGTCTCGCCGGTGCCCATCAGCATCGTGGAGGTGGACTCGACACCGAGCCGGTGCGCCGCCTCCATGATCTCCAGCCAGCGCTCGCCGGACTCCTTGAGCGGGGCGATCGCCTTGCGCGGCCGGGCCGGCAGCAGCTCGGCGCCGGCGCCCGCGAAGGAGTCGAGACCGGCGGCGTGGATCCGCTGGATGGCCTCCTCCACGGAGACCTTGGAGATCCGGGCCATGTGCTCGATCTCGGAGGCGCCCAGCGAGTGGATGACCAGCTGCGGGAACGCCTTCTTGATCGCGGAGAAGTGCTCCTCGTAGTACTCGACGCCGTAGTCCGGGTGGTGTCCGCCCTGGAACATGATCTGCGTGCCGCCGAGCTCGACGGTCTCCGCACAGCGGCGCAGGATGTCGTCGAGGTCGCGGGACCAGCCCTTGGCAGTGTCCTTCGGTGCGGCGTAGAAGGCGCAGAACTTGCAGGCCGTGACGCACACGTTGGTGTAGTTGATGTTGCGCTCGATGATGTACGTCGCGATGTGCTCCGTACCGGCGTAGCGGCGTCGGCGCACAGCGTCGGCAGCGGCGCCCAGCGCGTGCAGGGGCGCCGACCGGTAGAGGTCGAGGGCCTCCTCCGGAGTGATCCGGCCGCCTTCGGCGGCTCGGTCGAGGATGGGCTGGAGGTCGGCCTTCTCGGTCACCGGGCTGTCACCTTTCGGCGGTTTTTCAACGGATCCATGGACCGGTTCAGCCTACGCCAGCCCCTCCCGGGGTCAGCTGCCGGACCGGGCGAGTGTGCCGTACGGAAGCCCCGCACCCCGCTCCTCGGACCGGAAGCGGAGTGTGCCGTCCCCGGCGAGGGTGAAGGTGACGTCGGTCGTGGTCTGCGTGCAGAGCCCGGCGGTTCCGGGCCGGTCCGGGTCGGCGCGCTCCCGGAGCGTCAGTTCCTCGGCGGTGCCGGAGGAGAGCTTCGCGATGCTGTTGCAGCTGACGGTCACTCCGAGGGTGGAGAAGGTGGTGTTCATACGGACGACATCCGTGCCCTTCTTCCCCTCGGTGAACACCGCGGTGAGGGTGCCGTGCGGCTGCCCGGTCGTCTTCTCGGTCAGCGGCCCCTTCCAGGTACCGACGAACGTCTTGGGCAGCGCGGTGACCTGGCCCGCACCGGGGTAGCCGTCCGCCGGGTCCGGCGACGCGCTGGAGGACGCGCCAGGGGGTTGGGCGACCCCGCCGTGCTCGGCGTCGCCGCCACCGATGCCCGGCAGCAGGTCGAAGAGGAGGGCGCTGCCGACGGTCACGGCGGCGAGCGCGCCCGCCACGGCGAGGGCGACGGTGCAGCTGAGCCTGCGGCCGCGGCTGCGGCCGGCGGCGCCGGGCTCGGAGCCGGCGCCGACAGTGACGGAGAACCGGGAATCGGGGGTACGGGGGCCGGGGAGTCCGCCCGGGTCGCGGTCCGCGGCCTCGGCCGGCGGGAATGTCCGGGGCGGGCGGGCCGGCTCGATCGGCGGCCCGAACTCTCCACGCGCGCCGTTGCTGTCGGCGGAGCCGGAGGCGGTGAGGGAGGCGTTGCTGAACGGCACCGGTCCCGACTGCACCGGCCCGTCCTGCGGCTCCAGGTCGAGCAGCGCCACTGCCGAGCGGCTGACCTCACGCACCAGTGCTCCGGGCAGCCAGCCCGCCGCCACTGCCGCCGCCGCCCCGCCGGGTGCCAGCTGCCGGGCGAGCTCCGTCGGGGTGGGCCGACGCGCCGGGTCCTTCGCCAGGCACGTGGCTATCACGTCCCGCAGTTCGCCCTCGATCTCACCCAGCTCCGGCTCCTCGTGCACCACCTTGTAGAGGAGCACCGCCGAGGAGTCGCCGAGGAAGGGGGCGTCGCCCGTCGCCGCGTACGCGAGCACCGCGCCGAGCGAGAAGACATCGGCGGCGCCCGAGATCTCCAGACCCCGGATCTGCTCCGGTGCCATGTAGCCGGGCGAGCCGACCGAAACCCCGGTGGAGGTGAGCGAGGCGGTGGCGTCGATCGCGCGGGCGATGCCGAAGTCGATGAGGCGGGGGCCGTCGAGGGCGAGCAGGACGTTGGACGGCTTCACGTCGCGGTGGATGAGCCCCTGCCCGTGCACGACGGCCAGGGCCTCCGCGAGTCCGGCGCCCAGGGTCCGTACCGCCTGCTCGGGCAGTGGCCCGTGCTCCGTGACCGCGGCCGACAGCGGGGGCCCGGCGACATAGCCGGTGGCGACCCACGGCACGGGGGCATCCGGATCGGCGTCCAGGACGGGCGCCGTCCACTGGGCGCCGATCCGCCGCGCCGCGTCGACCTCGCGCCGGAACCGCGCACGGAACTGTTCGTCGAGCGCGAAGTGCGGATGGACGACCTTGACCGCGACGGTGCGTCCACCCGCACTGCGTCCCAGATACACCCGGCCCATGCCGCCCGCACCGAGTCTGCCGAGCAACCGGTAGGCACCGATGGTGAGCGGTTCGCCGGCTTCCAGCGGCTGCATACGGACTCCCCCTGTGGACCGGCCGGACCTCCGACCGAAGCCTAGGGGTCGGAGGTCGCGCGATCACAGAGAAACCATCGGCCGATTTCGCCCCTATGGGAACGAACCGCGGTTTTCGGCACAGTAAAAGGCGCGAATGAGTCGTTCACCCGATCGAATCCGGGACTCGACCTGGGCTCACCCCGTACTCCGTCCTCCCTCTATTCGGGATAGGACGTGCGAGCTGTCCGGCCGCGGCATTCGTGGCATTCGCTGGAAAGGAATCCATGAGGCAGTGCGATAAACAGCACGGGAGGGAACGGGGAAGCCAGAAGAAGGTTCAGTATTCACCAATCGCCCGGACCCATTCCCCCCGCGCAGTGGCCGGTGCCGGATCAGTGGCCGAGCAGCTCGACGTTCACGTCCACCGGGAAACCGGTCGTCGCCCCGACCCGGCGGGCGAACTCACGTACGCCCGACAGCTGGTCCGGACCGAAGCGGAAGTCCAGCGTCGTGAAGTACCGCTCCAGCAGCTCCGCGTCGAAGACCTCCCACCGCGCCGCCGTCTCGGCGACTTTGGTGACCTCTTCCAGCGACAGGTCCCGCGAGGCGAGGAACGCCCGGTGCACCTCCTCCACCATGGCCGGGTGCGCGGCCAGAAAGTCCTTGCGCGCCGCCCAGACCGCGAAGACGAACGGCAGCCCCGTCCACTCCTTCCACATCTGCCCCAGGTCATGGACCTGCAGACCGAGGCGCGGCGCGTCGTGCAGCGAGGCGCGCAGCGCGGCGTCGCCGATCAGCACGGCGGCGTCCGCCTCCTGCATCATCAGGCCGAGGTCGGGCGGGCAGGTGTAGTAGTCGGGCGTCACCTCGTACCGCTCGGCGAGCAGCAGCTGAGCGAGGCGTACGGAGGTGCGCGAGGTCGAACCGAGCGCCACCCGGGCCCCGTCGAGCTGCTCCAGGGGCAGCTGCGACACGATCACGCATGACATGACGGGCCCGTCGCAGCCGACCGCGATATCGGGGAAGGCGACGAGCTGATCGGCGTTGCGCAGGTACTCGACGAGGGTGATGGGGCCGATGTCGAGGTCACCGCGTACCAGCTGCTCGCTGAGCTTCTCCGGGGTGTCCTTCGACAGCTCCAGGTCGAGCAGGGTTCCGGTCCGCGCCAGGCCCCAGTAGAGGGGGAGGCAGTTCAGGAACTGGATGTGGCCGACGCGCGGCCTGCTGCGACGGTCGTCGCCTGCTGCGGGGGAGACGGTTGAATTGTCCACATCGCGAGGCTAGACCCGTGCGGACATCCCGCCACCACCGGGGCGCGGAGGGACCCGCCCGGTCCCGCCCCTCCGTGTCTGCCGGTCCCACGCCCCGGCGTGTCTCCGCGGCCACCTCCGCGCCACCCGAACGACACCCCCGGGCCCCCTTCTGACCGCTATCTCCGTCAGTCTCTCGGCAGGGCAATCAAACATCCGGGTGAAGTGATCTTTCCCTCTACCGTTCCGCACACGCTGCGTGCTAGGCTCGACGCAAGTTGCAGTTTGGTTTCCCTTGCAGTACAGAGCCTGCGGAGCATGTAACCCGCAGGCTTTTGTAGTTTTCAGACTTCTTTGCAGGTTCTGGAGCAGGGCAACCCTTTGGCCCAAGGAGGGCTTATGGCTACCGGAACCGTCAAGTGGTTCAACGCTGAAAAGGGCTTCGGCTTCATCGCCCAGGACGGCGGCGGCCCGGATGTCTTCGTCCACTACTCCGCGATCAACGCGTCCGGGTTCCGCTCCCTCGAGGAGAACCAGGTCGTGAACTTCGACGTCACTCAGGGGCCGAAGGGCCCGCAGGCTGAGAACGTCAGCCCGGCCTAGTTGCCCGGGTCGGCCGATCGCGGCCGGCATGCAGTACCCAAGGAGCCCCGCTCCCCCGCCTCGGCGGAGGAGCGGGGCTCCTGCCTTGTGATGGCCCGCCCGGTGCCGCCGCGGACGGGAGCTTGACCTTGACACCGTGTGAGGGCGTGCACTGGGAGACATCATGTTCACCATCGGAGATTTCGCCAGGTACGGACGGGTGTCGGCCCGGATGCTGCGTCACTACGACGCCATCGGACTGCTGCCTCCCGACCGCACCGACCCCGCGACCGGCTACCGCTTCTACGGTGCCGCTCAGCTCGCCCGCCTCAACCGCATCATCGCTCTCAAGGGTCTCGGCTTCACGCTCCAGCAGGTGCAGGCCGTCCTCGACGAACAGGTCGGACCCGAGGAGATCCGCGGAATGCTGCGACTGCGGCAGGCGGAGCTGGAGGCGGCCATGGCCGCGGCGGCGGCACGGCTGGCGCAGGTCGAGGCGAGGCTCCGGTCGATCGAGAGCGAGGGGCACATGCCCACGGACGACGTTGTGATCAAGAACGTTCCCGCGGTACGGGTGGCGGAGCTGACGGGGACCGCGGCCGGCTACGAGCCGCAGGCCATCACTCCGGTGATCGGACCGCTGTACGACCGGCTGTTCCCGCTGCTGAAGGCGGCCGGAATCAGCCCCACCGGCCCGGGCATCGCGCGCTACGAGGACGCCCCCGCGGGCGACGGCGCGATCACCGTGCACGCGGGGGTGACGGTCTCCGCCCCGGTCGGCCCGGTCGGTGACACCGGCGTCACGGTGGTCGACCTGCCCGCGTTCGAGGCGGCGACCATCGTCCACCGCGGTTCGATGGACGGGGTCCTCGCCACCGAGCAGACGCTGGCCCGCTGGCTGGACACCAATGGGTACCGGTCACTGGGGTACACCCGGGAGATCAACCTGGAGTGCCCGGAGGACAAGGACAAGTGGGTGACGGAGCTCCAGGAGCCGGTGGCCAGGGCCTGACCACGTCCCACGGGGCCCGCCGGACACGGTGGGCCCCGTGCCGCACCACCGGCCGGCAGGGCCTACGGCCTCACGCCCCCGGCCCCGCCCACAGCCCCTCGTCCGTGAGCCCCAGCAGATCGATGGCGTTGCGGCGCACGACCCGGTCCACCACATCCGGGTCCAGGTGCCCCATCTGCGCCTCGCCGACCTCGCGCGACTCGGGCCAGGTCGAATCCGAGTGCGGGTAGTCGGTCTCGTACAGAACGTTTCCCACGCCGATCGCGTCCAGGTTCTTCAGCCCGAACGCGTCATCGAAGAAGCACCCGTACACATGCTCGGCGAAGAGCTCGGACGGCGGCCGGTGCACCTTGTCGGCGACACCGCCCCAGGCCCGGTTCTCCTCCCAGACCACGTCGGCCCGTTCCAGGATGTACGGGATCCAGCCGATCTGGCCCTCCGCGTACATGATCCGGAGGTTCGGGAACCGTTCGAACTTGCCGCTCATCAGCCAGTCGACCATCGAGAAGCAGCAGTTGGCGAAGGTGATGGTGGAGCCGACCGCGGGCGGGGCGTCGGCCGAGGTGGACGGCATCTTCGAGGACGAGCCGATGTGCATCGCGATCACGGTCCCCGTCTCGTCGCAGGCCCGCAGGAACGGATCCCACGCGTCCGTATGTATCGACGGAAGTCCCAGATGTGGGGGTATCTCGGAGAACGCGACAGCACGCACCCCGCGCGCGGCGTTCCGCCGGACCTCGTCGGCGGCGAGCTGTGAGTCCCAGAGCGGGACGAGGGTCAGCGGGATCAGCCGGCCCTGCGCGTCGGGGCCGCACCACTCCTCCACCATCCAGTCGTTGTACGCGCGCACGCCGAGCAGTCCGAGCTCACGGTCCTTCGCCTCCGTGAACGTCTGACCACAGAACCGCGGGAAGGTCGGGAAACAGAGCGCGGACTGGACGTGGTTGATGTCCATGTCGGCGAGCCGGTCCGGGACCGCGTACGAACCAGGGCGCATCTGCTCGTACGTGATGACTTCGAGCTTGATCTCGTCCCGGTCGTAGCCGACGGAGGTGTCGAGCCGGGTGAGCGGCCGGTGCAGATCCTCGTACACCCACCAGTCGCCGATCGGCCCCTCGTCGCCCTTTGCGCCCATCACCGGTGCGAACCTGCCCCCCATGAAGGTCATTTCCTTCAGGGGGGCGCGGACGATGCGCGGGCCGCGGTCGAGGTACTTGGACGGGAGCCGGTCCCGCCAGACATGAGCGGGCTCCACCGTGTGATCGTCCACCGAGATGATCTTCGGGAAGGTCTCCATGTGCACTACGGTAGCGCCGATCTGACGAACCGTCAGCTCTCTGGGCCGGGCCCCTGTCCCAAATCGTTGTCGAGGGCTTGTGCAGAGCGTCACCCACTGCTGACGTGTCCGCCCATGACAAGGCAGACTGTTGACCGCGATACCAGCGGTAGGTCGTAATCCGGATCCACCCGGACCACATCGGTGCAGCGGCGGTCATTCCGGGCAGAGACACCAGCGGGACCATCAACACCAGCGGGTTCAGTGCGACCGGCAGGACTGGCGGGGCGAGCAGGACAGGGGGCATCAATGGACCGTGACCACGGGCCACGTGTGCGCGTTCCGGAGCAGCGCGCTGCTCAGCAACAGACGACCGGGACCGGCCTGCGGTTCGCCGTGCTCGGCCCCGTACGCGCCTGGCGCGACGACGAACCGCTGGCGTCCGGCTCGCCGCAGCAGCGGGCCCTGCTGGTCGCGCTGCTGCTGCGCGACGGGCGCACGGCCACCGCCGCCGAACTCATCGACGCCATCTGGGGCGACGAGCCGCCGTCCCAGGCGCTCGCCGCCGTACGGACGTACGCGTCCCGGCTGCGCAAGATCCTCGACCCGTCCACGCTGGTCAGCGACGCCGGCGGGTACGCGATCCGGACCAGCCCCGACGCACTCGACCTCACGGTGGCCCAGGAGTTGACCGCCGACGCGGAGAAGGCGCGGGCGGGCGGGGACCGGCGCCGGGCCCGCACCCTGCTCAACGAGGCGCTGGCGCTGTGGGACGGCGAAACGCTGGCCTCCGTCCCGGGCCCCTATGCCGAGAACCAGCGCACCCGGCTCGCCGAGTGGCGGCTCCAGCTCACCGAGACCCGGCTCGACCTGGATCTGGAGGTCGGCAGCCACGCGGAGGCGGTCTCCGAACTCACCGCACTCACCGCGGCGCACCCGCTGCGGGAGCGGCTGCGCGAACTGCTGATGATCGCCCTGTACCGCAGCGGCCGCCAGGCGGAAGCGCTCGCCGTGTACGCCGACACGCGACGGTTGCTCGCCGACGAACTCGGCGTCGACCCGCGGCCGGAGCTCTCGCAGCTCCAGCAGCGGATCCTGCAGGCCGACGAGGAACTGGCCCACCCGGCCGACGAGGCGGCCCCCGCACCTGCCGCGGTCCGGCCGGCCCAGCTCCCGGCGACGGTCCCGGACTTCACCGGCCGCGCCTCCTTCGTGCGCGAACTGGGCGACCGGCTGGCGACGGCGGAGGGTTCGGTCATGGCCGTGTCGGCGCTCGCGGGCATCGGCGGCGTCGGCAAGACAACCCTCGCCGTGCACGTCGCCCACCAGGCGCGCCCGCACTTCCCGGACGGCCAGCTCTACGTCGACCTGCAGGGAGCCGGAGCACGGGCGGCGGAGCCGGAGACGGTGCTCGGCTCGTTCCTGCGCGCCCTCGGCACCGCGGACTCGGCGATCCCCGATTCATTGGACGAACGGGCGGCGCTGTACCGCTCCACGCTCGACGGCCGCCGCATCCTGGTCCTCCTGGACAACGCGCACGACGCGGCGCAGATCCGCCCCCTGCTGCCCGGCACGGCAGGCTGCGCGGCCCTGGTGACCAGCCGCGTCCGCATGGTCGACCTGGCGGGCGCGCACCTGGTGGACCTGGACGTGATGTCCCCCGAGGAGGCGCTCCAGCTCTTCACCCGGATCGTCGGCGAGGAGCGGGTCGGCTCGGAGCGCGAGGCGGCCCTGGACGTGGTCGCCGCGTGCGGCTTCCTCCCCCTGGCGATCCGCATCGCCGCTTCCCGCCTGGCCGCCCGCCGCACCTGGACGGTCTCGGTCCTCGCGGCCAAACTCGCGGACGAGCGACGCCGGCTGGACGAGCTCCAGGCGGGCGACCTGGCGGTGAAGGCCACCTTTGAACTCGGCTACGGCCAGCTGGAACCGGCCCAGGCCCGCGCGTTCCGCCTGCTGGGCCTGGCAGACGGCCCGGACATCTCCCTGGCGGCAGCTGCGGCGCTGCTGAACCTGGAGGTGCATGCGGCGGAGGACGTGCTGGAGTCCCTGGTCGACACGAGTCTGCTGGAATCGGCGGCGCCAGGTCGGTACCGGTACCACGACCTGGTACGGCTCTACGCGCGTGCGTGCGCGGAACGGGACGAACAGCCGCCGGAGGAGCGGGAGTTGGCGCTTTCGCGCCTGCTGGACTTCTATCTGGCCACGGCGGCGGGGGTGTATGCGCTGGAGCGGCCGGGGGATCGGCTGGTGGACCACCTGGAACCGACGCAGCACGAGGGCCTGTCGTTCGCAGACCGGCACTCGGCGCTGGACTGGCTCTACGCGGAGGCCGACACGCTTCTCGCCTGCGTACGCCAATCGTCCGGCCCCGGCACCTTGCGCCGGGCCGTGGACCTTCTCTGGGCATCGCTGGATCTGGGCGAGTCCGGCGCCAACTCGAGACAGTACGAGACCATCGCCTTTGCCGTACGGGACGCTGCCCGTGCCTGTGGCGACCAACGCACCGAGGTGCGTGCTCTGGTCACATTGGCCGATGTGCATCACACATCGGGGCGTTTCGACCGGGCCGAGCAGGAGGCGAAGGAGATCATGCGGCTCGTCGAAGCCGACCTCGACCCGTTGCCCGGGTGCTGGGCTCCGAACGCTCGCGGCATCATGGCGCTCTACCAGAGTCGACACGACGACGGCGAGAGATATCTGACCCAAGCCATCGACAGCTTCCGTCGGATCCAGGACCGGCCGGGCGAGGCGAGCGCGCTGTGCAACTTGTCGCGCATTCACCTGGCCACGGGCCGCACCGGCAGTGCGGTGTCTCTGGCCAAGCAGGGCATAGACATATACGACAGCCTGGGTCACGCCCTTCGGAGTGCCAACGGCCGCTATGCGCTCGGCATGGCCCTCACGCAGAGCGGCCAGTTCACCGATGCGACGGAGAGACTTCTGGAAGCACTGGCCGTCTTCCGGGACAGCCGCCAACGCCTGTGGGAAGGGATGACACTCTTCAGGCTCGCCGAGGTCGACCTCGCTGCCGGATGCTCGGCCGATGCCGCGGCTAAGGCCGAGCAGGCCCTGACCGCGCTGCGAGGCATCGGTGGCGAATGGCGGAGGGGCAACGTGCTCACCGTGCTCGGGCGCGCCCTTGGGGAGATCGGGCAGTTCGGGCGCGCTCAGGTCTGCTGGCACGAGGCCCTGGCCATCTACGAGGAACTGGGTTCGCACGAGGCGACCGATGTGCGCGCCCTGCTGTCCGCCGATCCCACCGTGACGACTGCGTAGGACGCCTGCCGGGGGCGTTCATCGTTCGTTTATCGCGACCCGGCATTCTTCTCTTAGTCGATCCGTCGCGTCGGGGGGCAGACGGGGCGACAGACGGCCGTGGCACTAATGTGAGCGGCCCTGAAAGGCCCGTCCGGCGGTCCACGGGGGAACAGCCGGGCGGGCCTTGCCCACCCATCACGAAGAAATGCCAAGGGGAGCAGATCATCATGGCTGACGCGACGAAGAAGGACCCGGAGATCAAGCCGCAGGACATGCACGCCACCGGTGGTAACGCCGACCAGATCACCACTCTGGACATGCACGCGACCGGCGGACCAATCAAGCCGCAGGACATGCACGCCACGGGCGGCACGGCCACGACCGACGACATGCACGCGACGTCGGAGCCCACGAACTAGTTCTTCTTTTCGGCGGGGGCACGGGGGACGGCCGCGGCGGCACGGAGGGGGAGCCGTCGCGGCCGCTGCACGTCTGCGCCGGTTGACGTAATCGCGTCAACGTTCAACCGCTTCGCGCCAACAGGGTTCCGCCATCGCCCCCCCCCTGCCACTAGCGTCACTTCACGCCCGCAAGCTCTCTTCTCCCACAGGAGTTGGAATGACCCGCACGAAGAAGACGCTCGTCGCCGCCGCGTTCGCCGTGGCCCTCGGCCTCGGCGCGGCCACCCCGGCGCTGGCTGACAGCCACATGACCGGCGACACCCCCGTCACCACTCAGGACGCGCACGCCACCGTGATGACCCCGCAGGACAGCCACGCCAGCTGAGCCACACCCGCGCGCAAGAGGGCCCGAGCCAACCGCTCGGGCCCTCTCCATTTCCCTACAGCCCCCGCGCCAGCACCCCCGCCCCGCACAGCTTCCCCATGTCGTCCTACTCCCGGTGAAGACCGCCACCCGGCCCGGCTGTCGCCCCGCGATCACCGCAAGCGCCGCGTCGATGGCGTACTTGTGGCCGTGCAGACCGGTCTCACCCAGCCGCCTGATCGCCTCGTCGGCGATGTCCTTGGTCACGGACTCGACGACGATGCCGGGCATCGCCCAGTTCCAGACGGGCCGCCGGATCTTGCTGTGGTACGCCTCGATCAAGGTCATCGAACTGGTCACCACGCGGATGCCCGTACGGTGGGCATCCGTGAGACGAGCCTTCATCTCCGGGTCTCCGAGCGCCGCCCGGGAAAGGGACTCGGAATCCAGTACGTATGAGATGTCTGGCATCAAGCCGCACTCCGGTGCGACTCCGTGCCCGCGTCCTGCTCGCCGAACCACTGCTCGATCTCGCGCCGCTCCGCCTCGGCAGCCGCCAGGTCCCCATCCGTCAGCGGGCCGTACTCGCCCTCCATCCGCTCCACCAGCTCCCCCAGCCGGTCATGCTCGCGCTGGCGTTCTATGGCGCGCGTGACATACGCGCTGAACGCACCGGGGCCGACCTCGCTGCGGATCTCCTCCGGCAGGGTGACCGTGTACTTCTTGGTTGCCATACCAATCACGATGCCTGGGTGATCGGTGCCCCACCGCCCGATTCACCCCATCCGGTGAAGCACATGCGCCGCCGTACGCCTCTCCCGTACCGTTGCCGTGAAGCCGCGCGAAGGGACCGGAATGACCGCACAGCACATCGACCCCGCGGGGCCCCTCATCCCCCGCCCGCAGCGGACCCCGGCGGCACTCCGAATCGCCCTCGCGCAGGTGGCTCCGCACCGGCTGGGCGAGATGGAGCAGCAGAAGGACGCAGCCATCGCCCTGGCCGCGGACACCGGCAGCCTGGGGCCGATCACGCAGTTCCTGGAGTCGTGGGCCGTCGCTGTGGAGATCGCCCGGCTGCCTGTTGCCGCCGCCCGCCTGCACTCCGCCGAGTACGCGGTGCAGAACCTTGACAGGGATGCCCCTGCCTGGCGGGCAGCCATGGACGAGATCCGTAACCTCCACACGTACGCACGGGCATCTCTCGCCGGTGAGTGAGTGGCGTTGGGAGTACGACCCGGACGAGACCCACGTCATCGGAGGCGCCACTCCGCCCCCGCCCGTCTTTGTCGCCGAGGTCGAAAAGCACGCCGATGAGCTCGTAAGGGCCGCATCCGCCCTGCATCTCGACGGGACATCGTTCCAAGGGGCTGGTGACGGCGTGCAGACCGCTTTCGTGCCGGGCGGGATGTTCCTTTACCTCACCATCATCCGGCACCAGTGCGTCTACGTGCTTCACGTGACGCCTTGGCCTTCGGCCTGAGCGGCCCTACCCCCGCCCCCGCAACTCCCCCTTCACCACCTTGCCGCTCGCGTTCCGCGGCAGCTCCCCCACGAATTCCACCGCCCTCGGCACCTTGTAGTTCGCCATCTCGCGCCGGGACCAGGCGATCAGGTCGTCCGCCGTCAGCGTCGCGCCCGCCCGACGGACCGCGTACGCCTTGCCGACCTCGCCGAGTCTCGGGTCCGGGATGCCGATCACCGCCACGTCCGCCACATCCGGGTGCAGGCCCAGGAGCTGTTCGATCTCGGCCGGGTACGCGTTGAAGCCGCCGACGATGAACATGTCCTTGATCCGGTCCGTGATGCGCAGGTTGCCCGCCTCGTCGAGGATGCCCACGTCTCCCGTGTGGAGCCAGCCGTCCGGGGTGATGGCGGCTGCTGTGGTGTCGGGGTCCTCGAAGTAGCCCTGCATCACGTGGAAGCCGCGGACCAGGACCTCGCCGGGCGTGCCGGGGTCCGCCAGGACGCGGATCTCCGTGCCGGGGATCGCCCGGCCCGAGGTGGAGGAGATCGTCTCGGGCGGGTCGCCCCTGCGGCACATCGTGACGATGCCGCTCGCCTCGGAGAGGCCGTATGCCGTGAGGACCGTCGCGATGCCCAGCTCCGTGCGCAGACGTTCCACCAGGAGCAGGGGGACCACCGCCGCGCCCGTGACCACCAGGCGCAGGGCGGAGAGGTCGTGCGTCGCCCGCGCCGGGTGGTCCAGCAGGGACTGGTGGAGGGTGGGCGGGCCGGGGAGGACCGAGATGCGTTCAGCGGCGATGTTCGCGAGGACGGTGTCCACGTCGAACACCGGCTGCGGGATCATCGTCGCGCCCCGCATCAGGCACGCGATGATGCCCGCCTTGTAGCCGAAGGTGTGGAAGAACGGGTTCACGATCAGATAGCGGTCGCCCTCGCGCAGGCCGGCCAGCTCGCTCCAGATCGCGTAGCAGCGCAGGGTCTGGGCGTGGGTGATGACCGCGCCCTTGGGGTGGCCCGTGGTGCCCGAGGTGTAGATGATGTCGGAGGCGGCCGAGGGGGTGATGGCGTCGGCCCGTTGCCGTACCGCCGCGGGCGATATCCGCTCCCCCGCCGCCAGGAAGTCCTTCCAGGTGACGTAGGACTCGGGTGCCGTGTCCGCGAGCACCACCACCCGCTCCAGGTGAGGGAGTTCCGCCTCCGCCCGGCGCAGCGACGCCACGTACGACGTGCCCAGGAAGGTGCCGGTGATGAAGAGCAGCTTCGCCCGGCTCCGCTCCAGGATGTACGCCGCCTCCGCGCCCTTGAAGCGCGTGTTGAGGGGGACCAGGACCCCGCCCGCCGTGACCGCCCCGAGGGCGGAGACGATCCAGTCCAGGGTGTTCGGCGCCCAGACGGCGACCCGGTCCCCCGGCTCCACACCCGAGGCCATGCACGCCGCGGCGGCTCGTTCGACGCGGTCACCGAGTTCGGCGTACGAGATGCGGGTCCGGCCCTCGACGACGGCCTCACGCTCCCCGTACCGCTGCGCTGCCGCTCGCACCAGCCTCGGGATGCTGCCCCACTCCTCGTCGCCGCGCATCGCATGCCCTCCCACCGAACCGCAACAGCTGACTATCCGTCAGATTAGCTGTAGCCTCTGCCGCTGTCAGCAGTCATGACGATCGCGGAGGTGACGGGTGGCGACGCTCAAGGACGTGACGGCGATAGCCGGGATCGGGCAGACGGCCTTCGCGAAACAACTACCGGAATCCGAGAAGACCTTGGCCTGCCGGGCCATCGTCGCGGCGCTCGACGACGCGGGCATCGCCGCGTCGGAGGTGGACGCGTTCGCCTCGTACACGATGGAGGAGACCGACGAGGTCGAGGTCGCCAAGGCGATCGGGGCCGGTGACGTCACCTTCTTCTCCAAGGTCGGCTACGGGGGCGGTGGTTCGTGCGCGACGATCGCGCATCTCGCCGCCGCCGTCGCCACCGGACAGGCGAGCGTCGGGGTCGCCTGGCGCTCGCGGAAGCGCGGCTCGGGGCCGAGGCCCTGGAAGAACACCACCGCCCAGCTGCCCACCCCCGCCCAGTGGACCCGCCCGTACGGTCTGCTGCGGCCCGCCGACGAGATCGGGATGCTCGCGCGGCGGTACATGCACGAGTACGGGGCCACTCGCGACCATCTCTTCAATGTCGCGCTCGCCTGCCGCAACCGCGCCAACCAGAACCCGGACGCGGTGATGTACGAACGGCCGCTGACCCGCGACATGTATATGACCTCCCGCTGGATCAGCGAGCCGCTCTGTCTCTTCGACAACTGTCTGGAGACGGACGGGGCACTGGCCTGCGTCGTCGTCTCCGCCGAGCGGGCCCGGGACTGCCGCCAGAAGCCCGTCTACATCCACTCCGTCGCCCAGGGGCTACCGGCCCAGCACCACGGGATGGTCAACTACTGGAACGACGACCCGCTGACCGGCCCCGCCTGGACGGCCGCCCGGCAGCTGTGGAAGCACGCCGACTTCGGGCCGGACGATGTCGATGTCGCGCAGATCTATGACGCGTTCACCCCGCTCATCCCGCTCTCCCTGGAGGGTTACGGCTTCTGCGGGCGCGGCGAGGGCGCCGCGTTCACCGAGGGCGGGGCGCTGGAGAGCGGCGGCCGACTGCCGATCAACACCGGGGGCGGCGGGCTCAGCGAGGCGTATGTGCACGGCTTCAACCTCATCAATGAGGGAGTGAAGCAGCTGCGCGGGATCTCCACCGCGCAGGTGCCGGACGCCGCCACCTGCCTGGTCACCGCCGGTGAGGGCGTGCCCACCTCCGCCGTACTGCTGAGGAGCTGAGATCACGAATGGAATCGCTGCTGCTGCCCGTCGCCGACGAGGACGGTGCCCCCTTCTGGGAGTACGCCGCCCGGGGCGAACTCCGCGTCCAGGCGTGCGCCGCCCCCGCGTGCGGCGCCCTCCGTTTCCCGCCACGGCCGTGCTGCCCGCACTGCCAGTCCTTCGAGAGCGAGTGGCGGCCGATGAGCGGCCGCGGCCGGATCTGGTCGTACGTGCTGCCGCATCCGCCGCTGCTGCCCGCGTACGCCGCGCAGGCCCCGTACAACGCGGTCGTCGTCGAACTCGCCGACGCTCCGCACATCCGGCTGGTCGGCAATGTGGTCAGCGGCCCCGCGGCACCGCTCGACTCGGTCGATCCGGCGCGGCTGCGGATCGGGGCACCGGTGCGGGCGGTCTTCGCGCCCGTGAGCCCGGAGCTGACCGTGGTCCGCTGGCTGCTGGAAGGGTGAGCGGACGACGATGACGCTGCGGACGGAGACCGACAAGGAGACCGGGGTCGCGGTCGTCACCCTCGACCGGCCGGAGAAGCTGAACGCGATCGACCTGGCGACGGCGGACGAACTCGCCGCCGCGTGGCGGGCGTTCCGGTTCGACGACGGGGTGCGGGCCGTCGTCCTCACCGGTGCGGGCGGGCGCGCCTTCTGTACTGGGATCGACCGGGACGTGGCGGTGCCGCAGCCCTCGTCCCCGTACACGATCGACGACCCGCTGCTCGCGGTCGGACCGAAGGCGAACGACCTGTGGAAGCCGGTGATCGCCGCCGTGGAGGGGATGGCGTGCGGCGGGGCGTTCTATCTGCTGGGCGAGGCGGAGTTCGTCATCGCGTCGGAGGAAGCGACGTTCTTCGACCCGCATACGACCTACGGCATGGTCAGCGCGTACGAGGCGATTCACATGGCGCAGCGGATGCCGTTCGGGGAGGTCGCCCGGATGTCCCTGATGGGTACGGCCGAACGGGTGACGGCCCGTCGTGCGTACGAGACCGGGCTGGTCAGCGAGGTGACGGCGCCCGGCGGCGCGGTGGCGGCGGCGGTGCGGGCGGCGGCCGTCATCGCGTCTTACCCGACCGGGGCGGTGCAGGGAACGGTGCGGGCGGTGTGGTCCGCCAAGGAAGCGGCGCGCACCCAGGCACTGGCCCACGCCCCGCACCTGATCGCGCTCGGAAACCTGCCGGTGGAGCGGCAGGGCGAGCTGTTCGCGGCGCGGGGACGTGGCGACAGCGGATTCGGACTGCGGTGAGCGTGAGCGCGGTCAGTAGCCGAGCGTGGCGTCGACCCGGCACTTCTTCACCCGGGACACCTTGCCCGGGGTGTCCATCCGCACGGACAGGGTCCGGCTCGCGCCGCCGTCAACCTCCACGCTCGCTTCGCCTGTGTCGACGGTGTGGCCGGCCGCGTCGAGGAAGGTGACGTCGATGTCGTACATGTGCGTGTCGTACGCAACGGCCGTGATGCGGACGGTGGAGGCGGTCAGGGCGCGCCGCTTGCCCTTGCGGGGCTGCGCGCAGCGGACGACGGTCACCTGGGGCGCGTCGGTCGCGGTGGCGCCGGGCGTCGCGGTCTCGTAGGTGGAGCCGCCGGACGAACTGCTCGACGAGTCGTCGTAGTCATCGTCGTCGTTGTGGTGGTAGCTGCCGTTGCTCTTCTTGGAGTTGGAGCAGCCGCCGCCGCTACTGCTCGAACCGTGGCTCTTGCTGCCTCGGCTCTTGCCGCCTCGGCCCTTGCCGCTGTGGCTCGAGGTCGAGAAGCCGGTGAGTGCGAGCACCACCGCCACCAGGACCGCCGAGAGTTTCAGATGCTGCCGCATCATCGATGCAGCCCCCCTTGTGTTGTTGTCATGCTGCTGTCGAACGACCGCGCGACACCGTAACGCACGGCGCACGGGAAGGGCCGTCCGGCCGGTGCGTCCCTGTGGCAGGGGTCAGGGGCCCGGCGTAGCGTCGGCGTCGAGAGCGGTGCTGACGCGCGACGCCGGTCCGCACGACCGCAGGAGGCCGATGATGATCCGCTACATCCTCGGCTCGACCGTCGCTCTCGCGGGAGCGGCGGCCGCCGTGCTGAGCCCCTTCCGTGACTGGTACGACGGCCGCCTCGGGCGGCAGTACCGGATCGCGGACCTCTTCAACGGCATCAGCGGTGCGCGGCCGGGACTGTGGGGGTCGGTCTGGCTGCCGCTTCTCTTCGCCGCGGCCGTGACGGTGGTGGGTGTGTGGCTGCGGTCTCGGCTGCTGGTCGCGTGCGCGGGGGTCGTCGTCCTCGGCTTCACCGTGCTGTGGATGGTGCGGCAGGGGCAGGCGACCGGGAGCCTGACGGTGGCGGCGAACGGGTCCGGGCTGCAGGTGGGGGTGGCGACCGCAGCGGTGGGCGGGGCACTGATGCTGGTGGGGGCTGTGGTGATGCCGGGGTGGCGGGCCGGCCACGGGCGTCTGGAGCGCGTGGACCGGAAGCGGCCCTACGCGCCGCCGGGGTCAGACGATCCGGACACCTGGCCGCCGACGCAGGAGCCGGGGCCATCGGTGCAGACGAGCCCCCTGCCGGAGCCGGAGGCGGACCCGTACACGGGCCCCGAGCCCCCGGACCCGCGCCGCCCGCCGGGCCCCTGACGCGCCGGACGAAGCCGACGCCCTCCGCGGCTCGCCCCCCACGTGGCGCACGGTTCCGGTCTCACACGGACGAGTCGTGAACGCCTACGCCCGCGCCCGGTTCCCCGTGCCCGTCCCCTTCAGCGCGTCCAGCGCGTACACGCAGCGGTCCTTGCTGCACGCGTACACGACGCCCCCCTTCGCCACCGGCGACCCCGTGATCTCGCCGCCCGTCGCAAGCTTCCAGCGCAGCTGGCCGCCCGCCGCGTCCAGCGTGTACAGCACGTGGTCCGCGGAACCGAAGTGGAGGCGGCCGTCCGCGACGACCGGTGCGCCGACGACCTCGCCGCCCGCGGCGAACCGCCATTTCGGGGTACCCGTCACCGCGTCCAGTGTGTACAGCGCGCTGCCGCTGCCCACGTGGACATTGCCCGCCGCGACCAGTACCGGTTCGATCGACTGGCGCGCCTCCGTCGCGATGCGCCACCGGTCCTTGCCGGTCGTCGCGTCGAGTGCGTACACCGTGCCGAGGTAGTCGGCCAGGTACACCCCGCCACCGGTGACCGCGGGCCCCGGCGCGAACGCGGGCGGGGACACGAAGACCGCGGGCGACTCGAAGTGCCAGCGCACCAGCCCCGACGCGATGTCCACCGCGAGGACCCGGGTGCCCGCGGCGATGTACACGTGGCCGTCCGCGGCGGGCGTCACCCGTACCGGCACACCCCCGCAGGACGCCGCGTCACCGATCGGGTACGACCAGCGCTCGATGCCCGTGCGGGCGTCCACCGCGCGCAGCCGGGCGTCCTGCCACAGGTACACCGTGCCGTCGTGGATCGCGGGCCCGGCCTCGGCCGTCTCGAAGTCGGTCTGTACGCCTCCGGTCTCCCACAGCTTCTCGCCGGTGGACGCTTCCCACGCCTGCGCGCCGCCACCGCGCGTGCCGGTGATGACGGTGCCCCGGTCGGCCTTGAGCGAGTACACCCAGGCGTCGGTCTGCAGCCGCCACCGTTCGGCGCCGGTCAGCGCGTCCAGGGCGTACAGCGAAGGGCCGTCGGAGCCATGGATGCGACCGCCGTCGAGCGTCATCGACCAGGCGACGTCACGGGTCTTGAACTGGCGCCGCCCGTTGCCGACGTCCAGCGCGTGCACCTCGAACGACGTCACGTACAGCAGGTCCCCGGCGACGACCGGTGTACCCCACACGTCGTTGGACATCCGGAACCGCCAGGGCCGCCAGCGGTCCGGCTCCGCGGGCAGCGTCTCGGAGGCGTGCGCCGGAGGGGGCAGCGGGGCGGCGGCCGGGACCGCGCCGTTCAGCCCGGCGGGCGGGCGCACCCACCCGGTCGCGGGACCCGCCTCCGCGCCGGCCATCGCACGCACGTCCGCGGCACGCGGCCCGGGTCCGATCGGCACCTTCGCCCCGGGCAGCCGCACCGGACCGCCCCCGTCGGACTCGGCCGCCCGGACAGGTGACGGGGCGGGGGACGGCGATCTCAGGTCAGCACCGCTGCGCCACGCCGACTCCCAGTCCGCACCCCGCGGCGGGTGCTGGGGCGGCGGCGGCACCGGGGCGGGCGCCGGAGCAGGCGCCGGGGCGGGGACTGCCGTGCGCCCCCCGCCACGGCGCTGCTCGATCATCGCCGTGGCGGACGTCGGCAGCCAGGCCGACGCCGTACCGCTGTCGTCGCTGCCGGAGGCGAAGAGGTGCGGGGCGAGCTGGGCCTGCAGATCGGCCGGGCTGGGCCGCATCCCGGCGTCCATCTGCATGCAGGACTCGATCAGCGGGCGCAGGTCGTCGGGCAGCCCCTCCACATCGGGGCCCTCCCGCAGCAGCATGAAAACCGTCTCGACCGGGTTCGCCCCGTGGAACGGCGCATGTCCGGTGGCGGCGAAGACGAGCGTCGAGCCGAGCGAGAACACATCGCTCGCGCCCGTGACACTGCGCGAGTCCCTGGCCTGCTCCGGCGACATGTACGCGGGGGTGCCGACCGCCACGTTGGTCATGGTCAGCCTGGTGTTGGAGACTCCGGACGCGATCCCGAAGTCGATCACCCGCGGACCGTCCTCGACCACCAGCACGTTCGACGGCTTGAGGTCGCGGTGAACCAGCCCCGCGCCGTGGATGGACTGGAGCGCCTCGGCGATCCCGGCGGCCAGCCAGCGCACCGCCTGGGTCGGCATCGGGCCGCACTCATTCACTATTTCTTCGAGCGAGGGAGCGGGCACGTAAGCGGTGGCGAGCCACGGCACGGCGGCGCGCGGGTCGGCGTCCACCACGGCGGCCGTGTAGAAGCCGCTGACCGCGCGGGCGGCCTCCACCTCACGCGTGAAGCGGACCCGGAAGAGCTGGTCCTCGGCGAGCTCCGTACGAACGGTCTTGATCGCCACCCGTCGGCCGGACGCCGAGCGTGCGAGATAGACCAGCCCCATGCCGCCGGCCCCGAGCCGTCCCAGCACCTCGAACGGGCCGATCCGCCTCGGGTCGTGCTGCGTCAGCTGCTCCACCACTTGCCTGCCACCTCCCCGTACGGACCTCAGGAACAGAAGTCCGCGAAAAACCCCGCCCTCTGCAGCGTCTCACCACTGGGCACCACCCGGCGGTGCGCTCCCTGATTGTTCCTGGCTGAGGCGATGGTTGCGAACCCGGGGGCGGATCGGGGTGTCACATGTCACTCTGTCCTCTTTCAGGACAGCGGGGGCTGAAGTACGGCGAACTCGGCGCCCTGATCGTCGTGCAGGACCGCCATCCGCCCGTGCGGGATGTCGAAGGGCGGCGCGGAGACCCGGCCGCCGAGCCCGACCGCCGTCTCGGCGGCGGCGTCGCAGTCCGCGACGGCGAAGCAGATGAGGAAATAGCTGGGCATCTCGGCCGGGAATGCGTCGGTGATCACACTGCGTCCGCCGATCGCGGTGTCGGGTCCGGGTTCGGTGCCTTCGGGGGACCACATGCGGAAGTCGGCCCCGGACTCGGAGGCGCCCGCACCGCCGGACCCGGACTCGGCGGATCCGGAATCGGCGGCGCCCCCGTCGCCGGCGTCTCCATCGGCGGTGTCCCCGTCGCCGGTGCCCGGCTCGCCGTGATCGGTGCCGGACTCGCCGAGATCGGTTCCGAGGAAGCCGAAGACCTTCTCGTAGAAGGCGTCGACGCGGTTCTTCTGCCGGGTGTAGACCTCGGTCCAGCAGAAGGACCCGGGCTCGTTCCGCTTCTGGAACCCGCTGCGGTCACCGGCCTGCCAGAGCCCGAAGACCGCACCGCCCGGGTCGGCGGCCTGCGCGAGCACGCCCGCGCGGCCGACCCGGACGGGCTCGGTGATGACCTGGCCGCCCTCCTGCCGGATCAGAGCGACGGTTGCGACGATGTCGTCGGTGGCGAAATAAACACCCCAGGCGGTCGGCATCCGGCCGTCCTGCTTGGCGGCGAGTGCGGCGACGAGCTTGCCGTCGCTGAGGGCCTCGGCGTACGCGCCCCCGGCGGCGTCCCCGGCCCGGAAGGTCCACCCGAAGAGCCCGCCGTAGAAACGCTTGCCCGCTTCGAGATCGGGCAGCTGCGCGTCCACCCAGCACGGCGCGGAGCGCGGGAATGCGGCCATGGGTCCGGGTCCTTCCATCGACGTGACGCTCGTCACACCCAAAGTAGCCGCGCACCGCGTGTACCGCGCAGCGAATGCCCCTTGTCGAACGAAGATTCGATATTGGAGTTCCTTGGCCGTCGCGTCACGGAAAGTTATCCACCGATGTTGTCCACAGGCTGTTGATAACAACATTCTGGCTGTGGATCGCATCCGCCGAAATCCGGCCACTTCCCCCACGCCACCCCACCGCACCTGCGGAACTCCCCATTTGCAGTCGGCCGAATCGCGCTCCGATCACCCCTCGGTAAGCTGACGGCATGACAGGACAAGTGCGCACCGTCGACGGCCGCGTGGCCGGTCGACGCGGACAGGCGACGCGGCAGAAGCTGCTCGACTGCCTCAGCGAAATGCTCAGCTCCTCGCCTTACCGGGACGTCAAAGTCATCGACGTCGCCCGTCGGGCGGGGACTTCACCCGCAACCTTCTACCAGTACTTCCCCGACGTCGAGGGAGCCGTCCTCGAGATCGCCGAAGAAATGGCCAAGGAGGGCGCCGCGTTGACCGAATTGGTCGCCGGCCGCTCCTGGGTCGGCAAGGCGGGCTGGCAGACCTCCGAAGAGCTCGTCGAGGGGTTCCTCGACTTCTGGCGACACCATGACGCGATCCTGCGCGTGGTCGACCTGGGGGCGGCCGAAGGCGACAAGCGGTTCTACAAGATCCGCATGAAGATCCTGAACTCGGTCACCAACTCCCTCACCGATTCGGTGAAGGAGCTCCAGGCCAAGGGCAAGGTCGACAAGGACGTCAGTCCGGCTGCGATGGCGGGCTCGCTCGTCGCGATGCTGGCGGCGGTCGCCTCGCACCAGAAGGGTTTCCAGACCTGGGGCGTCAAACAGGCGGAACTCAAGCCGAACCTCGCGCTGTTGGTGCATCTGGGCATCACCGGCAAGAAACCGACAAGATAGCGCCGGGCGCACCCTTCTTTCCGGCTTCCAGCCTCGCTTCTTCCTGTACTGGGCCTCGCACGGCAATCCCGGGCTGCCCACGTCCTGTCTCACCGATGGCGGACCACCCGATGTGGTCCGCCATCGGCGTATCCGGACGGCCTCCGGGTCACGGACTGTTGCGCCGTTCCAGCCGGAAGAGCCGGATCTCCCGCTCCACCCGCGCCTGATACGTGGCGTACGGCGGCCAGAACGTCAGCGCCGCCTGCCACACCTCCGCCCGCTCCGCGCCCTCCAGCAGCCGGGCACGCACGGCGATGTCGTGCCCCTTCCAGTTGATGACGGCGTCGTCCGGATGGGCCAACAGGTTGGCGGTCCACGCAGGATGACCCGGACGGCCGAAGTTGCTGCCGATCAGAATCCAGCTGTCGCACCCGTCGCCCTCGGAGCGGCGCTCCGGCATGCAGGCCAGCGGAGTGGTGCGCGGCTGTCCACTCTTCGCCCCGGGCACCGTCAGGATCATCCCGGGCAGCATCCGGGCGCTGAGCAGCACCTTGCCGCGGGTGAGCCGGTGGACGGTGCGGTCCATGGCAGGCACGACGTGCGGGGCGATCCTGGCGAAGGTACGGGTCGAGGACACCTTCTGGATCAGCCGGACTCCGGGCGCCATCGGACGGCCACCTCCTCGCGCGGTTTCCGGTCGCCGGGCGTGAACAGACCGGCCTGTTCGGCGGCGTGGTCGCGCAGCCGGTGGACCGGACCGAAGAGCAGTTCGTCGGCGGCGGCCCGTTTGAAGTAGAGATGCGCCTCGTGTTCCCAGGTGAAGCCGATGCCGCCGTGCAGCTGGACGGCCTCGGCGGTGGTGATCCGCAGCGCTTCCAGCGCCTGGGCGAGCGCGAGCCCCCCGGCCGCCGGGTCCCAGGCCGCGTAGTACGCCGCGGACCTGGCCGCCTGCACCCGTACGTACAGATCGGCGAGCCGGTGCTGCACCGCTTGGAAGGAGCCGATGGCGCGGCCGAACTGCTCGCGCGCCTTGACGTATTCGATGGTCCGGTCGAGTGCGCTCGACGCGGCTCCGACCGCCTCCGCCGCCAGTGCGGCGGCGGTAGTGCGCCCGACGGCGGCGAGTGCTCCGGCCGGCCCGGACACGTCCACCGTGTCGTCCGCGCCGAGCAGTTCGGCAGTGGTCTCACGGAGTTCGACACGGGCCACCGGCCGTGTCTCGTCGAGCGAGGTCTGCCGGGTGCGGGCGAGCCCGGTCGCCGTGCCGGAGCGGACGAGGAAGAGAAGAGTCCGGCTGCGCGGGAAGCCACCCGTGTGGGCGGCGACCAGCAGAAGTCCGGCGCTGTGACCGTCGAGGACCTGGGCTGCTTCCCCGTACAGCCGCCACCCGTCCGGGCCGGGCGTGGCCTGTACACCTCCGGACCGGCCGCCGCCCGCCCAGGCGCCGCCGCTGGTGTCGCCGATGAGGCCGAGGGCGGTGGCCGGCGAGCCGCCGGGGACGGCGAGGGTCGCGGTCAGCTCGCCAGCGGCGATGCGCGGCAGCAGGGTGGTGCGCTGGGCGTCGGTGCCGACGGCGGCGATCAGCGGGGCGGCGAGCACGGCGGTGGCGAGCAGCGGGGACGGCAGCAGGGCGCGGCCGGCCTCCTCGCAGGCGACGGCGAGTTCGGCGGGGCCGCAGCCGGCTCCTTCGTACTCCTCCGCGAGCGTGAGGCCGGGCAGCCCGAGGTCCTGGGCGAGCTGCCGCCACAGGGTCTCGTCGTATCCGTGCGCGGTCCGTACGGCGCTCCTGACCTCGGCGGGTCCGCAGCGTTTGGCCAGCAGTTCGCGCAGGGTGCGGCGGATCTCGTCCTGCTCCGCGGTGAAGGCGGCGTCCATCGTCGGGCTCCTTCCCCCCAGGGGCCGTCGGCCCCTGATCTGACGGGCCGTCATGTTAGGTGCGATGACGCCAGAAACCCAGACTCGCGCACGCCTCTGCTCCCGGACCCGGTCCGCCCGCGCACCGGTCGGTGGCGCCATATCTGATGTACCGTCAGATTCATGCCTTCCTCACCCTCCTCTCCCCCGCGCAAGGTCGCTGTCGTCGGCATATCCCTCGCGGACTGCGGACGCGTCGACGGCCCGACCCCGTACACCCTCCACGCCCAGGCCGCCCGCCGGGCACTCGCCGACTCGGGCCTGGACCGCTCGGTCGTCGACGGTTTCGCCTCCGCGGGACTCGGCACGCTCGCCCCCGTCGAGGTCGCCGAGTATCTGGGGCTGAAACCCACCTGGGTGGACTCCACCGCGGTCGGCGGTGCGACCTGGGAGGTGATGGCCGCCCACGCCGCCGACGCGATCGCGGCAGGCCGCGCGAACGCCGTGCTCCTGGTGTACGGATCGACGGCCCGCGCCGACATCAGGGCGGGGCGCCGCACGTCGAACCTGTCGTTCGGTTCACGCGGCCCGCTCCAGTTCGAGGTGGCGTACGGGCACTCGCTGATCGCCAAGTACGCCATGGCTGCCCGCCGCCATATGCACGCGTACGGGACGACGCTGGAGCAGCTCGCCGAGGTGGCGGTCCAGGCACGAGCGAACGCGGCGGCCAACCCGGACGCGATGTTCCGGGACCCGATCACGGTGGACGACGTGCTGTCCGGCCCGATGATCGCGGACCCGTTCACCAAGCTGCACTGCTGCATCCGCAGCGACGGCGGGTGCGCGGTGCTGCTGGCCGCGGAGGAGTACGTGCCGGACACAGCGAAGGCTCCGGTGTGGATCCTCGGCACCGGTGAGCACGTCTCGCACTCCACGATGTCGGAGTGGGACGACTTCACGGCCTCCCCGGCGGCCGTGTCGGGCCGCCTGGCATTCGAACGCGCCGGGGTACGGTCGGCGGACATCGACCTGGCCGAGATCTATGACGCGTTCACCTATATGACGCTGGTGACGCTGGAGGACCTCGGCTTCTGCGCGAAGGGCGAGGGCGGCGCCTTCGTCGAGAAGGGCCGCACGGGCCTGACCGGCGAACTCCCGGTCAACACCGACGGCGGCGGCCTCTCCGCCTGCCACCCCGGCATGCGCGGGCTGTTCCTGCTGGTGGAGGCGGTACGGCAACTGCGCGGGGAAGCGGCAGACCGTCAGGTCCGGAAGGCGGACGGACGGCTGCCGGAGCTGGCGGTGGCCTCGGGCACGGGCGGCTGGTTCTGCTCGTCGGGAACGGTGGTGCTGGGGCGGGGGTGAGGGGGGAAGCAACGGGGCACTCCGGGTCCTGATGTCCAATGGCCGCATGACGGATGCATCGACCTCTGCCCGGCGCAGCTTCCGGGACCTCCTGCACACCCAGCGCGTCTGGGACGTGGACCTCCCCGCCTTCGACCCGGCCGCCGCGCCCCGCACCCCGCTCCCCCTCTTCCACGCCTGGTTCGCCGAGGCGGTGGCCGCCGGGCAGACCGAGCCGCACACCATGACGCTGGCCACCGTCGACGCCGAGGGCCACCCCGATGTACGGACGCTGATGCTTCACGACGCGGACGACCGAGGCTGGCACTTCGCCACCCACGCCACCAGCGCAAAGGGCCGCCAGCTCGCCGCGCGTCCACATGCGGCGCTCGGTTTCTACTGGCCCGCGCAGGGCCGACAGGTACGGGTACGAGGTCCGGTCACCGCCTGCACCCCGGCCGAGAGCCGGGCCGATCTGCACGTCCGCTCGACCGGGGCGCTGGCCTCGGCACTGGTGGGGCGGCAGAGCGAGGTGCTCGGCTCGTACGAGGAGCTGAACCGCGCCTCGGACGCCGCATGGGAGCGGGCGCTGGCAGAACCGGAGGCGGACGTGGCGAGCTGGACGCGGTACGTGGTCGAGCCGCACGAGGTCGAGTTCTTCCAGGGCGACGTGCGGCGACGGCACGTCCGGCTCCGCTACCGCCGGGACGGTGGCAACTGGACCCGGGAACTGCTCTGGCCGTGAGCCGGAAAACCGATTTCGACAAGAAAGGGGCACTATGGGAAGCAGGTGAGTTGCTGGAGGCATTCCATGACACAAGCCCGTTCCCGTTACGCCGCCGACCGCGGTCTGACCACACGCATGGTCACCACGATGTTCCTAATCGGACTGCTGTACGTGGTCCTGGTGGGCGTGCTCCTCGCGGTGCTGCGGGGCGCCTGGCCGATCATCCTGATCCTCGTGGGTGGCCTGTTCATCGCGCAGTTCTGGTTCAGCGACCGCATCGCCGCCTTCAGCATGGGCGCCCGCGAGGTCACCCCCGAGGAAGCACCCGAGCTGCACGGCACCATCGACCGGATCTGCGCCCTGGCCGACATGCCGAAGCCCCGGGTGGCCATCGCCCAGAGCGACGTACCGAACGCCTTCGCCACCGGCCGCGGCGAGAAGACCGCCCTCGTCTGCGCCACCACCGGGCTCCTGCGCAGACTGCAGCCCGAGGAGCTGGAGGGCGTCCTCGCACACGAGATGTCGCACGTCGCACACCGGGACGTCGCCGTCATGACGATCGCCTCGTTCCTCGGTGTCATGGCCGGAGTGATCACCCGCGTCGCCCTCTGGGGCGGCTTCTCCCGCAGCAGCCGCAGCAACGACCCCGTCGGCATCGCGATCCTGCTGGTCCCGCTGGTCAGCGCCGTCGTGTACTGCCTGAGCTTCCTGCTCACCCGGCTGCTGTCGCGCTACCGCGAACTCTCCGCCGACCGCGCCGCCGCCCTCCTCACCGGCCGCCCCTCCGCGCTCGCCTCGGCGCTCACCAAGGTCAGCGGGCAGATGGCCCGGATCCCGACGGAGGACCTGCGGAAGGCGGAGCCGTTCAACGCCTTCTACTTCGTCCCGGCGTTCTCCTCGCAGGAGAGCCTCAGCCGGCTGCTCTCCTCCCACCCGACCCTCGAACAGCGCCTCGACCAGCTGGCCCGCATCTCCGCCGAACTCGCCCGCCCGTAAGGAGTCCGCAGTGGGTCTGCTCGACACGATCCTTGGACGCAGCAAACCGGTCCGCCCCGACCTCGACCAGCTCTTCGCCGTACCGTCCGCCGCTCTCACCCTCCAGGCGGGCGCGGGCTTCATCCCCACCGGCCTGGGCTCGGTCTGCTTCGCCGGCGTGGAGGGCGGCACCTTCGCCCGTATCCAGCAGGACGTACAGGAACTGCTCGACGCGGACACGGACCGGGGCGGGATCCCGGTGGAGTTCAGCCACGATTCGTACGGCTACACCTGGCTGCTCGCCCGCCACTCCCCCGACGACGTGGCCGCCCTGGTCAACGACCTGCACGCGGTCAACACCCTCCTCCAGGACGGCGGCTTCGGCCCGCAACTGCTCTGTTCACTGATCGGCTTCCGGAACGCCGAAGGGCGCCCGCTGGCCCTGGTCTACCTCTACAAACGCGGCACGTTCTATCCGTTCGCCCCGGTGCCGGGCGGCGCCGAGAGACGCGACAGCCCCCTGGAGCTGCAGGTCAGGGCGACACTGGGCGATGACTTGCGGGTCGAGCAGGATCTCTCCCGGTGGTTTCCGGTCTGGGGCGCGCCCGGCCTGTGACTATCAGGCGGTGCGTGCACCGGCCATGAAAGCGGACCGGGCGGCGACTTCCTCCTCCGTGCACGCCGGCACACGGGACGTGTACAGCGCACGTGCGTACGCCTCCGTCTGAAGCGGGCCGGGGGTCACCATCAGTTCGTACGCGCTGATGACCCGCGCCAACCGGTCCAGCCGCACCCGGTTGAGGATTTTCGGCGCGCACTTCTCCTCGTCGACCAGTTCCAGGCACGCCTTCAACGCCCCTCGTGCATCGAAAACTTGATCCGCATCCCGCAGGAAGTCCGACGAGGGGATCCGGTCCACCCGCTCGTACGCCCCATCAGGGACTCCGAGACCGACAGCTTCTCCGACGCGTCTCTCTGCGTGAGCCCCGCCCGCACCCGGTGGATCCGAATCAGATCCCCCACAAGCCTCCGCACCTGCGACGGCTCACCACTCGCCGCCACAGCCACCACCGCTCTCACCACATTGCCGAATGCAGACCGTGTCTCTCTGGTCGCGCTACGCAGTCGGCGGGATCCTCGTATCCATGACGAGCAAGAAACTCCCCGAATGGGTACCGCCCGCGGGGCTCCAACTTCACCTGACCGGGGTCCATTTCGACGCCATCCGGGTACGCGGCGTGCGCGGCGAGGCCGTCCTGCACCACCTCGCCACCCTCACGGACGGCGAACCGGGTCCGGTGGTCCGGGAGGTCGCGGGCGGGCGGTGGACGTACTTCCTGATCCCGCCCGGGGCGAGCAAGGGGTACGACTGGCCGCCCGGGGCAACCTGTCTCGGCCCGTCGGCGCGGGATCTGTACGTGGGGATCCCGGCAGCGCATGGCAACACGTATCCGCTGAGCTGGCGGTGCGGGGCGCCGGAGGAGGGGCAGTTCGTGGACGCGGAGCTGCTGCACGGGGTGGTGGTCGCGCAATTGGTACGGGAGGAGTGGTGACCCGTTCCGTATCATCAGGTTCATGACTCCTGAGCGCCCGAATTCCGTCAGCCGGCTTCGCGCCTCCGACACCGACCGCGAAGCGGTGGTGGAGCAGCTCCAGGAGGCGGCGGCCGAGGGCCGCATCGATCTCGACGAACTGGATACGCGCCTGGGGCAGGCGCTCGCCGCCAAGACCTTCGCCGAGCTGGAACCCCTCACCGCCGATCTGGCACCCGCGCCGCAGCACGCGACGGAGCCGCTGGTCATCGAGGGCGGTATCCACGGCCTGGCACGGACCGGACAGTGGAAGGTGCCTGCGCGCATCGACGTGGACGGCGGCATGGGCGGCGCCAAGCTCGACTTCACGCAGACCGAGACCCGACTGCGCCAGATCGAGCTGGAGGTCAACGGCCAGATGGGCGGGGTTGTCGTCGTCGTGCCCAGGGGGTGGGCGGCCCAGACCGACGACGTCCGTCCCGGCATGGGCGGCTTCAAGGACCGGACCCGGGGCGAGCGACTCCCGGGCGCACCGCTGCTCCGCCTCAGCGGCTCGGGCGGCATGGGCGGAGTGGTCGTCCGCCACCCCAACATCTGGGAGCGGTGGAAGCTGCGCCGCAGCAAGCGGCGCTGAGTCCGCCGCGTCAGGCACCGGCTTCCGGCCGGAAGACCGGGACCGCCTCGCACCCCTCCTCCTGCCGGAAGGCGACGCGCAACTCCATGCCGATCGCGAGGGCCGACTCCTCGCAGTCGACGATCTCCGTCATCATGCGCGGCCCCTCGGCGAGGTCGACGACGGCCGCCGTGTACGGGACGCGGGAACCGAACGGCGGCAGGTCGTTGCGGTGGACGACGGACCAGGTGTAGAGCGTGGCGCGGCCGCTCGCCCGCTCCCAGTCGACGTCCTCGCTCCAGCACGTGGGGCAGAACTCGCGCGGATAGTGGTGGGCGGCGCCGCAGGCGCGGCACCGTCGCAGCAGCAAGTGGCCCTCGGCGGCGGCGTCCCAGTAGGGGCGGGTGAAGTCGTCCGGCTCGGGCAGGTCGAAGCGAGGGGTGGCGGCGGTCATCCGAAAAGTCCGATCGCACGGTCGAGGGACCAGACCTGCCAGGACATGGCGAAGAGGGCGACCAGCGAGATCAGCGCCATCATCGCGTTCTGCCCCTGTTCGGCCCAGTCGTGGATCATCAGCACCAGATAGAGAAGATTGAGGAGCAGCCCGCCGGCGAGCGCGACGGGGGTCAGGAAGCCGACGATCAGCCCGAGACCGAGGGCGAGTTCCGCGTACACGACGAGGTAGGCCATTGCCTTGGGGCGGGGCGCTACGACCTTCTCGAAGCCGCTCCTGACCGCCGGCCACGTGTGCTTGCCCGCGACGTCCGCCGCCCAGGCAATGCCCGTACCGCGTTCGAACCAGCCCTTCTTGTCCTTGTGCCGCCAGCTCTCCAGCCACCACAGACCGAGCCCTATTCGAAGGACGGCGAGCCACTCGGCTCCGCCGAGCCAGATCGTCCGCATCAGGACTCCTCCCGTTCAATGATTCTGACGGTACGTCAGTTCACCCGATCCGGCACTGCGGCGCAAGAGGTGCGCAGGCGACCGGCATCCCGGTCCGCAGACTGCCGGTGCACCTGGTCGACCGGGCTGGCCGGCTGATGGCCAGGGTCGTCGTGCCCGGCCTCGCCGAACAGGGCCTGCCGCCCACGGACACACCTCTGCTCACAGGTCGAGGACGACGCCGTTCCGGTCCAGGGCGCGGGACGCCTCGTCGTCACGGACACCGCCGAGGGCGTCCTCTCCGGTCCGGAAAAGAAATTCTCGCGGACGGTCACATCCGCGTGACGCGTTCCGTCATTGCTGTGAAGGACGAAATCGAGCGGGTGTCACCACAGGCCCCGAAGATCCGGAGGAGCAGCACCATGGAAGCACGGATGAAGAACCCGGCCGCCGTCATCCCCGAGGCCATGCCCGCCATCCAGGAACTCCTGAAGGCCACCCGGAACCGTGGCGTCCCGGACTCGACGCTGGAACTCGTCCACCTGCGGGCGAGCCAGATCAACGGATGCAGCTTCTGCGTCGACTACGGGGTCCGCAGCGCCAGGAAGGCGGGCACGTCCGACGAGAAGCTGTTCGCCGTGGCGGCCTGGCGCGAGGCGCCGTACTTCTCCGACGAGGAGCGCGCGGCGCTGGCACTCACCGAGGCGGCAACCCGGCTGAGCGACCGGGGCGACGCGGTGCCGGACGACATCTGGGACGCCGCGGCCGACCACTTCGACGAGCAGGGGCTCGCCGCGCTGACCCTCATGATCGGCATCACCAACCTTTTCAACCGGCTCAACGCCACCACCAGGCAGCCGGCGGGGGCGGCCCCCAGGGGTTGGGCGCGGGGGGTATGGGGGGCCCCGCCCCCGCGGGGCGGGACGCGGTTTGCCAACCGCACAAGGGG
>NZ_JBLVKW010000010.1:0-24717 GCF_048270745.1 Streptomyces sp. NPDC056231 | reverse complement strand
CCCTCTTTCCACCAAAAAAAAACAAAGTCCCCCCCCCCACCCCCCCCCCCGCGCGCGGGGGCGGGCGGCGCGCCGGGTTGGGGGGCGGGGGGTGGCGGCCCCCGGCGGGGGCGGCGCCCCTTCTCGCTTTCTCCCAGCCCTACTTGGTGAAGTAGAAGTACTTCCAGGCGCCGTGCGTGGTCGAGTTCACGGTGTCGCCGGAGGAGCCGTTGACGTACGAGGAGCGCAGACGCATCCGGTAGCCGGTCTCATGCGTCCCGCCGAGCGTCACGACGGATTTGCCGTCGGTGCCGAGCTTGAAGTACTTCGAGCCTCCGTCGTACCACTTGCCCTGGTAGTAGACCTGCAGGTCCAGCTTCTGCGCGCGGTTCTTGTAGTACGTCATGGTCGTGGTGACGACCGGGTCGGTCTTCTTGTGGAAGTACGCATACGAGGTCGAGCCGATCTTCGCCGTCTTGTACTGCTTGGCGACCGACGTGGAGATCTTCACCCGGGCGTACGCGGTCGACTTCACGGACCTCGGCGCGTACCGGGCGTCGCCCGCGAACACGGCGGTGACCGTGGTGTCCCGGGTCATGTCAACGGTCACCGACAGGTTTCCGCTGGAGTCGACCGTGCCCTTCCTGAGCAGCTTCTTCGGCTTGTCCGCACCGAACGGGTCGGACCAGATCTCCACGGTCCGGTTCTTGTACGTCGTGCCGAGGTGCGCGGTGAACGAGACGTCCGCGCCGTAGGAATAAGTGGAACCGTTCCGGTTCAGCGTCAGCGACGGCGTCGCCCGGGAGACGTCCACCTTCGCGGACGCGGAGGCCGCGGTGTGCGCGGCGTCACCGGCGTAGTGGACGGCGTAGGTGACGTCGCCGCCCGCGGGCGGGGTGTCCGTGAACGAGAACGCACCGTCCGCGGCGACCGTGGCCGTACCGAGCGACATGCCCTTCGGGCTGTCGAGGTCGGTACGGACCACCGTGACCTTCGCGTCCGCCGGGAACGGCTTGTCGGAGGTCAGCTTGCCGGTGGCCTCGAGCTGCTTGCCGCGGGCCGCCCGGGCGGGAGCGGAGAGCACCGCCGTGACCGGGTAGCGGGCGGCGTCGTCGAGGACGCGGAGATAGGTCCCGCCCTGACCCTGGGCGATGGCGAACAGCCGGCTTCCGTCCGGCGCCCAGCTCAGCCCCTGAGCGGCGATGATGTCGCCGCCGGGCGTGGACGCACCGTAGGTGTAGGTGCGGAACGGCTGCGTCGCACTGGGCTTGAAGACGAAGACGTCCTTGTCGTACGGGCTGTTGGCGGCCAGGGCGACCGTGCCGTCCGGTGCGATCGCGGCGGAGTCGGGGCCGTACGCGTCGATCGGGTAGCCGCCTGTGCGGGTCAGGTCAGCGGCGTTGATCGCCGTCGCCTCGTAGGAGGAAGTGCCCGAGGTGGTGACGATCTGCGTGCCGTCGGCGCTGAGCGCGAAGTCCGCCATCTCGCTGCGGGCATCGGCCTGCGTCCCCTCCTTGCACAGGACGGGGGCGCCGGTGGACACGTCGTACACCGCGAGACCCGACCAGGTGCCGTGGAATCCGAGCACCAGGGTGTTCCCGGCGGACTCCAGCTCGGGGGCGTCGGTCCACGTGTTGCCGGGGAGCCGGCCGAGAACGATCTCGGGGCTGCTCTGCGCGGGGTCGAACGAGCCCAGGTTGCGCGAGGACTCCTGCCCGTACGTGAACCAGACCTGTCCGCCCGCCACCGCCAGGGTCTGCGGGCCGGTGTTCTCGCCGGTGCTGTACCGGGCGGCCGCGGTCGAGTTGACCGTCTCGATGGCCACGACGGCGTCGGCGCCCGGGAGGGCCGCGTAGACGAATCCGGAGTCGGGCGAGATCGCCAGATCCCTGACGCCGGAGAGATTCGGAACGGTCGCCACGACCTGGCCCGTGTAGTCGGTGACGACGATCTTGTTTCCGGCCGGATCGCTGATGTAGACCCGCTTGTGGACACCGTCCACGGCGAGGTCGCCGTACGAGGAAACCGGAAGGGCCTTGGCCGAGTCGGCTGCCGCCGGTCCCGCGGCGCCGACGGCCATGGCCGACGAACTGAAGAGGACCGCGAGCGCGGTCGCCACGGTGCGCATGCGCACGTTGATACGTACCCCCAGGGAAAAACCCGGTTCGGTCGGCCGGGTGACGAGTCGGGCCGCGCGACACCCGCACATCGTCGGGTGAAGACGACGTGAAGGGCGCGGCCACACGCGCAGCGTATGTCATGACTGCGGCAAGTGGGGAGAGTTTTCGGGCCGGAGCCGGGGATCAGCGGCCGGCAGGTCTGCCCAGCCTTTGCCTGCATACCCATTCCTGACGGAGTGTCAGTTCAGTAACCTGACAGAGTGTCAGCTTATGGCTGGCCGGGTACAGGCACCCCGACGGACTTCTGGCAGGAGTGGGCGGAACGATGCTTGGATCGACTCACGGCACCCTCACCACACACTTCCGCGCCCGGGTGGTGGCCTGCGGCGAAGAGCCGCACGCCGCCGTCCACAGCATGGCGGTCGCCGCCGCGGAAGGCGATCTCGATGTCAGCGGCCGCCCGCTGCACGCTCCCGTGCCGGATCTGGACCGGTTCTTCCAGCCCGAGTCCGTGGCCGTCATCGGGGCGTCCGACGCCGAGGGCCGGCCCAATACCGGCATCACCCAGCAGCTCGTCGCCTGGGCCGAGCGGGTCGGGGCGCGGCTGCATCCGGTCCATCCCACGCGGGAGTCCGTGTTCGGCCGACCCTGCTCCCGTTCCGTCGCGGACCTGCCGGAGCAGGTCGATCTGGCGGTGCTGCTGGTCGGCGACCCGCTTCCGGTGATCGAGGAACTCGGGCAGGCCAAGGTGAAGTTCGCGGTCGCCTTCGCCTCCGGGTTCGCCGAGACCGGCGAGGAGGGCGCCGCCGCCCAGGCACGGCTGGCGGCCGCGGTGGAACGGTCGGGGCTGCGGCTGCTCGGGCCGAACACCAACCTCAACGCCTTCGAGAGGTTCCGGGACGACCTCGACGGGCCGGCGATCGCCCTGATCACCCAGTCCGGCCACCAGGGCCGACCCGTGTACACCCTCCAGGAGCTGGGCGTGAGGCTCTCGCACTGGGCGCCCACGGGCAACGAGGCCGATCTGGAGACCGCCGACTTCATCTCCTACTTCTCGCAGCGTCCCGAGGTCGGGGCCATCGCCTGTTACGTCGAGGGGCTCAAGGACGGCCGCTCCTTTCTACTCGCCGCCGACCGGGCGGCGCGGGCCGGGGTGCCGGTCGTGGCGGTCAAGGTGGGGCGTACGGAGACGGGGGCCAGGATGGCCGCGTCACACACCGGCAAGCTGACCGGCGCCGACCAGGTGGTGGACGCGGCGATGCGGCAGTTCGGCGTGATCCGGGTGGACGGGCTCGACGAACTCCAGGACACCGCGGCTCTGCTGGCCCGCGCGCGGACACCGCAGGCCGACGGGGTCGTCGTGTATTCGATCTCGGGCGGCACGGGCGCGCACTTCTCGGACCTGGCGACCGGGGCGGGGCTGAGGCTCCCCACCCTGTCCGAGGAGAAGCAGCGCGAGCTGCACGAGTGGATTCCCGGCTATCTGAACGTGGCGAACCCCGTCGACAACGGCGGGCACCCGGTCGGCGACTGGCGCGGCCGGAAGATCATCGACGCGATCCTCGCCGACCCGGACGTCGGGGTGCTCATCTGTCCGATCACCGGCCCGTTCCCCCCGATGAGCGACCGGCTCGCGCAGGACCTCGTGGACGCGGCGGAGACCACGGACAAGCTGGTGTGCGTGGTGTGGGGCTCGCCGGTCGGCACGGAGGACGCGTACCGCACGACGCTGCTCGGCTCGTCGCGCGTCGCCACCTTCCGTACCTTCGGCAACTGCATCACCGCCGTGAAGGCCTACCTGGACCACCACCGGTTCGCCGCCTCCTACCGCTCGCCCTTCGACGAGGCGCCGCGCACCCCGTCGCCCTCGTTCCGCAAGGCGCAGGCCCTGATACGCCCGGGCCACCAGCTGAGCGAGCACGCGGCGAAGCAGCTGCTGCGGGCGTACGGCATCCGTGTCCCGCGCGAGCAGCTGGTCACCAGCGCGGCCGCGTCCGTCCGCGCCGCGGGTCTGGTCGGCTACCCGGTCGTGATGAAGGCGTCGGGCGCGCATATCGCCCACAAGACGGAGCTCGGCCTGGTCAAGGTCGGGCTCACCTCCGCGAGCCAGGTCCGCGACGCGTACCGCGAACTGACCGACATCGCCCGCTACGAGGGCATCGAGCTGGACGGCGTCCTGGTCTGCCAGATGATCGAGCGGGGCGTCGAAATGATGGTCGGCGTCACGCACGACGCCCTGTTCGGACCGACAGTCACAGTCGGGCTCGGCGGTGTGCTCGTGGAGGTGCTGCACGACGCTGCGGTGCGGGTGCCGCCGTTCGGCGAGGACCAGGTGCGGGCGATGCTCGGCGAACTGCGCGGCCGGGCCCTCCTGGAAGGCGTACGCGGCGGACCGCCGGTGGACGTCGACGCGCTCATCGAGGTCGTGCTGCGGGTGCAGCGGATGGCGCTGGAACTGGGCGACGACCTCGCCGAGCTGGACATCAACCCGCTGACGGTGCTGGGGCGCGGGCAGGGCGCGGTGGCGCTGGACGCGCTGGCCGTCTGCCGCTGACAGGTCACCCCACCCGTCACCCCCTCTGCCAAGGAGCTGCCTCATGCCGTCCTCCCCCGAAGACACCGCCGAGCACACCGGGTCCGCCGCATCGGCCGACCCGCTCAGTTCATTGATACTCCACGCCACTGACAACGGCGTCTCGTGGATCACGCTGAACCGCCCCAAGGCGATGAACGCCGTCACCTGGGATCAGCGGGAACGCGTCATCGCGCTCCTCGGCGAGGCCTCCGCCGACCCGACGGTCCGGGCCGTCGTCCTCACCGCCACCGGCCGCGGCTTCTGCGCGGGCGCCGACCTGCGCGGCGCGCCGTCGACGGGTGACCGGATCCCCGGCGATGTGGCCCGCACCATCCGGCTCGGCGCGCAGCGCCTGATCGCCGCGGTCCTGGACTGCGAGAAACCGGTCGTCGCGGCCGTCAACGGCGCGGCGGCCGGCATCGGCGCCCACCTCGCGTTCGCCTGCGATCTCGTGCTCGCCGCCGAGTCGGCGAAGTTCATCGAGGTCTTCATGCGCCGCGGCCTTGTCCCCGACGGCGGCGGCGCGTATCTGCTGCCACGCCTGATCGGCCCGCAGCGCGCCAAGGAGCTGATGTTCTTCGGCGACTCGCTCCCGGCGAGGGAGGCGGAACGTCTGGGTCTGGTCAACCGGGTGGTCCCGGACGAGGAGCTGACGTCGACAGCCCGCGCATGGGCCCAGCGGCTGGCAGACGGCCCCACCCGGGCGATCGCCCTCACCAAGCAGCTGGTGAACGCATCGCTGGACTCCGACCGGGCGACAGCCTTCGCGGCGGAGGCGATGGCCCAGGAGATCAATATGACGACGCAGGACGCCAACGAGGGCGTGACGAGCTTCGTGGAGCGGCGCGCACCGAAGTACAGGGGGTTGTGAGGGCTCCGGAGGCGATCGCGTCGTCCTCCCCCGCTGCGAGGCGCCACTGCCCGGGGTCCGTGGCACCCAGGCTTCTCCCGTGCGGTGCGGCCGGAACTCACCGGCCGGCGTGGGCCACCGGGGGTCCCGGCCGCAGTCCGCCTACTCCCCGGCGAAGACGTCCTCGACGGAAGCAGCGCCGGGAGCGCGCAGGAGCCAGCGGCTCAGGGTGTCAAGGTCGGTACAGTCCGCGATGCGTTCGCGGGCCTCGTCAGGTACCTCGAGGCCGGCCTGGGCGAGGAGGAGCAAGATGCCCCGCGCGATGCCCTCTGCACGGCCTTCTGCGCGGCCTTCTGCGCGGCCTTCTGCGCGGCCTTCTGCGCGACCCTCGTCCCGGATCTCTTCCGAAAGGGGAGACTTGTAGAAGGAAAGGTCCACGGCCACCAGATTCCTGCACTGTTGTGCGGCCGGACGGTTGCCCAGGCCCTGTGCGGTGAGTTCGACGATGGGGTCGGCGATGGTTTCCGGTACGTCCCGCAGAGCGGTCGACAGTGTTTTGAGCATGGCACCGATGTCCGGATCGCCCGCGTGTGTGATCGCCGCCGGCGTGGCCAGCGCCAGGTCCTTGCGGGCCGCGCCCGGACCATCGCGTTGGCCGCCGGTTCGGCAACGATCTGTGCGGCCGACTCCGACGGGAGCCCCCGTTCGTCCAGCCGTGCGATGGTGAACAGCCGTGCGCGTGGGGCTCGTAGAACCACGTCCCCGGCCTTCCCATCTGACGCAGCGTCAGTTTCAATGGGGAGCGTGATGGGACACGCAGGCATGGCCGCCACCGCCGTCCGGTACCTCAGGTCCGTCGGCGCCGCCACCACCGCAGCGCCGACACCGGTCGATCCGCTGCCGCGCCCGGATCTGCGGGCCGTCGCCGACGACGAACGGCCGCCCGTCGACCCGGCCGAATTCCGCCACGTACTGGGTCACTTCGCGAGCGGGGTCACCATCGTCACCGCCCATGCCCCGGGCGACGCGGAGGGGCCGGCGGGCTTCGCCTGCCAGTCGTTCGCCTCGCTCTCCCTGGACCCGCCGCTGGTCACGTTCATGGTCGCCCGCACGTCGACGACCTGGCCCCGCATCGCCCGCGCCGGGGCCTTCTGCGTCAACATCCTGGGCGCGGACCAGGGCGCGCTGTGCCGGAGCTTCGCGGTCAGCGGTGCCGACAAGTTCGCGGGAGTGTCGTACGAGGCGGCTCCCGCGACAGGGTCACCGCTGCTGGACTCCGTACCGGCCTGGATCGACTGCCGCATCCAGGCCGTCCACACGGGGGGCGACCATCTGATCGTCGTCGGCCGGGTGGAGGCGCTGTGGGCGGCGGACGGGAGTGATCCGCTGCTGTTCCACCGGGGGACCTTCGGACGGTTCGGGCCGCTCACCGGATGAGCGTGCACCGGGGCCCCGGCCCGGATCCATGGGCGAACGTGCACCAGGGGGCCTCCGCTCGGCGCGCAAGTGGCCGTTCAGCTTCGGCACCCGATCGCGTCCGGCACCGTCAGCCGATTCCGTCGGCGGCGCCGGACGGCTCCCGGCCCCGCCGGATCACCAGCGCCATCAGCGCCGCCGTCGCGCACAGCGCCCCCGACGTGTACCAGACCATGTCGTACGAGCCGAACACGTCGCGTGCCACACCGCCGAGGAACGCCACCAGCGCCGCGCCCACCTGGTGGGAGGCGAGGACCCAGCCGAAGACGATCGCGCTGTCCTCGCCGTAATGCTCACGGCACAGGGCCAGCGTCGGCGGGACGGTGGCCACCCAGTCCAGGCCGTAGAAGACGATGAAGAAGACCATCGGCGGGTGCACGGCCGGTGCCATCAGCATCGGCAGGAAGAGCAGCGAGACGCCGCGCAACGCGTAGTAGACGGCGAGGAGCCGGCGGGCGTCGAAGCGGTCGGTGAGCCAGCCGGAGAAGACCGTGCCGATGATGTCGAAGACCCCGATGACGGCGAGCAGCGAGGCGGCCGCGGTGATGGGCATGCCGTGGTCGTGGGCCGACGGCACGAAGTGCGTACGGATCAGGCCGTTGGTCGAGGCGCCGCAGATCGCGAACGTGCCCGCGAGCAGCCAGAACGGTCCGGTGCGGGCGGCGTCGACCAGGACGCGTACGGTACGGGCCGCCGCACCCCGGCCCGGCGCCGGCTTCTCGGCGTACGCACCGCCGTAGGGGGCCAGGCCCACATCGGCCGGGTGGTCACGCATCAGGAGCCAGACGAACGGGACGACGACGAGCGCGGCCAGCGCGACGGTGACCGAGGCCGGGCGCCAGCCGTGCTCGTCGACGATCCATGCGCACAGCGGCAGGAAGACCAGCTGGCCGGAGGCGCCGGCCGCGGTGAGGATGCCGGTGACCAGGCCACGTCTGGCGACGAACCAGCGGTTGGTGACCGTGGCCGAGAAGGCCAGCGCCATCGAGCCGGTGCCGAGGCCGACGAGCAGCCCCCAATAGATCATCAGCTGCCAGGAGGCCGTCATCCAGACACTGGCCAATGCCCCCGCCGCGACCGCGGACAGGGCCACGACGACGACCCGGCGGATGCCGAACCGGTCCATCAGCGCGGCGGCGAACGGCGCGGTCAGTCCGTACAGCGCCATGTCGATCGAGACAGCGAGCCCGATCTCCCCGCGCGACCAGCCGAACTCCGTGTGCAGCGGGTCGATGAGAAGGCCGGGCAGGGAGTTGAACGCGGCGCCGCCGATGATCGTCACGAACGTGACGACGGCGACGATCCAGGCGCGATGGATGCGCAGGCGGGAGGGCCCGCGAGACGGTGTGCGGCCGGCCGGGCGGTCCTCGTCCCGGGCGGCCGCGCTCTCGGTTGTCTGGGTCACGTCGCCCAGCATCCGGCCCCGGGGAGTGCTCTCACGAGTGGCCGGAAGGACATGGTTCGCAGGAATCGGGCCATGGAGGAAGGCATCGGCCGGGGCGCGGCCGCCGGCTCACCTGATCCGCTCCAGGCGGCGGATCGGGCGGGCCACCAGCAGCACGCCCACCACCAGTGCGTTGATCACCGCTCCGGCCAGCAGCACCTCGGGGGCGCCCACCGCGTCCGCGACCGGTCCCGCCAGTGCCCGGCCCGCGGCCAGCATCAGCAGGGAGCCCGCCACGTCGTAGGCGTGCAGCCGGTTCAGGGCCTCCGGCGGGACGTGTGTCTGGACCGTCGTCGACCACATCACCAGCCAGAACGCGAACACCCCGCCCGCCACGAACTGCCCGACCCCCAGTGCGGACACCGGCAGCCGGAGCCCCAGCACCACCAGGTTCACGCACACACCGGTCAGCGCGATCGCGCCCGCCGCGAGCGGGCGGCGCGGTCTCAGCCGCAGGGCCAGCAGTCCACCGACCACGCTGCCCGCGCCGTTGACCGCCATCATCACGCCGTACGTCCCCGAGCCGTGCGCCTCGGTGACCTCGACCGCGGTCAGCGGGAGCATCGGGCCGATCACGGTGAATCCGTACACCGTCCAGATCGCGATCACCCCCCACAGCCAAGTGCGGGCCTTGAACTCCCGCCATCCGTCGACCAGTTCGGCGACGAACGTGCCGCGCTGCACCGCGTCGGACGCCATCGGGGCGAGCCGCATCAGGAAGAGGCAGACGCCGGAGACCGCGAACGTCGCCGCGTTCGCCGCGTACACCGCTCCGGCGCTCGCCAGTCCGACCAGAAGTCCCGCGAAGGCCGGGCCCGCCATCGTCATCAGTGCCTCGGAGACCCGGAGCACCGCGTTGCCGCGCTGCACGTCCAGCGACACCCGGGGCACGGTCGACGCGACTCCCGGCTGGAAGAGTGCGGCACCGACGCCGGCCACCGCACTGAGTGCGTACACCGCCCACAGCGGCGGGTTGCCGGTCGCGAAGGAGACGGCGAGCACCGATGCCCCGACCAGCCGCAGCGCATCGGCGATGATCATCATTCGACGCGGGGTGAAACGATCCGCCAGCACGCCGCCGAAGAGCACGAAGAGCGCCAGCGGGCCCATCCAGGCGGCCAGCGCGAAGCCGACGGACGCGTGCGGGCGACCGGCTCCCAGCAGACCTGCGGTGAGCGCCACCGGGATCATGCCGTCGCCGAAGAGTGCGGCGGTCCGGGCAATGAAGAAGAGCCGGAAGTTACGGTTCCAAAGCTCGCTTCCCGGTCGTTCGCCGTGCCGGCGCATGTCCAGGGGCGGCAGGGCGGGCGATGAATCCAAGGGGGACGACTGCGAGGGTGCGTTCGCGCGGGTCATGCCGGGAATGCACTCGTGCTCTGCTGACTTTTCCTTCACGTCGGTGACATGTATCAGCTTATGGTCTATACCACTAGGGGTGAAGGGAGCCTTGCTGTGAAACACAGAGTCGTCGTCCTCGCCCTCGACGGGGTGCTCCCGTTCGAACTGGGCATCCCTCAAAGGATCTTCGGCCTGGCACGCAGTTCCGAGCCGCATGACAAGGGCCGGAAACTGTACGAAGTCGTTACCTGTTCCGTCCGCCCACCGGGACCGGTCTCCACCGACGCGGACTTCACGATCACGGTCGAGCTCGGCCCCGAAGCACTGGCCACCGCCGACACGGTCGTCATCCCCGCCTCGTACGAACTCGGCCCCGTCTTCGACGAGGGCAGGCTGACGGACGAGCTCGCCGCGGCGTTCGCGCACATCAGGCCGGGCACCCGGCTCGTCTCGATCTGCACCGGCAGTTACGTCCTCGCCGCCGCCGGGTTCCTCGCCGGGCGCCCCGCCACCACGCACTGGTCGTCCGCCGACCACTTCCAGCAGCTGTTCCCGCAGGTCCAGGTCGACCCCGACGTCCTGTTCATCGACGACGGGGACGTGCTGACCTCCGCCGGGGTAGCCGCCGGAATCGACCTCTGCCTGCACATCGTGCGCCGCGACCACGGGACCGCCGTCGCCAATGACGTCGCCCGCCGCACGGTCGTACCCCCGCACCGGGACGGCGGGCAGGCCCAGTACATCCAGCGCCCCGTCCCCGAGGCGCAGTTCGCGACCACTACCTCGGCACGGGCCTGGGCGCTCGGCCGGCTGGAGCGCCCGATCCTGTTGCGCGACATGGCGCAGCAGGAATCGATGAGCGTACGGACGTTCACCCGCCGGTTCCGGGAGGAGGTCGGGGTCAGCCCCGTGCAGTGGCTGACCCGGCAGCGGGTCGAGCGGGCCCGGCAGTTGCTGGAGTCGACGGACCTGTCGATCGACCAGGTGGCGCGGGACGCGGGCTTCGGGACGCCCACGTCGCTGCGGCAGCATCTGCAGGCGGCGCTGGGGGTGTCCCCGACGGTGTACCGGCGCACGTTCCGGGCGGGGAGGGCATAGGCGGCCCCGTCCGGCACGGCGGTGTCGACCGCCGCACCCGTCTCGCACGATCGCAGGGCCGGGCCCGCGGTGCGAGACGCGGCACTCCGGCCCGGGTCCGGCCATGTGCAGGCCGTCCGTCGGATCACGGTGGCCCTTGTCGGCGGGGCCGGGTGCGGCGGCGTGAGGAGCCGCGGGGCTGCAGGACCGCCGGAACGGTCAGGGCGCCAGGGGATAGTGGCGGGGCGGTGGGAGAAAGGCGGGAGACCAGGGCCGTCACCGCGGTCTCGGCGATCGTCGAGGGGCGCAGGGTCACGGTGCTCACCGGCGGATCGTTCTCGGCGTAGGCGGGGTCCTCGCTGGCGCAGACGAGGAGGAGGTCGTCGGGGATCCGCAGGCCGTGGCGGGCCGCCGCAGCCAGAACCTGGCGGCCGCCGGGGTCGTAGACCGTGTAGACCGCGTCGCAGGCGCGGGCGGCGAAGACCGCGTCGAAGGCGTGGCCCGGGGTGTCGTACGGGTCGCAGGTGAGGAACAGCGTCTGGTGGCCGTGCTCGCGGCACCACTGCTCGTACGTGCGGGTCACGGCCCGGGTGTAGTGCTCGTCGCCGTACCCGGCGTGCAGGGCGATCCGCCGGGCGCCCGAGGCCACCAGGTGGCCGAGGACCTCGCGGGTGGTGGCGGTGTGGTCGTTGTCGACCCAGACGTCCCCGGGCCTCGGATCGACGGGCCGGCCGTCGAAGACGAGCGGGATGCCTCGGGCGCGCAGGGCACGCAGCACCGGGTCGCCCGCGGGGCTGTCGAGGAGCAGCATGCCGTCCACGGTGAGGGTGTGCCACGGCGTCGCGACACCGCGGGCGGCGGGGAGGATGGTCAGGGCGTAGCCGTGGGCGTGCGCGGTGGCGGTGGCAGTGGTCAGGAGCCGGGCGAAGTAAGGGATTTCGAGGAAGTTCCAGGCCGTTCCGGCGTAGGTCGTGACGGCCACGCCCAGGGTCCCTCCGGTACGCGGGATTCGCCGGGCGCCGTAGCCGAGCGCGGTGGCCACCTCGCGGACCCGGCGGCGCGTGGAGTCGGCGAGCCGACCGGTTCCGTTGAGAGCGTGCGAGACGGTGGCGGTGGAGACCTCCGCGGCGCGTGCCACGTCGGCGAGGGTGGGCCCTGACATGGCGCCATCGTATGGATTGCGGTGCGGATTCCGTCGTACGGGGTGGGTTCTGGTTACGGCGTTAATCAATGAGGGTCCGGCCACGGTAACGCAGCGCAACCCTTGGAGTAGTCATGACCTCTTCTTTCGCCCGGCGGAGCGTGCTCGCCGCAGGTGCGGCCGGACTGGTGGGTGTGGCGGCCGGCCCCGCGGCCGCCGCGCAGCGGGGCGCCGCGCACCGCAGTTCCGCGGCCATGGTCATCCACAACGCACAGGTGTTCACCGGGCTGCCCGGCGCCCGCCCCGTCGAGGCTGTGGCCGTCGGGCGCGACGGCCGGATTCTCGCCACCGGCCAAAATCGCGAACTGCGCCGCCTCGCCGGACGGGACACCGAGATCGTCGATGCGCGCGGGGCTACCGTGATGAGCGGCATCCACGACGGCCATGTGCACCCGCTCGGCGCGGGCGAGCGTTCACTGCGCCCCTCCCTGGAGGGCGCCGAGACGACCGCCGAGCAACTCGTGGCGATCCTCACGGGTTTCCTCAAGGACACGCCCGGCCAGGAGCCCGACGGCTGGCTGGTGGTCTCGGACTGGAACCCGGTCGGGCTGCTGCCGCAGGGCACCCTGCCCCACCACTCCCTGCTCGACACCCTCCCCACCCGTCGCCCGATCGCCCTCCTCGCGAGCGACGGCCACAACGCCTGGGTCAACGCCCGCGCCCTGCAGATCGCGGGCATCACCGCGACGACCCCCGATCCGGTGGGCGGGAAGATCGTGAAGGGGCCGGACGGGAAGCCCAGCGGGGTGCTCAAGGACGACGCCCAGGGCCTGGTGACCCGCCACATCCCGGAGCCGAGCGAGGCCGAACTGGTCGCCGCCTGCTCCCGGGTCCTCGCCCAGGTGGCGGCCTCCGGGGTGACCACGATGATGGACGCCATGGTCGGGCAGAGCGAGTTGGCGACGTATCAGGCTCTCGCGAACGCGGGGATGTTGCCGCAGCGGATCGTCCCCGCGATCAGGATCGACACGGACCTGGCGAAGGACCCGAAGGCAGCGCTTGCGTACGCGCGCGGGCTGCAGCGCTCTTTCCGTAACGTACCTGGGCTGCGGTTCGGGATGATCAAGGTGTTCCTCGACGGGGTGATCGAGTACCCGGCGCAGACCGCGGCGCTCCTGGAGCCCTATCTGGACGGCTCCGGACACCCGACGGACAACCGGGGTGAGCTGTACGTCTCCGGGCAGGATTACGGGCGGCTGACCGCGGCCTTCAACCGGGCCGGCTGGCAGCTGCACGCCCATGGGCTCGGCGACCGCGCGGTGCGCACGGCACTCGACGGATATGCGTACGCCCGGCGCACGACCCGGCTGCGCGACGCCCGGAACACCATCGCACACCTCCAGCTGGTGGACCCGGCGGACCTGGGGCGGTTCGCCGCGCTGGGCGTGGTGGCCTGCATGCAGCTCCAGTGGGCGCTACAGGACACGTGGACGATGGACGCCCTCCTGCCGTACATCGGGCCCGAGCGGCATCGGTGGATGTACCCCGCCCGCTCCCTGGAGCGGCACGGGGCCCGGCTCTCGGGCGGCTCGGACTGGCCGGTGGACCCGCTCCAGGTGTGGAACCAGGTCCGTACGGCGATCGACCGCACAGGCGCGGAGGGCGACGGCCCGCTCTACCGGGAGCTGGAGGGGCTGAGCCGTACGTCGGCTCTGCGCATGCACACGCACGGGACGGCATGGCAGCTGCGCATGGACCATCTGACGGGAACGGTCCGGCGCGGTCTGGCCGCGGATCTGGTCGTTCTCGACCGTGATGTGACGCGATGCCCGGTGGCGGACATCAGTGACACCCGTGTCGAACTGACCCTGGTGGGCGGCCGGGTCGTCCACGACGCGCACACCACGGCGGGCCGGGCCGCGGCCGCGCGAGTCGACCGGGCCGCCACCGGGCCCCGCCCGTCGGCATACGCGGCGGTGCACGGCGGACGACACAGGGCCTGCGGCTGCGGCCGCGACCGGCCGTAGCGTTCCTCGGCTCCGCGCCCCTGCTCGGCGAACGCCGCCCTTTCGGGTTACGCCCCGCACGGAAGGCCGTCCGGCAGGGGCGGCTGCACCAGCCGCTCACCTTCGCTGACCCCACGGCACGGCCCGGCGGTTTCCCACCGCCGGGCCGGTGGCGCGCCGCAGCTCCGTCCCACGGGCGGACGACGCTGCTTTCGGAACACGCCCTAGAAGACCAGCACCCCGCGCGCCACCCTTCCGTGGTGCGCGTCGTCCGCCGCCTTCGCGAAGTCCTCCACCGGGTACGTCTCCGTGACCAGTTCGTCGAGCATGAGGCGACCGGTCCGGTACAGCTCCGCGTACAGCGCGATGTCGCGCTGCGGGCGGGAGGAGCCGTACCGGCAGCCGAGGATCGACTTGTCCAGGTACAACGACGAGACCAGGAACGACGCCTCCGCCGTCGCCGCCGGGACGCCCAGCAGGATCGCCTGGCCGCGCCGGTCCAGCAGGTCGATCGCCTGACGGATCAGTTCCGTACGGCCCACGCACTCGAAGACGTGGTCGGCGCCGCTCGGCAGGATCTCCCGCACGGCCTTCGCCGACGTCAGGAAGTGCGTCGCACCGAACTGCCGCGCCACCGTCTCCTTCGCCGGGTTGGCGTCCACCGCGACGATCGTCAGCGCGCCCGCGATCCGGGCGCCCTGGATCACATTGAGCCCGATGCCACCGGTGCCGATCACGACGACCGTGTCGCCGCGGTCGACCTTCGCCCGGTTGAGTACGGCTCCGACGCCCGTCACCACGCCGCAGCCCATCAGGGCCGCGGAGGCCAGCGGGATGTCCGCCGGGATCTTCACCGCCTGCACGGCCTTGACCAGGGTCCGTTCGGCGAACGCGGAGTTGGACGCGAACTGGTACAGAGGTGTGCCGCCCCGGGAGAACGGCTGCCCAGGCATCCCGATCGCCTTGCGGCACATCGTCGGCCGGCCCCGGTCGCACTGGGCGCACGCGCCACAGCTGGCCAGGGTGGAGAGCGCGACGTGGTCGCCGGGCACGACATGGACGACGCCCGCGCCGACCGCCTCCACCACGCCCGCGCCCTCGTGCCCGAGGACCACCGGCAGCGGGAACGGGATGGTTCCGTCGACGACCGACAGATCGCTGTGGCACAGGCCCGCGGCGGCCACCGCGACCAGCACCTCGCCCGGGCCCGGGTCGCGTATCTCCAGGTCGTCGACTACCTCGGTCCGCTTGCCGTCGAAGACGACGCCTCTCATCTCGGCTCCCTCGGTAGGCCGAGCACCCGCTCGGCGATGATGTTCCGCTGGATCTCGTCCGAGCCGCCGTAGATGGTGTCGGACCGGGTGAACAGGAACAGGCGCTGTGCTTCGTCGAGTTCGTACGGCTCGGCGGGCGACCAGTCGTCCGGACCCACGGCTCCGGCGGCGCCCCTGATCTCCACGGCGAGTTCGCCGAGACGTCGGTGCCAGCCGCCCCAGAGCAGCTTGGCGACACTGGGGGCACCCGGGTCGCCCGAACCGCCCAGGGTGCGCAGGGCGTTCCAGCGCATGGTCTTCAGCTCCGCCCACTGCCGGACGAGCCGCTCGCGCAGCACGGGGTCGGTGACCGCGCCGCTGTCGACGGCGGCACGGATGACGCGGTCCAGTTCGGCGGCGAAGCCGATCTGCTGGACGAGGGTGGAGACACCGCGCTCCAGGGCGAGGAGGCCCATGGCGACGGCCCAGCCGTTGCCCTCGCCGCCGACGAGCTCCTCGGCGAACGCGCCGTCGAAGAAGACCTCGTTGAACTCGCTCGTGCCGGACATCTGGCGGATCGGCCGCACCTCGATACGGCCCGGCTGGTCCATCGGTACGAGCAGGAACGAAAGTCCGTGGTGGCGCTGTGAGCCGGGGGTGGTGCGGGCGAGGACGAAGCACCAGTCGGCGTCCCGTGCGAGCGAGGTCCAGATCTTCTGGCCGGTGACGGTGCGGCGGCCGGTGCCGTCGGATTCGGCGGTCGTGCGTATGCCGGCGAGGTCGGAGCCGGCTCCGGGTTCGCTGTACCCCTGGCACCAGAGCTCTTCACCGCGGGCGATGGCGGGGAGGAAACGCTGCTGCTGTGCGTCGGTGCCGTACGCGAGGAGGGTGGGGGCGAGGAGGTTCTCGCCGATGTGGCCGACGCGGGCGGGGGCGTTGACGCGGGCGTACTCCTCGGCCCAGACAACCTGCTGGGTGAGGGTGGCGCGCCGGTTTCCGTAGCCGGCTGCCCCGCTGTTCCAGCCGAGGCCGATCCAGCCGCCGCGGCCCAGCTCGCGCTCCCAGGCGCGGCCGCCCTCGGCGGCGCAGGGCTCTGTGAGGTGCGCCTGCAGCCAGGACCGGACCTCCTGGCGGAAGGCGTCGTCCGTTTCCTCGAACGCAAAGTCCACGTCGACTCCTCGGGTAGGGCGGAAATCCAGCCGCTCCGGCGATTGAGGAGCGGGGTCCGGGGCGGAGCCCCGGAGGGAGGTCACGCGTTGGGCCTCGCCTTCGCCGCCGCGGCGGCCGCCATCGCCTCCAGCTGCGCCAGCATCGGCATCGGGTCCGACCCCACCGTCCCCGGCAGGAAGTCGGCGATTCTTTCCGGGGTCCACGCCCCCTCCGCGTATCCCGCCCGCAGCTCCCTCGGCTGCGCCCAGACAGCGATCTTGGGCCCCGCGATCGTGTACACCTGGCCGGTGATCTTCTCCTCGCGGGCCCGCTCGCTGAGCAGGTAGACGACGAGTGCGGCAACGTCCTCCGGCTCGCCGATCTCCTTCAGCTCCATCGGGACGTTCGCGGACATCCGGGTCCGGGCCACCGGGGCGACCGCGTTCGCCGTGACGCCGTACTTGTGCAGGCCGAGCGCCGCACTGCGGACCAGCGAGATGATGCCGCCCTTCGCGGCGCTGTAGTTCGCCTGGGCGACGCTGCCCTGGTGGTTGCCGCTGGTGAAGCCGATCAGCGTGCCGCCCCCCTCCTGCTTCCGCATCACCGCCGAGGCCGCGCGGAAGACGGTGAAGGTGCCCTTGAGATGGGTGGCGACAACCGGGTCCCACTCCTCCTCGGTCATGTTGAACAGCATCCGTTCGCGAAGGATCCCGGCCACGCACACGACCCCGTCGATCCGCCCGAACCGGGCCAGCGCCGTGTCCACGACGCGCCGGCCCCCCTCCATCGTGGAGATGTCGTCGGCGACCGCGACCGCCTCGCCGCCCGCGGCCTCGATCTCCTTGACGACGGACTCGGCTATCGCACTGGTCGGTTCGCCGCCCTCGACGGAGACGCCGTAGTCGTTGACGACGACCCTGGCTCCCTCCGCCGCCGCGGCGATGGCGACGGCCCGTCCGATGCCACGGCCGGCACCGGTCACGGCCACCACCTTGCCTGCCAAGAAGTTCCCCATGCCCGGCCCCTTCCCGCGGTTTCTGACGGACCGTTAGATTTTATGGGCAGTCGGCTCCGTCAGCACAAGACCCGGCGCCCCACCGATTCGAGGAGGACCTCATGTCCCTGCCCGCCGAGTTCCACGAGATCGCCGAGCGCGTGAACAACTGGGGGCGCTGGGGCGCGGACGACGAGATCGGGACGCTCAACCTGATCACCGACGCGGTGGTGCGGGACGCGGCGGCCACCGTCCGGACGGGGCAGCGGATCCCTCTCGCGCTCCCGCTCCAGCAGGACGGTGTGCAGAGCGGACTGATTCCGGGGCGGGTCAACCCACTGCACGCCATGGTCCAGATCAACCAGGAACTCTTCGGCCCCGGCACGGTCGCGACCAGCGACGACATCGTGACGCTCGGCCTGCAGGCGGCCACCCACTGGGACGCGCTCACGCACGCCTCGCACTCGGGAAGGATCTACAACGGCCGTCCCGCCGCCACCGTCACCGCGCACGGCGGCGCCGAGTTCAGCGGAATCGACAAGCCCCCGCATCTCGTCTCGCGCGGCGTCCTGCTGGACGTGGCACGCGCCCACGGCGTCGACCGGCTGCCCGGCGACCACGCCGTCACCCCGGAAGACCTCGACGCGGCGGAGGAGTTCGCCGGCATCCGGGTCCGGGCCGGGGACATCGTGCTCGTACGCACCGGGCAGATCCAGGTGTATCTGGCCGGCGACAAGCACGCGTACGCCTATCCGTCACCCGGCCTGTCGATCCGGACGCCCGAGTGGTTCCGTGCCCGCGATGTCGCCGCGGTCGCCAACGACACGCTGACCTTCGAGATCTTCCCGGCAGAGATCGAGGACCTGTGGCTGGGCGTGCACGCGCTCGATCTGGTCGAGATGGGCATGCTGCAGGGCCAGAACTGGAACCTGGAGACGCTGTCCACAGCCTGTGCGGAGGAGAAGCGCTACGGCTTCCTGCTCTCCGCGATGCCGGAACCGTTCGTCGGCGCCACCGGCACGCCGGTCGCCCCGGTCGCCGTTCTCTGACCGGCCGCGGCCAGGAACGTTCCAGCGCATTCCGGCTGCTACGCGTGATGTGTGACGGCGCGCGACGGTTCGTGCGGGCCAGTGCTCTGGGCGCCGATGCCCGGCACGCCCGGACTCTGCGCACCCACCCGCATCTGCACCACCGGCGCGCCCCGGTCCACCTCGCACCAGATCCGCTTTCCGGCGCCCTCCGGCTGCCAGCCCCAGCGGTCGGCGAGGCCGTCGACCAGCTCCAGGCCGCGGCCGCCGGTGTCCTCACCCTGCGCGTACCGCTGCTGCGGCGGGCGGCAACTGGTGTCGGCCACCTCGACCCGTACGGTCCCGGCCGCCCCGGCGGCTCCCGTCGCGCCGAACAGCATGCGCAGTACGGCCGGACAGCCGGTGTGGACGATCGCATTGGTGACCAGCTCCGAGATCAGCAGGATGAGCGTCTCGGCCAGCGGCTCGTCGTCCCTTATCCCGGAGCCGACCAGTCTGGACCGCGCCCATCTACGGGCCCGCCCGACCTCCGCGGGATCCGGACCGACCTCCAGCTGAACCTGAAGCACCTGCACCGCTCACACCATCCGAACCGGCGGACACATCGCCTCGCGCCTCCTCAGGGTCACGGAACGTGATTCCCTTGCGAGACAGCATGGTTGACGTACAGTCACCGCAACAAGCGCTTCAGGCATATTCCAGCGCGAAGGAGTACGCGTGGTGCATACTGTGCGACGCCCGTCACGGGGAGTCGAACAGCAGCGCACCGAAGCCGCGCGGAACGCTCCCCGGGCAGGCCCGGCGCTTCTGCGTGGACCGCGAGCAGGGCACCTCGTCCGGACCGGAGTCGCCGCACGGGCAACACCCGGATCGCTCGGTTCCAGAACCACTCGCATCCCACGGAGCGTACCCGAGCAGAGGGCAACTGCGGCCCGTGACGAATCACGCAACGGACACAAGCCGGTATCGGCACTCACCGACTGCACCGGGTGACTCCGCAGCGTGAACCTCAGGAGTCGCCCCCGTCACATGCGTGCACTCCACACAGGTCTTCCGCCAGGGCCTCCTCGGCCTCTGCCGCCGTCAGCCACTGACCGGCCCGCAGCCACGCCCGCTTGAGATGCAGATGAACGTCCGCCTCCCAGGTGAAGCCCATGCCGCCGTGCACCTGGAGGCAGTCCCGTGCGTTGCGGACGGCCGCCTCGTCGGCGAGCAGCTTGGCGCCCGCGATCTCGGCCGGGTCAGCGGTCACCGCTGCCGCGTACACCGCCGTACGGGCCACCTCGGCACGCACCAGCATCTGGGCGCACAGGTGCTTGACCGCCTGGAAGGCGCCGATCGGCGATCCGAACTGCTCGCGGTCACGGGCGTGCCGGACGGCCATCTCGGTGGTCCGGGCGGCGCTGCCGAGCTGCTCGGCAGCGGTCAGCAGGGCACCTTCGAGCCGGAACGGCGCCGCACCGGGCATCGGGGTCCCGTCCCCGATGCCCGCCGTCACACGATGCAGGGGCGTGAGCGGGTCGAGTGACCGTACGGGCCGCGCCGTCCGTACGAGCTCCCGCACGTCGTCCCCCTCCAGGACCCGCGCCGCCCCGCCCCCCAGGGCGATCAGCGCGTCCGCCGCTTCCAGATGGGCCACCGGCCGCCCCTCGTCCAGCACCGCGACCACCGCCCCGCCGTCCGCCGCCCCCTTCACCGCCCCCGCGGCGAGATGCGTGGCCGCCAGCGGTCCCGGCAGCAGCACCCGCCCCGCCTCCTCGAACAGGAGCACGGACTCGGGCAGCCCGAGCCCCACGCCGCCGTCCGCCTCGGGCAGCCGCAGCGCGAAGAACCCGGCCGCGCCCAGCTCCCCCCACACCCCCCGGTCGACGGCCACGCCCGTGTCGAGGGCGGCCCGCATCCGGTCCCTGCCGAAGCGGCCGGCGAGCAGTTCCCGCATCCCTGCCCGCAGGACCCGCTGGTCGTCCGAAAGCTGGAAGTCCACAGTCCGCTCAGCGCCCCTTCGGCAGGCCGAGGATCCGCTCGGCGACGATGTTCCGCTGGATCTGCGAGGTGCCCGCGGCGATCGTGTACGAGAGCGAGGTCAGCCGGTCCAGGACCCAGTCCCGGTCCAGATCGGCCCCGTCCGCGCCGAGTACCTCCGCGGCCGCGTCGTACAGCTCCTGGCGGGCCTGCGAGTAGCGCAGCTTGAAGACCGAGCCGCCGGTGCCGGGGACGCCGCCGCTGCGCTGGGCCTCGCCGACGTTCCACTGGGTGAGCCGCCACAGCGCCCGGAATTCGGCGTTCAGTCTGCCGAGCGTCCTGCGCAGCACCGGGTCGTCCCAGCGGCCGCTGCGCCGCGCCTCGGCGGCCAGGGCGTTCAGGGTGCGGCGGCAGGCGACGACCTCGCCGACGAACGCCGTACCGCGTTCGAAGGAGAGGGTGACCATGGTGACCCGCCAGCCGTCGTTCTCGGCGCCGACCCGGTGGGAGACCGGCACCCGCACCTCGTCGAGGAACATCTCGGCGAACTCGGTGGATCCGGCGAGTGTGCGCAGCGGGCGGACGGTGACGCCCGGGGCGTCCATCCGCATCGCGAGCCAGCTGATCCCGCGGTGCTTCGGCGCCGCCGGATCCGTCCGCACGAGCAGCTCGCACCAGTCGGCGACCTCCGCGTGCGAGGTCCAGATCTTCTGGCCGGTGACGACATAGTGGTCGCCGTCCCGGACCGCCCGGGTCCGCAGCGAGGCCAGGTCGGAGCCCGCCTCCGGCTCGCTGAACCCCTGGCACCAGATCTCGTCGCCGCGCAGCACCGGCGGCAACCAGCGGGCGCGCTGCCCGGCCGTGCCCTCGGCCGCGATCGTGGGACCCGCGTGCAGGAGCCCGACAAAGTTCGCGCCGACGTAGGGCGCCCCGGCCCGCTCCGTCTCCTCCAGGAAGATCAGGTGCTGGGTGGGGGTGGCGCCTCGCCCGCCCGCGTCGACGGGCCAGTGCAGCCCCGCGTACCCGGCGTCGTACAGCATGCGCTGCCAGGCGGTGTCGTAGGCCCGCCGGCCAGGCCAGTCGTCGGGGCCGGGCTTCGCCGGCAGCCCGGGCAGCACCGTGGCGAGCCACTCCCGCAGCCGCGCCCGGAACTCCTGCTCCTCGTCCGTGTCCGCGAGATCCACTACCGGCCCCGGTCCCGGTCGAGATCCAGGTCCAGCATCCTGATCGCGTTTCCGCGCATCAGTTTGTAGACGGTCTCGTCGTCCAGTCCCTTGACGTGGTCGAGCGCGACCTCCTTCGTGTGCGGGAAGGTCGAGTCGACGTGCGGATAGTCGGTCTCGAAGGTGGCGTTGTCCCGCCCGACCACGTCGAGCGACGCGACCCCGTGCTTGTCGCGGAAGAAGCAGCAGAACATCTGCCGGTAGTAGTACGCCGACGGTGGCTCCGGGATCAGATCGCGCACCCCGCCCCAGGCCCGGTGCTCCTCCCACACGTCGTCGGCGCGCTCCAGGGCGTACGGGATCCAGCCCATCTGGCCCTCGCTGTAGGCCAGCTTCAGCTGCGGGAACTTCACCAGCACTCCGCTGAACAGGAAGTCCATCATCGAGGCCATCGCGTTGTTGAAGGAGAGCGAGGCCTGGACGGCGGGCGGGGCGTCCGGCGACGCGGCGGGCATCTGCGAACTGGACCCGATGTGCATGTTGACGACCGTGCCGGTCTCCTGGCAGACGGCGAAGAAGGGATCCCAGTGGCCGCTGTGGATCGACGGCAGGCCGAGATGGGTGGGGATCTCGGAGAACGTCACGGCCCGCACCCCGCGGGCGGCGTTCCGCCTGATCTCGGCGACCGCCAGGCCGATGTCCCAGAGCGGGATGATGCAGAGCGGAATCAGCCGGCCGTCGCTGTCGCCGCACCACTCCTCCACCATCCAGTCGTTGTAGGCACGCACACAGGCGAGCGCGACCTCCTTGTCCTTGGCCTCGGCGAAGGTCTGGCCGCAGAAGCGCGGGAAGGTGGGGAAGCAGAGCGACGCCTCGACATGGTTGAGATCCATGTCCTTGAGACGTTCGACGGGGTCCCAGCAGCCGCGCCGCATCTCGGCCCGGGTGATGCCCTCCAGCGACATCTCGTCGCGGTCGAAGCCGACGGCGGCGATGTTCCGCTTGTACGGGAACTTCAGGTCCTCGTAGATCCACCAGTCGGTCGGCGGCCCGTCCGGATCCATGGTGATGACGTACTTGCCGCCGGTGTACGCCAGCTCGCCGATACCGGCGGTGAGCGGCTGCGGGCCGCGGTCGCGGTACTTGGCGGGCAGCCAGGTCGAGAAGAGGTGCGGCGGCTCGATCACATGGTCGTCGACGCTGACGATCCGAGGCAGTTCCGTCATGGTGTCCCCTTCGGCGCACAAGGCATGTATCTGATGCCCCGTCAGATTTGACTCGGCTCTCAGGCTAGCCCCGCACCCCTGGACCGACAAGGCGCAGCGCTCTACGCTCTCCGCACGATCTGACTACCCGTCAGCTAAGAGGGAGCGGGGAACGCAGTGAACGAGACCGCACACGCCCTGGGCGCATCGGCCACCTTCTGGGAACTCATCGAGCGCCGCGCCGCGCTGACCCCGGACCGCCCCGTCCTCATCCAGGACGACCGCACCCTCACCTTCGGCGAGCTGCGCGACCGCTGCGAGCGGGTCGCGGCCGGCCTGTACGGGCTGGGGGTGCGCCCCGGCAGCGTCGTCGCCTGGCAGCTGCCGACCCGCCTGGAGACGGCGCTGCTCTCCTTCGCCCTCACCCGGCTCGGGGCCGTACAGTCGCCCGTCATCCCGTTCTACCGGGACCGCGAGGTGGGGTTCGCGCTGCGCGAGTCGAAAGCCGGCTTCTTCGCCGTGCCCGGCACCTGGCGCGGCTTCGACCACACCGCGATGGCGCACCGGATCGCCGCGGACCTCGAACAGCCGCCGCAGCTCCTCGAGGCGTACGAGGAGCTGCCGGACGGCGACCCCGCCGTGCTCCCGCCCCCTCCCACGGACGGTACGGCGGTGCGCTGGATCTACTGGACGTCGGGGACCACCTCCGACCCGAAGGGCGTCCTGCACACCGACCGCAGCCTGATCGCGGGCGGCTCGTGCCTGGCCCACGCACTGCACCTGTCGGCCGACGACATCGGCTCAATGGCGTTCCCGTTCGCCCATATCGCCGGGCCCGACTACACCGTGATGCTGCTGCTGTACGGATTCCCGGCGGTCCTGTTCGAGCACTTCGCGATGCCCGGGGCGCTGGACGGCTACCGGCGCCACAGGGTGACGGTCGCGGGCGGCTCGACCGCCTTCTACTCCATGTTCCTGACCGAACAGCGCAAGGACCCGACGCGCAAGGTGGTCCCCACGCTGCGGCTGCTGGCGGGCGGCGGCGCGCCGAAACCGCCGGAGATCTACCACGCGGTCGTACGGGAGATGGGCATCCAGCTCACCCACGGCTATGGCATGACCGAGGTTCCGATGATCACGATGGGCGCCCCCGACGACACGGCGGAGCACCTCGCCGAGACGGAGGGGCGGCCGCCCGAGGGCATGGAGATACGGATCACCGACGAGGACGGCAAGCCGCTGCCGTACGGGACGGACGGCGAGGTACGGCTCCGCGGGGAAGCCGTCTGCCAGGGCTATCTGAACGCGGCCCGGGACGCCTTCGACGCGGACGGCTTCCTGGTCACCGGCGATGTCGGCCATCTCCTGGAGAGCGGCCATCTGGTCCTCACCGGGCGGCTCAAGGACATCATCATCCGCAAGGGCGAGAACATCTCCGCCAAGGAGATCGAGGACCTGCTCCACCGCCACCCCGGGGTCGCCGACGCGGCCGTGATCGGACTGCCGGACGAGGAGCGCGGGGAACGTGTCTGCGCGGTCGTCGAGCAGCCGGCCGGCGCGGGGGTACTGACGCTGGCGGAGCTGTGCGGGTATCTGCGCACGGAGGGGCTCGCGGTGCACAAGCTGCCGGAGCAGCTGGAGGTGGTGGACGCGCTGCCGCGCAACGAGACGTTGCGGAAGGTGCTCAAGTACAGGCTGCGGGAGCAGTTCTCCTGACGGAAAACGGGTCGCCGCCGTCTCTCACCGCGTGCCGGGGTCCGAGGCATGGACCGTGTTTTCGGCCGCCTCGCCGACGCGGTCGCGCCCCTGTGAGGGCGGGGCCTGTGCGGGCTCGGCGACGAGACCGCACAGGCCCGGACGGTCTTAGACCGACCGGCAAATGGGAGGCGGCGTCGCGGGGCTGGGTGCGCACATCTGCCGCGTTGTCGTCAATCACCATGGCTCCGCCATGCCTCAA